>DATDAX010000281.1:0-25099 GCA_036525175.1 Terrimicrobiaceae bacterium | reverse complement strand
TGAACCCACAACGGGATTGCATTTCGCAGACATCCACAAGCTGCTGGAGGTGCTCATCAAACTGCGCGACGCTCACAACACACTCATTGTCATCGAGCACAATCTCGAAGTCATCAAATGCGCGGACTGGATTATCGACCTGGGACCGGAGGGCGGGGATGGGGGAGGTCGCGTTGTGTGCGACGGACCGCCCGAGCGAATCGCTCGGGAACCCTCAAGCTACACCGGGCGTTACCTTTCGCGCGCCCTGCGAGCATGAGAACATTCCTAGTGTGCATTCTGCTTGCCGTTCCGGCGCTTGGCCGGGACTCGCGCATTGATGAGGCGCGTCAGGCGCTGGAGGACGGTCTTCCCCAAGTCGCCATCTACAATCTGAGCCAAGCCCCCAAGTTCGCCCGCGAGGATCAACCAACGGCTGAGTTATTATTGGCGCGAGCGCTCTTCACGGCAGGAAGATTCCAGGAGAGCGCCAGTCTGCTCAAGAAGTCCGGTGCGGCCAGCGCGGAGGCCATGTTCTGGCTGGCGGAGGCTAACGCGGCGCTCAACAAACCAAACGAGGCGCTGACACTGTACCAGAGCCTAGGTCAGGACGAACGCTTTGCATCCCAGGCTGCTGTAGGGGCAGCGAGGATGCTCTGCGCCTTGGGCCGCACCTCCGAGGCCTCGGAGTCGCTCTCGGCGTTTCTTAAAAGGAACCCGGCCTCGCCCGGAGACGCGGCGCTGGAGCTTGCGCAAATCCGCCTCGATGCGGGAGACAATGCGGGTGCGTTGAGCGTCCTTTCTTCGGCCGAGGGATTATCTCCAGAACAACAACAACATGCAACCTACCTCACAGCGCGAGCATGGCTCGCGTCCGGAGAACCGGCGAAAGCGGAGGAAAAACTCAAGGAGATTAAGGATCCGCCCGCCAGCCTTGCTGCGACCCTTGCGGTCGCACTTGCCGAATGTCGACTACGCCAGGGCGAAGCCGGTGACGCAGAGAGGATCATGGAGACCTATATCGAGGAGAACTCGCGTCTTCCCGGACTTCCCGACGCGTTCGCGGCGCTCGACCGCATCTATGCCCACGAGGGAGCTGCGTCCAGTGCGGAACTGCGTCGATGGGCGGCGGATTCCAAGAATGGACAGCGCGCTGCACTCGCATCATTTTATCTGGCACGCAACGAAGCGCGAGCGAGCAAGGCCGAGAAGAGCCGGCAACTCTTCAGCGAATTTCTCGCGCAGTACCCAAGCCACTTTCTTGCGAATGAGGCAAGGGCTGAACTCTCGGTTTCGCAAGTCGCCGCAAATCGCGCGCAGGAAGCGCTTCAGACGGCACAAGCCGGAAAGGGATTTCGCAACAGCTTCGTCCGCGGACAGGCGCAAGCCGCCCTCGGTCAGTTCAAGCAGGCGGCAGATTCTTTCCTGCAAGCAGCAGGGGCATCCGATCTGGAAATGTCAGCGCTTGAAAATGCCGCGGTATGCGCGCTTCTCGCGGGCGCTCCGGACCTAGAGAACGAAGCCATACGTCGGCTGACAGCACGCCCCGAATTCGCCCGGACCCTCGACAGGATTCGCTTCCTTGAAGCGATGCGTCAGGCTTCGAAACGCTCAGCTGTCTCTGCGCACCTTCTCGGAGAAATAGCAGACAGCGATTCCTCATACGCGCAACGCGCGAGGCTGGCGCTCGCAGAGTTGGCCGATATCGAGCGCTCCGCAGACGACGCGCACGCCGCATTGCGTCGTATTTCAACAGACGATCCCGCCACCAAAGAAAGAGCCGACTACCTTGCGATCTTCGTCGGCGACAACGGGGACCGTGAAGCGGAGGCACAAGTCGCAAAACTCGCGGAAGACTTTCTCAAAGAATATCCAGACTCCCGGTTCGAATCACAGGTCCGAATGAAGTGGGCCGAGATACTTTACCGGCGAGGCGATTATCTCAATGCTCGAGGCCAGTTCACCACCGTAGCCGAAAAGTTTCCGGACTCGCCGCTGGCTGAAAAGGCCATTTTCCTTTCCGGTCAGGCGATGGCGCGTTCACTCGACCCATCCGAGATGGAGGAGGCGATAGGAGTCTTTGAGCAAGTCGTAAAGTCGGGTGGATCTCTCTCATTGAGAGCGCGACTTGCACAAGCGAGCCTCCTGAATGCTCTCAAGCGACCAAAAGAGGCGCTCGGCGTTCTTGACCGGGTCCTTGAGTCCGGTCCCGATCCGAACCTTCGCTATGCGGTGCTTGTCGAAAAAGGCGACACACTATTTTCCCAGGGCGCCCAAGAGCCGGATAACTACAAATCGGCGATCGCGACGTGGCGGCAAATCTCGGACGATACCGATGCGCCTAAGATATGGAGCCACCAGGCCCTGACAAAAATGGGAGCCGCCTACGAGAAACTCGGCAACTCGGATGCCGCCCTTGATTGCTACTACGCCGTGTTCTCGCAGGGACAGAAAGGCGGACCCGAATTCTTTTGGTTCTACCGGGCCGGCTTTGACGCCGGGCGCCTCCTTGAGTCGCAACGACTTTGGAAGGAAGCAATTGCCGTATATGAAAAGATCGGCAGCGTGGACGGCCCCCGCGCTGACGAGGCCCGCGAGCGCGTCAATCGATTGCGCTTGGAGAATTTCATTTGGGACAGCTAATTCTCGATGATGCGGACGAAGCAAGTCAGACTATTCATTCCCGGTCCCGTTGAGGTTTCCGAGAGGACCCTGCGGGCGATGTGCCAGCCGATGATCGGGCACCGCGGGAGCGATTTCAAAGCGCTCTATCGCGGGATCCAGCCGGCGCTCAGGTTGCTCTTCGGCACACAGCGGCCCGTCTTTCTCTCTACCTCATCGGCATGGGGTGTCATGGAAGGGGCCATCCGCAACCTTGTCGCTCGCAAAGTCCTCAACTGCATGTGCGGGGCCTTCTCGGACAAATGGTACGATGTCAGCAAGCGATGCGGAAAGGAGGCGGACGCCCTCCAGGTCGAGTGGGGGGAGGCCATCCCGCCTGACATGATCGAGAAGAAGCTCTCGACAGGCGATTTTGACGCGTTGACACTCATCCACAATGAGACGTCCTGCGGCGTACGGAATCCCTTGCCGGCGATTTCGGAGGTGATGGCCAGATTCCCCGAAGTGATGTTCATCGTCGATACGGTCTCGTCTTTCTCAACAGAACCTATCCCGATGGACCGCCTTGGCATTGACGTATTGCTGACAGGGAGCCAAAAAGCTCTGGCTCTGCCTCCGGGCCTCGCATTATTTTCGGTCTCCGAGCGGGCGATGGAGCGTGCCAAGACTATTGGCGCGCGGGGCTACTACTTCGACTTTCTCGAGTTCGCAAGGAATGACGAGCAGGATATGACGCCGAGCACCCCTGTGATCCCGCTAATCTACGCGCTTCGCTCCAAACTTGATGAGATCGCCGACGAAGGCCTCGAGACGCGCTATGAGAGGCACTGCAGGCTCAATGCGATGGTTCACGCCTGGGTCAAGAACCGTGGGTTTGGTTTTTTCGCCGCGGATGGTTATCGCTCGCTCACCCTTACCTGCGTGGAGAACACTAAGAGGATTGACGTCGCCGCCTGGATCGCACGCTTGCGGGACCGGCATCAAATGCTCATAGATGGGGGATACGGGAAGATCAAGGGCAAGACTTTTCGAATTTCCAACATGGGCGACGAAACCGAGGAAACGATGGGCGCTCTCCTGGATGCCATGGACGATACTCTGGAAGGATGATTCCACGATGCGCAGTGATCTTGAACCTATTTCAGTGCCTGACTTCAGCTGTTTTTCTAGGCGCCGCTTCTGAAAAATGTCCTAAATTGATGATAGACGCGTTTGCATCCCATGACTCATAGCGATCCCAGCCGCCATGCTGCTTCGATCATGAATCCGATCGAAGGCCGGCTCGGCTACAAGTTTCGCAACGGCTTGCTCCTCGCTGAGGCCATGACTCACCCCAGCATCTCGCTCGAGCGGAAGAACTATCCTTTCGACAATCAGCGCCTTGAATTTCTGGGCGACGCAGTCATCCAACTTGTCGTTACGGAACACCTCTACAGACTGTATCCGGATTTTAGCGAAGGAACGATGACAAAGCTGCGCACAAGAATCGTCTCCCGCGCGGCGCTAAAGACGCGGGCACAGGAATTGGATCTCGGCAGCTACTTGATGATGGGACGCGGCGAAGAGGCAAGCGGCGGACGCGAACGGTCGTCCACGCTGGCGGACGCGTTCGAAAGCGTCGTGGGCGCTGTTTATCTCGACGGCGGCTTCGACGCCGCGCGAAATTTCGTGCTCCGGGCCACCGAAGACGATTTCGAGCGCATCGCTCGCGACCCCGAGGAAGTCAATCCGAAGGGGGCGCTGCAAGAGATTCTCCAAGCGATAGAACCGTGCGCTCCGATCTACGAAGTGCTCGAGCAAAGCGGCCCGGACCATTCGAGGCGCTTTGTTGCGCGGGTCATTTGGAATGATGCCGAACTCGGCCGCGGCGAAGGACTCAGCAAGAAGCAGGCACAAGTCGCGGCAGCTAGTGACGCGCTAACGCGGAAAAACTGGGAGGGAGCAAAGCGGAGACAGCCCGCCGCGGCGGCTAAATGATTTATTCCTTTACTCTCCAAACTGTCGGTCTGGTGACTGGCGCCGCGCTTCTTGCTTTGCATTGCCTCGCGCTCTTGCGTTCGCGTGACAGCCTAAGACTGTTGAGGCAATTTCCGCGATCGCGAGTCATGGGGACCGTGCTGATTACCCTTGCGGCGGTGTGGAGTTTCTTGCTTATCCAGGGGATGGACTTGGGCGAGTTCGCGCGACTTCGCAATCCCATGCTCATCGGCATAGTCCTAGGCGCTTTTCTTTCCTGGAAGTACGTTGAGGAATTTCTCGCCGTTCGAGCTGTCGGAATGCTGGCGCTCCTCGCAGCGGAGCCGCTTCTTGAAGCTGCTTTCATGCGCCATGAGACAAGCCGCCTCCTGCTCGTCCTGCTCGCCTACGTGTGGATCATCAACGGGCTCTTCTGGGTGGGTATGCCCTGGGTTATGCGCGACCAGATCGCATGGGTTACTGCGAAAATACGGCGATATCGGGCAGCAGTCTTGGCGGGTGCCCTCTACTCCTGCGCCTTGATTCTCTGCGCCCTTTTCCTCTGGAGGTAGGCAAGCCTCCTGACCAAAACTCTCAGACCGCTTTTCTACGCGGCGATCGGCTGCTTCGCGCGGTGCTTGTCCACGAAATACTTCATCGTGTGATACAAGACCGAATCAAGATCGTGCTCTGATTTCCAGCCGACAAGCTTCCGTGCCTTCGAGACATCGGGGATGCGGCGGTCGCAGTCCTCGTATCCCTTGCCATAAAATTCCTCGCTGGATACGGAAATAATCTCGGGGTACGGATCGCCCGGCTGACGGAAGAACTTGTCGAAAATCGCATACATCTTGCCGGCAAGATCCTTGATGGTGACTTCGTTCTCGGGTGTGCCAATGTTGAAGATCTGGCGATCGCAAACGCCGCCTCGATTCTCAATAATGCGCACGATGCAGTCCACCGCGTCGTCGATATATGTGTAGGCACGGTAGTTCATTCCACCGTCCACAAGTTTCATCGGCGTTCCGTAAAGCAACGCGTTCATGAAATGACTGAAGACACGCGGGTTGCCCGTCTGCTCGCTGGGTAGGTAATCAATCCGCGGACCGATGAAATTGAAGGGCCTGATAATCGAATAGTTGAGGCCCTCCTCCAGGCCGTAAGCGTGCAGGACACGCTCCAGCAACTGCTTTGCGCAGGCGTAGATCCAGCGATGGTTCTTGACCGGTCCCATGATCAGGGGCGTCTCGTCCTCAACGAACGGAGTAGGATGCTTGGCGGAATCCTTTCCGAACGCCCGCGCGGAAGTAATCCCATAAACCTCACACGTAGAAAACTGCACGATGCGCTTCCTGTGCTTTACGCAGAACTCCGCGATCTTCAAGTTTTCGCTAAAGTTCAGTTTGAAAACGTCGACAGGATTGCTGACATACAGGCTGGGATTGGCCATGGCCACGAGATCCACGACCAAGTCGTGTTCCACAGTGAGCCTCTCGAGTTCCTTCTCATTTCGACGAATGTCGAAGTGGATATAACTGATCTCGCCACCCTTCAATGTCTCCTCAAGCTTCTCGCGCTCAATATCAAGAGCAGTGATTTGATGATTGGCATCGTGGACAAGGCGCTCGGCGAGATTTGCGCCGATGAACCCACCTGCGCCTAGGAGAAGGATCTTCATGAAAAACCTCCCATCTACGATTGTCCGGGCTCCGGAGTCAACCGTTTTTCTCCGAAGAATGTTTCGAAGATCCCGGCTGGTTTACCCGTCTTTCCTCAGGAGTTTTCTATAGTGACCTCCGAGATGTCGAGCCATCATTTTGAGAACGTTGATTCCGTAGGGCACGGGGTCAAGACTTGATACCTCGTCATCGTAACGGGTTGGGATGGCAATCTGTGCGCATTCCATGCCGAGGAGGTGCGCCAGAACGATCATTTCGGCATCGAAGTTGTAGTTGTTCTGCAGTTGATCGAAGGGTGCCCGCTCGAGCAGGGTGCGCGAGTAAAGCATATAACCGCTATGAAATTCGGCCATTCGTGTGCCGAAGACGATGTTCTCCATGGTCGTCAGAACCCGATTAGGAATGTACCGCATGTACGGCATGCCGCCGCGAAGCGCACCGCCGCCAACCATGCGCGAACCCTGAACGATATGCGATTTTCCCTCGAGGATCGGTTTCATGAGGTCGAGGACGACTTCAGGCGCATATTGGCCGTCCGAGTGCACCACGGCGAACGCGTATGCGCCCAGCTCAAGTCCCCGCTTCAGGCCGGTTTTCTGTGCCCCGCCGTATCCTCGATTTACTTCATGATGGACGACGTCGAGCCCGGGCCACTGACCTTTCAGAGACTCAGCGACCTCCCCAGTACTATCCGGGCTCTTGTCGTTGACGATGATGGCGACCCCGTTGTCCCAGAATGCCTTGGGGATGCGCGGCAGCACGGACGCCAATGTTTTTTCGGCGCGGTATGAAGGAATTACTATGGCTTTCTTCATCGTCATTACGGTCCCATCAAATCGCTGTTGTGACATTCGAGCAAGGCAAACGTCCGGCCGGTTGACCAGGATTCAATGTTCGCTGGTGAAAGTTTTCATTTGCCAGAACGGGCGGATTCGCTAGTTTTCTTGCCCTTTTCCCATGCCAAAGCCCATCGCACGCAGCAAGACACGCAAATCGGTTGCCAAACGTTTCAAAGTTACCGCTGGAGGAAAGGTGATGCGCACGCGCGCCGGCCGACGGCATTTGCTACAATGCAAATCGGGGAAGCGCAAGCGCAAGCTCGCAAAGTCCGTGCTCGTGCACGACGCCGACGCAGCGCGCATCAAAGCAAATCTGCCTTTTGCGTAGACGACCGATCCGCCGGACTGCCTTGAAATCTCGAGGCTTACGGAACCGGTGAGTCCGCGGATCAAACAAGACAACAGCCGGTTCCTGGAGCCCCGTCCAAAATAGGGCGGGGGACATACTATGCCACGTGCAACGAATTCGCCCGCAAGCCGCGCTCGCCGTAAGCGCGTGATCAAGGCGTCGAAGGGATATCGCGGTAGGCGGTCCAAGCTGTTCCGCTACGCCAAGGATGCGCAGATGAAGGCCAAGTATTGGGCCTATCGCGATCGAAAAACCCGCAAGCGCACCTTCCGTTCGCTTTGGATCACGAGACTCAATGCGGCGGTGCGCGCCGAAGGTATCACCTATAGCCGCTTCATCGAAGGCCTCAAGGCGGCGGGAATCACGCTCGACCGCAAAGTTCTCGCGGACCTGGCCGTTCAGGACGCCGCAGCCTTCAAGCAGATCGTGGAAAAGGCGAAGGCGGCTTTCGCACCAAAGGCCGCTTAGCGACTCCGGCG
This sequence comes from Terrimicrobiaceae bacterium, assembly GCA_036525175.1. Classification (GTDB taxonomy): domain Bacteria; phylum Verrucomicrobiota; class Verrucomicrobiia; order Chthoniobacterales; family Terrimicrobiaceae; genus DASTFP01. The sequence continues at coordinate 17,196 of DATDAX010000281.1, read as the reverse complement.
TGGATGCCGCTCCCTGCCAAGGAAGCAACATCTCGCGCATATTTGTCGATGGAATCCCGGATCGAATCCCTGCGGGCCGAGGCGCTCAGTGCCATTGAGGCTGCCAACGATCCACGTTCACTCGAGGCTGCACGCATCAAATACCTTGGTAAGAGCGGGGAAATTTCCCGCCTGAGCGAAGGCATGCGAGAGGTCGCAAAGGAAGATCGGCCGCAGCTCGGAAAGCTTTTGAACCAATTACGCCAGGAAGTTCAGGCTTCGCTGGAGGAAAGGGAGCGAACCTTGGGAGCGGCCGCCGAAGCGCGCGAGCTTTTGGCAGTCGACGTTACGCTGCCAGGCACGCACCGCGACCTGGGCTCAATCCACCCTTTGACACAATTGCTTGATAGCGCAGCAAGGATCTTTCGCAGGCTTGGTTTTGCGCTCGCCGACGGGCCGGACATTGAAACTGAATGGCACTGCTTCGACGCGCTCAATACGCCACCTGATCACCCCGCCCGAAATGAATTGGACACCTTTTATCTTCCGGATGGCCGCCTCCTAAGGACGCATACCTCGACAGTCCAGATTCGCGTCATGGAATCGCAGGCTCCTCCGGTGCGCGTCGTAGCTCCTGGGGCGGCGTACCGACGCGACGAGGTCGATGCCACCCACCTCGCTCAATTCACACAAATGGAGGGTCTCGTCGTAGACAAGGAGATCTCGGTCGCTGATTTGAAGGGGACGCTTGAATATTTTTTCCGCGAGCTTTTCGGCGCGGAAACCAAGGTTCGCTTTCGCCCTCACTTTTTCCCCTTCACAGAGCCAAGCTACGAGATCGACATCCAGGCCGAAGTCCTTGGCGGCCGGTGGATGGAATTGGCCGGCTGCGGAATGGTTGATCCGGCGGTGTTCGAGCAGATTTGCAACAAGCGGGGTGACCGTGCCTATGATCCAGAACATGTCACGGGATTCGCATTCGGATTCGGCCTCGATCGACTTGCGATGAATTTGGCACGGATTCCGGACATCCGAATGCTGGTCGAGAACGACCTGAGATTCTTGAAGCAGTTTTAGCGTGATGAGAACGAAGCGTCAGCGGCCTTCGGCTCCGAGGGTATGAATATTTCGCTGAATTGGCTGCGCGACTACGTCGATTGGGACCGTTCCGTCGACGAACTAGACGATCTGCTGACCCGTGCTGGGATAAAGGTGGAGAGCATCACGAGAAAAGGAGCGGATTTCCCAAACGTCATCGTCGCACAGATCCTCGAATCGAGCCCACATCCCAATGCTGACCGCCTGAGCGTTTGTCGCGTTGATGACGGATCGAGCCAGAACCGGAGAATCGTGTGTGGGGCAAAGAATTATGTAACGGGCGACAAAGTGCCCCTGGCCCTCCCTGGCGCTGTTCTGCCAGGCGGCCTGAAGATCAAGGTCGGCAAGTTGCGAGGGGTGGAGAGCGAGGGAATGCTTTGCAGCGCGAAGGAACTGGGCTTGGCCGATGATGCGGAGGGGCTTCTTATCCTGCCCGGGAATGCCGCAGTGGGAAGGCCTCTTTCTGAATTGTATCCGGCAGATACCATCTTAGAACTCGAGATTACACCGAACCGCCCCGACTGGCTGAGCCATGTCGGTGTGGCTCGCGAGGTGGCCGCATTCTCCGGAGCAAGATTTAAGCCGGCCCCCGTTGATATCCCTAACGTCGTGAATGCGGAGGAGGCGTTCGTTTCCATTCAGGCATCGGCCCTATGTTCGTTTTATTCGGCACGCCGAATTCGGAACGTGAAGGTCGGGCCGAGTCCGCAGTGGCTTCGCGATCGACTCGAGGCAGTGGGACTTCGATCAATCAACAATATCGTGGACATCACAAACTATGTGATGTTCGAGCTCGGCCAACCCCTTCACGCGTTCGACGCCGCGAAGTTGCGCGGCGGCATCATTGTGCGGAAGGCTCAAGATGGGGAAAGGCTTCGCGCGTTGGATGGAAGCGAGCTCCACCTGTCCACCGAGGATCTTGTCATCGCCGACGCCGATGGGCCGATTGCTCTGGCAGGGGTGATGGGCGGGGAAGAATCTGCCGTTGAGGATGCTACCGGCGACGTGTTGCTGGAAAGCGCGCTTTTTGAGCCCGTCGCCGTGCGACGGACGGCCCGCCTTCACAACCTGCACAGCGAGTCGAGTCACCGCTTCGAACGCGGCACGGACCCGCAGGGTGTCGTTGCGGCGTCGGCGCGCGCAACACATTTGATTGAGGAACTCGCAAATGGCCGGGGAGAAGAGGCGCTCCTGACTGCCGGAGCACTGCCGTCCAATCCTGGACCCATCCTCTTACGTCCCGCGCGATGCCGCGCCCTGTTGGGTATCGAGGCGTCAACAAGGGAAATCAACGATTCGCTTTCTCGGTTGGGATTGACACCAGCGGCGGAGGATGAGGCGACTACGGCATGGAATGCTCCAAGCCACCGGCGCGATTTGATTCGCGAGGTGGACCTGATTGAGGAGGTGGCCCGCGTCATTGGCATTGAAAGAATACCCGGCAGAATTTCTGCGACACCCGCTTCACCAAGCGAGGCAGATAGCTCCTACGACTTTCAATGGGCTGTCCGTCAATCCCTCTTTGCCCTTGGCTTGAGCGAGGCTCGTACAAGCACTCTGGTCTCCGAGGTAATGCTCTGGAGCGATGCAAGGCCTCTTCGCCTGCGCAACCCGTTGGGAGAAGACCAGGCCTTTCTTCGGACGAGTCTTCTTCCCGGCCTGCTTGCCGCGCTGGAACGAAATATTCGCTACGGCGCGAAATCCGCTGGCCTCTATGAGATCGGCAGGACGTTTCAGGCGCGAGAGAGCGAGGAACACGGGACTCTGGCCTTGGTAATCCACGGTGAGGCAGCTCCCAGGACCTGGCGTGAGACAAGGGTGCGAGATTTGGACTGGCACGACGCGAAGGGGATCGTCGAGGCGTTGACCCGTATCCCTCTGATCTGCGAGCGCCGCGATGCACGACCTCCCATGGCTCTGTTCGGCGAACTCATCGCAGAGGGGGAATACATCGGCATCCTGGGCCAACTCGAGCCGGCAGCTGGCCGCGATATGGGTACAACAAAGCCGGTCCTCGTCGGGGAGATTTCTCTCGACGCTCTTCGGACGCTGCGACGACCGTCCGTCTTTCAGGATATCCCGAAGTTTCCCCCGATCGTACGCGACATCGCCGTCGTCTGCCCGGTCGGCTTGCCCTACGGAGACATCGAAAGAGAGATTTGGCAGACAAACATCGAATTCCTTACAAAGGTAGAGCCGCTGAGTGTCTACGCAGACCCATCCGGCGAAAGGCTGCCGATCGATCGCAAATCTGTCGCGATCTCCTTGACATTCCGCGCGCCGGAGAGGACGCTCAGTAACGAGGAAGTCAACGCTGCCCGTGATCGCTTGAAGCAGCAGTTGAAGGCAAAGCTGGCGGTGGATTTCCGAGAATAGCTCTCTCGAAAAATTACCGTTCGCCGAAAGGCGAAAATACTAATTTGCCCTGCGGTGTTCGCGATTGAACGGCGCAAGCTCCCGAACCGATAAGTCAAATCGTCCCGGAGGCTGGGCCGAAAGGCGCAATGACATGCCTTCGCTGGAAGTCAGCGCGCCTTGCGGCGGTCATCCACCCTTGAACAGGGAACGGGATATGCGCCGAAACGGCACGCGCGGGGCAAAAACGCTCCGATGGCCTGCTTCTGTAAAGGAAGCAGGCCATTTCCTTTCTCATTGCTGCAGCATCCTGCGAACGACTGCTCGCGGCAGAACCGTTTCCGGTTGAGCGTTCCGCCGGAGCGTCTATGATCCGGGTCGTGGACGCATTACTTGCTCTCGAAGATGGAACGCTTTTTCGCGGGGAGTCCTTTGGTGCTCACCGGACGCAGGCGGGCGAGATCTGTTTCAACACCGCCATGACCGGATACCAAGAAGTGCTCACCGACCCGTCGTATCGAGGCCAGATCGTTGCAATGACATATCCACTGGTGGGCAACTACGGGATTAACCTCCTCGACGTGGAAAGCGAAACGCCGCAAGTGCGCGGCTTCGTCATCGAAGAGCTCAGCCCGCTTGCCAGCAACTGGCGCTCCCAAGGGAGTCTTGAGGATTTTCTGCTGAAGCATGGAATCCCGGGCATCCAGGGTATCGATACGCGCGCTCTAACGCGCCGGCTGCGCAGCTCGGGCGCCATGCGTGCATGCATCGCAATGGAAGATGTGAGTGACGAAGAAGCGGTCAACTTGGCGAAATCCGTTCCGTACGAAGGCGTGGATTTCGTGAAAGAGGTGACGACCGCTGCGCCGTTCGATTGGGACGTCGAAAACAAGTTGAGCCGAAAATGGATTCTTTCGAGGAGCGATTTCCCCGAGGCTTCCGCCGATGCAGAAGGCAATCTCTTCGAAGCGCTGCCTCCTGTCTCTCACCAAATCGTCGCGTACGATTTCGGATTGAAGCGGAACATCCTGCGCTCCCTGCGCCGAAACGGGTTCTCAGTCAAAGTTGTTCCCGCGACGACACCCGCCGACGAGGTCCTCGCAATGAACCCTCAGGGCGTCTTCCTTTCCAATGGGCCAGGAGACCCCGCCGCACTGGAGTATGCCCATGAAGCGGTGAGGGGATTGATCGGAAAGCGGCCGATGTTTGGGATCTGTCTTGGACATCAGATTCTCGCGCTTGCCTTGGGTGGCAGAACTTTCAAGTTGAAGTTTGGGCATCGCGGTGCCAACCAACCTGTCAAGGATCTTCGCACCGGCAAGGTCGCCATCACATCGCAGAACCATGGCTATGCCGTGGATCCCGACTCGCTTCCAGATAGCGTGGAGGTTACGCACGTGAACCTGAATGACGGCACCGTGGCTGGCCTCCGGCACAAAGAATATCCAGCCTTTAGCGTGCAGTACCACCCCGAAGCCTCGCCAGGGCCTCACGATGCATCCTACTTCTTCGGGGAGTTTGCCAAAGAAGTTGAGAAGGCCGAAGAGAAATCGTAATCACAGCCGGACATGCCCCAGCTTCAGATTTTCCTGTCACAGGACAACCGGATCAGCTTTGACCTCGGCGAAGAAAAGGTAACAATCGGAAGACTCGCTCACAACGTTCTGCAAATCGACGATCTGTCTGTTTCAAGCCACCATGCCGACCTCTTCCTTGAGGCCGGCAGGTATCACCTCCACGATCCGGGCTCCACGAATGGAACCTATGTCAATGGCGAACAAATCACAGACGCTATTCTTCGAAATGGAGACGAGCTTCGTTTCGGAAGCGTGGAAGCTATCTTCCTCAGCGATGCGGAGGCCTCGCTTTCCCAGCCGCGTCCGGATTTCCTGGAAGCCTCGCTCGACGTCGCCACATCAAGTGCGCGGCCGGCAAATTTCGTCAGCTTATCCCCGGCTCCAAAGAACATTGAATCAAGGGATCCGATGGCCGCAGCCCTTTACGGGCTCGCCGCTCTTGCTTTGGTATCCTTCGCAGCAACGCTGTACTTTGTTCTTACAATGTAAGCGCACTCAAAACTGGAGTCCGCCGCCTACTGGCCGAGTTCGACGTTCCAGTATGCCAGATCCAGAAAATGCTTCCAGCTATCGTGGTGACGCCGCGAAAAGCTGATGTTTACAAACGGCCGCCACTTCGGTCGCTTAGGCTTGCGAATCAGCTGAATTCCCGCCTCATGAGGCAGCCGGTTGCCTTTTCGCGTGTTGCATGGAATACACGAACACACAATGTTCTCCCAAGTCGTCTGACCGCCACGGTCTCTCGGGAGGACGTGATCAAGATTCAATTCGTGCCGCTCAAAAACCTTGCCGCAGTATTGACAGGTGTTTCTGTCGCGCTCGAACACATTGTGCCTGGTAAATTTGACTTCCTTCTTCGGCAACCGCTCGAAAAGCAGCAGCACTATGATCCTCGGCACGCGAATACTCACCGAAATCGTGCGAACCATTTCCGGTTCGGGATTTGCCTGAGAAAAGTCCCGCCAACTCATGAAGTCGTGCGTCAGATAGTTGTTCGCTCCATCGGTTGAAACCACCTGGGCGTGCCCCTGATAGAGCAGCGTGAACGCTCGGCGCACCGAACACGTGTTGACCGCCTGCCACAGGCGGTTTAACACGAGAACGGGTTGGTCTAAGAGGCCTTCCATTTTGCTTTCGATTCGCGGCCGAATTACACGCCGGTGAAATTTGCGCGCAAGCTAGCACCCCGTTCTTTCTGTTGTCAATACTTGCGAACAATTTGCCAGCAGGTGCAATACGCTTATTACATTGTACTTATGATAAGTTGTTTTGCGTCTTTAGGCCTTGCATTCGGCGACGAAGTTCAGGATATTAACCGTTCCTCCATAATAAATGCACCGGTCGGGATTTTTTCTCATTGCTCTAGGGGCATCACTGGTGATGCTAAGCTCGTCGTTTTCCGAGGACTCTTCAGACCTCTTCCTTAATGCGTACAAAGACTTCCAAAGTGCTGAAAAACTCGAACGAGAAGCCAAGCCGCAAGATGCGCTGAAGAAGTACCGTTCTGCGTGGCAGACGCTTCAACAGATACGCAAGTCTTCCCCCGACTGGCAGCCGCTCGTCGTCGACTATCGACTAAGGAAAACACAGGACAGTATTGATCGCTTGGAGGAGGGCACTACGACCGCACCGTCGCTCGAGACGCCCGAGGGCAACCTTCCCGAGCCCGAGAAGGAGAAGCCGCTTCCTGTCATTTCCACGCAGCCCCCGGTTGTGACGTTCAGACCGCCCTCCTCTCAGAAACGCGTTGCGCGCGAGCCCGCGCCAACTCCCGCTTACGATGATGATTTGCCGATCGGCCGCGGCGTGCCCGCGGAGGTTCGCGAACTGCGTGAGTTGCGCCGCGAACTCGCCCAGGCTCGGACGGAAAACAAAGAGCTCAACGACCGGCTCCTGAGGAAGTCGGCCGAGTTGCAAAGCGCCCTCGTCGAAGTGGACAAGACAAAGGTGAACGTTGTCGAACTGAAATCCCAGCTCGCCCAGACCACGACTTCCCTTGAAAACATCAAGAAGGACGAGGCCGCCGTCCCCGGCGTCCGCGCAGAATTCGAGAAAAAGTACGCCGACATTCTTAGGCAGTTTGCCGATGTGCAGGCCAATAACGACGTGGTTGAGGAGGAGAACCAACGCCTGTTCGCAAAGCTCGAAAGCGCGGCCAAGTACATCGCAGACAGCGATTCCATTCGTTCCGGCCTGCTTGCCGAGCGAAAGCAACTTGCTGATGAAAGGAACAATGCCGTTGCCAGGGTGAAAAAGATCAAGGACAACACTGCGGAAATTGAACGCGTCACCGGCGAGAACAGGCGGCTGAAGACAGAGCTCTCTGAGATCTCGGAAAAGATGGTGAGCAAGAGCGAGTTTGAGAAACTTGCCGCCGAAAAGAAGGTCCTCACAGCAAAGCTCTCGGAAACGATTCCCTCCAGGGTTCTCGCTGAGAAGGACGGCGCTATCGTCGCGTTGCAAAGCGACTTGAATACCGCACAAGACAAGCTCCTGGAAACGGAGGCCCGAATCAGTCGGAGCGATGATCAACTTGATATCCTCCGGAAGCAACTCGACGAGACCTCGGGTCGGCTTGCGCAAATCGAGCTAAACCCGGTCGATGAGAAAAAGCTGGCTATGGAGAATGAGCTCTTGCGCGGCATCATCTTGCGCCAGATCCGCGAGCAAACAAGACGCGATGATGCGAAGAGGCTTCTCGATCAGGAAATCGGAGCGCTAAAGGTTAGTTCAGAAGTCATCAGGCAACAACTCGCAGTGCTCGGTGCGCCAGTGCTCGAGTTGACTCCAGAGGAGCGCTCGTTTTTCAAGGAGCCCGTTGTCCTACTCACCGAACCCAATGCTCAAAGCCTGGAGGTGACCGTCGCCGTCAGCAAGCCGACTGCTGAAGAGGTGAAGGCTGGAGAGCTTCTCGAGAAGCCGGCCGGACCCGAGGCACTCCCCGACGACGTCCGGGATCTCGTCCAACGGGCGAAGGCCATGTTTGAAGTCAAGAACTACGTCGATGCCGAAAAGTTCTATTACGAGGCTGTCGAGAAAATGCCCGACAGCTACTTCGCGCTCTCCAACCTTGGTGCCGTCCAGATCGAAGGAGGCAAGCTTTCGGCTGCAGAAGTGGCGCTCAACAAGGCCATCGAGATAGACGACACAGAATCCTATGCCTACACAAACCTTGGAATTGTCTATAGCCGCCAAGGCAAGTTTGATGAGGCGATCGTCGCATTGCACAAGGCCGTTGCGCTCAATGACGAGGATGCTGTTGCTCACAACTACCTCGGCGTGTGTCTCGGCCAAAAGGAAGTGTGGACGGAATCGGAGACTCACCTAAAGAAAGCCATCGACCTTAGACCCGAGTACCCGGATGCGCACTTCAATCTGGCCGTACTTTACGCAACAACGCAGCCCCCGTCCCTTGAACGTGCCAAAGAGCACTACGTTAAGGCTACGGCACTTGGAGCCGCCCCGGACGCCTCACTCGAACGCTTGATTCAGTAGCCGTCAGGTCGCCTACGCGTTGGCACGATCAACCGCATATCTGGCGGCGCCGAAGAGCGCGGCCTGATCGTTCAGGACGATCTTGACGGGCATCGTTTTCATCAACCCGGAAAGGCGTCCCTTGTCATTGAAAGCTTCAATGAAAGCCTCGATTCGTGCCGCGTTGAGCATCTTCGCGGGAATACCACCCCCCAAATAAACGCCGCCCGTCGCCATCGTCTTGAGCGCCATATTGCCCGCCTCCGCTCCAAAGGCGGACACAAAGATCTCCGTCGTCTGCACACACATCGGGCACTCGCCGGAATCCGCATACTTGGAAATCACCAGCCCGGGCCTGTGCGTCTTCATCTCCTCCTCAACTTCCGGGAGTTCCTGTCCGCGACCTGTATCGCGAAGAAACTTGTAAATATTCTCGAGGCCCATGCCTGATACCACCCGCTCGTAGCTCACGTGCCCGTACTGCTTGATCAAGTACTTCAGCAGGGCGATCTCGATGTCGTTGCGGGGCCCAAAATCCGTATGTCCTCCCTCGCAGGCCCATACCCGGTATTTCTTCTTAACGCCGTCCCAAAAGAGCCCGCCCTCTCCAAGACCGGTGCCAGGGGACACGACGCAACGGTTGCCACCCATCTCGGGAGGCCCCTCCTGAATCACTGTGACATCCTCCGGGTTAAGTTCGCCAATGCCGTACGCGTTGGCCTCAAGATCGTTAAGGAGACTCACCTGAGGAATCGAAAATGCCCTCTCGATCTCAGCGGCATCCACGCCCCAGTTGAGATTAGTCGGCCTTGCGCGGCCATATTTCACAGGACCCGGCACGCCAAAACACGCGGCGGGAATGTGCCCTTTTTCCTCCTCCAAAAACTCGTGGATGATGGCGTTAAGGCTCGTGTAGTCGGCACTGGGGAATCGATGGTTGCGATGAATCTTGAGCGTCTCGTGATCCACTGAAAGAATCGCGAGGTTGCTCTTCGTGCCACCGATGTCGCCGGCGAGGATGATTTGAGGATGATCGGACATGGGGGAGATATGGGACCGGGATCAGCTTCGGATACTGTGCCCGACCTAGCGGTTGAGGTGATAATGATGCCACTTATGGCCTGTCTTTTCAATCAGATGGTCCGCCGACTGCGGCCCCCAGCTGCCGGCGGCGTAGTTCGGAAAGTCTCGTGCTGGAAGGGCATTCCAGACGTCAAGAATAGGATCCACAATCCTCCATGAGGCATCAACACTGTCGTAGCGATGGAATAGGGTAGTATCCCCGATGGCACAATCATAAAGCAGCGTCTCGTAACCCGTGGCGGCAGTGTGCTCCCCAAAATCCGAATAGCTGAAATCCAGCGGAACGTTGGCCAGGTAGATACTTGGACCCGGACGCTTCGCGTGGATGTCCAGTGTGATGCCTTCGTCGGGCTGAACATGGATTACGAGTCGATTGGGAGTGATATTGCTTTGAATGTCTTCGCCGAAAAGGAGCAGTGGCGCACGACGGAAGCCGATCACAATTTGCGTTGTCCGCGTTGCCAGACGCTTGCCGCTTCGAACATAAAATGGAACCTCTGCCCAGCGCCAGTTTTCGACCTGCAGCTTCATCGCAACGAAGGTTTCCGTGTTTGACTGCGGGTTGACGTCAGGTTCAGTGCGGTACGCTGGAACCTGCTTCCCATCGATTGTTCCGGCTCCATATTGACCACGCACCGTGTTGGCGATGACCTCCTCAGGATCCATGGGACGGATCGCTTCGAGTACTTTCACCTTCTCATTGCGCACGCTGTCGCCAGAAATCGAACTTGGCGGCTCCATCGCTATCAAGGAGAGAACCGAGAGGATATGGTTTTGCACCATGTCTCGAACTACGCCCGAATGGTCATAGTATCCCCCTCTGAGCTCGACACCGAGCTCTTCGGCGACCGTGATCTGAACGTACTCGATATAGCGCCGGTTCCAGATCGGCTCGAAGACGGAATTCCCAAAGCGAAACACCATGATGTTTTGTACCGTCTCCTTGCCGAGGTAATGATCGATCCGATAGATCTGCGATTCGTCGACGTGCTTGCTGAGGTCGCAATTCAATTCTCTCGCGCTCGCGAGATCTCGCCCGAACGGCTTTTCGATGATGATCCGCTTCCAGGCGTTGGGCGATTCGGTGCTGAGGCCCACCGCGCTGAGTTGCTCGACCACCGTGGCGAAAAACGCCGGCGACACCGCAAGGTAAAACAAGACGTTCCCGGGCAGGTTCCACGTCTTTTGCGTATCAGCGATCTTGGCGGCCAGATGCTTGAACGTCTCTATCGCCTTGAAGTCGCCTTGGATGTAATAGCTGCGCCTCGCAAAGTCGTCCCATTCCTTCTCGTCCACAGGTCGGGTGGCGAACTGCTTGATATTCTCCGTAATCCTGTCCCGATACATCTCGTCATTGCCATCCGTCGAGGCGACTCCGATGACAGCAAAATTGGCCGGAAGCAGCTTGAGAGCCTTGAGGTTGTAAAGAGCTGGCAGGAGCTTTCGTTTGGTCAGATCGCCGGAGGCACCGAAAATAACTATGGTGCAAGGATCGCCGGGATGTTCGTGGCCGGTCAGGGGTTGTTCTGGCATTGCAGCAGCATTAAGCCTGAGCGCGCCGTCGGCTGCAAGGCCGAAGAGTCGTGCGCCCTCGCATCCCCCTCCTTCGGCTCCTTCCAGCCGCCCATCCGAGACTATAGCTGAATCACACGGGCGGAAAAAATATCGCCGCTCTCGAGGAGCTTGGAAAGCAGTTCGCCACCCGGAGCGCTATCCAGGTTGAGCAAAGTAAGCGCCCTGCCACCCACTTCGTTCCTGGAAAGGCTCATGCTTGCAATGTTCACCTTGTGGGCTCCGAGGATCGTGCCGATCTTCCCAACGATTCCTGGGACGTCGTGATTCTCGAGCATTAGAATCACTCCGCTTGGCGTGGCCTCGACCGGATTGCTGTTTACCCGGACGATTCGGGGTTCGTTCCTGGCGCCGAAAAACGTACCGCCAAGAGAGACCTTCGAATTTCCGCTCCAGATGGCGACATGCAGCCATTCATTGAAATCGGTCTGCTCCGTGGACTTGATTTCTTCCACGGCGATTCCGCGGGCGGCCGCAACAGAACGCACATTGACACTGTTCACTTCCTCTCCGCCGGTGTGCTTGAGGAATCCTGTGAGAACGGAACGCGTAACGGCGTCATTGGACGGAAGCTCGACGGCCTTCCCTCCATAGGTAATCACGATGCGATCGTTCCGGTTCGGCGCAAGTTGCGCGGCGAAACGGCCCAGCTTGTCGCCAAGCGTCAAATATGGCTTAACGATGGCGGCGGTCTTGGCGTCCATGCTTGGCATGTTGACCGCGTTACGAATTTCTCCGTCGAGCAGAGTGGCGCGGATCGCCTGCGCAATCTCGATGCCGACATTCTCCTGCGCCTCAGCCGTGCTGGCGCCAAGGTGCGGGGTAAAGACGACATTCTCCAGATCTCGCAGCGGAAAGTCTGCCGGAGGCGGCTCGACCTCGAAAACGTCGAGCGCGGCCGCGGCCACATGCTTCGTGCGCAAGGCCTTCTCGAGGGCGACCTCGTCGATCAGCCCGCCGCGGGCACAGTTGACGATTCGGACGCCCGTCTTGCAGAGTGCAAGGCGCCGCTCACCGAGCATGTGATGCGTTTCTTCAGTGAGGGGCATGTGTAAGGAGAGAAAATCGCACAGCGGCAGAAGCTCATCGATTTGTTCGACAAGTTCGACCTGGAGGCTGCGTGCTCTGCTGGCCGATAGATAGGGATCGTACGCGATGACTCGCATCCCGAAAGCGATGGCGCGTCGTGCGATTTCCGTTCCAACGCGACCCATTCCAAGTATTCCCAGGGTCTTGTTGTAAAGCTCGACGCCTTCGTACCTCTTGCGGTCCCATTTTCCTTCCTTGACGCTTGCGTCAGCCTGCGGAATGGCGCGTGCAATGCTTAAGAGAAGCGAAAAGGCATGCTCGGCCGTGGATATTGTGTTTCCGCCAGGCGTATTCATCACAATAACACCTCGCTTTGTCGCAGCGTCGATATCAACGTTGTCGACGCCTACCCCGGCGCGGCCGACGACTTTGAGCCTCTTGGCGGCTTCGAGGACCGCGGCGGTCACCTTGGTTTGGCTGCGAACGACGAGCGCCGAGAATTCGGGAATGACCTTGATGATCTCCGCCTCCGATAGGTCCGTCTTCACAACAACCTCAAGGTCTCCGCCCATCGCTATCTCGTCCAACCCGCGCTGCGAAACAGGATCGGCGACCAGTACTTTCGGGACTTGCATAGAGCCTGCCAGAATATTCGGACAAGGCGCCGATGTCAAAAGATGCTCCCGGTCAGCGGCTCGGGTTCCTAAAAACGCTTGCCTCGATGGACTCTTCGGCCATCGTGCCGACGGTGAAATGGTCCTTCCGCATAGCCAGCATTGCAGGCATTCAGGTGCGAATCCACCTGACTTTTTTCCTGCTACTCGGGTTCTATGCGTGGATCTACTACACCGACGGTGGTCTTCAGGCGGCGGCGGATGGCGTGGCTTTCACGCTGCTGATCTTTCTGTGTGTGTTGCTTCACGAGTTTGGTCACGCCTTCGCGGCGAAGGCTTTCGGAATCCGGACTCCAGACATTACCCTGCTCCCGATTGGCGGCGTTGCGCGCCTGGAGAGGATGCCGTCAAATCCCAAGCAGGAGCTGGTGATCGCAATCGCGGGACCTGCCGTCAATGTTGTCATAGCCATCGCCATTTACCTCGTAATTGGTGGTGTGCTTCCGATCGATGAATTTGTCCTCATCGATTCGGCCGGCGGAAGCCTTCTGGCAAAGCTACTCGTCGTGAACGTCCTGCTCGTGCTGTTCAACCTGATCCCTGCTTTTCCCATGGACGGTGGCCGAGTGCTTCGCGCCCTACTGGCTACACAAATGCGGTATTTCGCGGCGACAGCGGTGGCGGCCAGGGTCGGACAGGTTATCGCCGTGTTCTTCTTCGTCGCCGGCCTGACCCCTTGGGGAGGGCCAATGCTAGCGCTCATAGCCGCATTCATCTTTCTGGGTGCCCAACAGGAGCTTGCATACGCGCGCTTCCGCGAGGCTGCGCAGGGTCTTCGGGTCGGGCAGGCGATGGTTACCCGGTTCCGGGCCCTGCCCATTTCCTTAAAGGTCGCGGACATTGCCACCAGCCTCGCCGAAAGCAGTCAAGAGGTCTTCCCGTTCGTAGACGAACGCCTGCATCTTCACGGCATTGCGGACCGGTACGACCTCGAGAAGGCTTCCCTTGCACTTCCGCCAGGGGCCGCGGCCAGCTCGGTCGCACGGACTCTTCCGACGGTCAATCCAGAGACAGGATTGGGCGAGGCCCTTGAACTCATGAGGGAGTCTTCGAAATCCCTCCTTCCAGTCGTCAACGCATCAGGGCAGATCGTCGGTCTCGTCGGCATCGGGCAGCTGGCAGAACTGTCCGCCACGAAGCAGCCCGGTCTCTGCATGTGAGTTCCTTCAGAAATAGGCCTGCGCTGAGGCGGGCGGAGGGGGAAAAAATCGATTTGTTCGCCCCGGTAGAAATATCATCTTCACTGCGCTTGACAGTAATAGACGGCATTGCTGCTATTAGGCGCGTAACGGAAGCTGCTCTCCCATGGAATCTTTCTCTGTCATTGCCGCCGGTCTGACGCTGAATGCTCCGACTTTCAGCGAGGACGCGCTAGGTGTTACCTACTTCGAGTGGCTATCGAATTCGATGCTCGTAGCAGCAATCGTCGTTGTGTTTGTCCTTTGGTGGGCGCGCAAAGCGACCAAAACAATGGAGCTCGTTCCCGGGGCAACCCAAAATAGCTTTGAAGCGGTGGTGGAGTTCCTGTACGACATGCTCGAGGGGATTGTGGGCAAGCACATGGTTTCGCGTGCATTCAGTTTGCTCGCCACGCTCTTCATATTCATTCTCTTTGCCAATTGGTTCGGGCTGCTTCCGGGTGTGGGTTCGATCGGGTGGGGGCACGAGGTTCCCGGCTATGGCTTTGAGGTTCAAGTCCCGCTGTTGCGACCCACGACCGCGGATCTCAACATGACTCTGGGGATGGCGCTCGTTGCCTTCTGCTTGTGGTTGTATTGGACGATCAGCGAAGTGGGCGTGTGGGGATTTCTTGTCCACACCTTTGGGCCTAAGGGCGGTCTGAAAGGTGCGATGAAACTCATCTTCGCCATCATTTTCTTCTTTGTGGGAGTCATCGAGGTGGTCTCCATATTGGTTCGACCTGTCTCCCTTTCGCTCCGACTCTTTGGCAACGTCTTTGCCGGTGAAACTCTGCTGTCCTCCATGATTACCTTGGGCCAGACCCTCGGCTTCCCCGCGTGGGTCACCTACGTAATGAGTCTTATTGTCCCGATACCTTTTTACTTTCTCGAACTGCTGGTTGGACTGTTGCAGGCCCTTGTCTTCACGCTTCTTTGCGCTGTCTATATCCAGCTCTCCACGACTCACGATGAGGAAGAGGAGCATTAACAAATTTCCCACCGGGACCGTGCAAGTCTGCGGACGGTGAGAAAACCAAACCAAAAAACAAAAATCAAATTATGATCCTTCCTATTCTTGCAGAAGCGGCGGCAGCCGGCATCACTGGCAGTTTCACCCTTGGCATGGCGGGACTCGGATCCGGCATCGGAATCGGTCTTGTTGGGGCGAAGGCGGCTGAGGCTGTGGGACGCAACCCGGGCGCATTCGGACGCGTGCTCACGCTCAGCATCCTCGGCATGGCTCTTGCGGAATCCATCGCAATTTATGCGCTGATTCTCGCATTCCAGGGCCGCTAAGTCATCTGGCCGCCCGCCCTAGACAGGCGGGCGGCCCCAGCATTCTTCGGAAATGGACGTTATTACACAGATTTTCTCGAACTTCGGAATAACCTGGCCGAAGTTCATCGCGCAGGTCATCTTATTTCTGGTGGTCTATTGGGTCTTGAACAAGTACGCGTTCGAGCCTGTCCTCAAGATGCTCGCCGAGCGCCGTCGCAGAATCGAGGAAGGCCAGCACAACGCCGAAAAGATCAAGAAACAGCTGGCGGAGGCCGAAATCCGCTACCAGGAGGTCCTTCGCAAGGCCAACGAAGATGCAACCAAGTTGCTCGACGAGGCCCGCGCGAGCAGCGACGCAATCAGCCAAAAACAGCTTCAACAGGCGATCAAGGACGCCGAAGGAATTATCGCCAAGGCCCAAGATACCATCGTCCAGGAGCGCAATAAGATGGTCGCCGAGGTCAAGAAGGAGATGGTCGACCTTGTCGTCAAGACCACTTCGAGAGTTGTTGGCAAAGTGATCACTCCCGAGGATCAGAAGCGCCTCTCCGAAGAAACCGTCAAGCAAATCGCAGCCTGAGAGACTATGAAGATCAGCAGGGAAGCCCGACGCATGGCGCGTGAGTTGTTTCGATTCAGCCTCGTGGACGGGCGGCTCAACGCCGGTCGCGTCTCGGGCATCTCCGAACGGCTGGTCGCCCAGAAACCGCGCGGCTATCTTCAGATTCTTAAGGAACTCACCCGTCTGGTTCGCCTCGAGCTCGACCGGCGCCACGCAATCGTTGAAAGCGCATCGCCCTTGGATGAAACGAGCGCAACCAATATCGCCAATACTCTAAGACAAAACTTCGGAAGCGATATCACTACCGAGTTTCGCACCTCCCCAGGCCTCCTTGGCGGACTGCGGATCAAGCTCGGCAGCGATGTTTGGGACGGCAGTATAAGCAGCCGCCTCGCCACACTCTCTCAGCAACTTTAAAACCGATCCATCATGAGCAACATTCTCCAAGAACTCGAAAGCAAGATCGATAGCATCCACAGCGCGTCTACTGCCAAGGCAAATGTCGGCGTTGTCCGTGAAATTGGCGATGGCGTCGCAAAGATAGAAGGTCTCAGCGCCGCAATGCTCAACGAAATGCTCGAATTTCCAGGCGGTATTTACGGACTGGCGCTCAACCTCGAGGAGACTGAGATTGGAGCAATCATTCTTGGCGACTATACTGCGATCGGCGAAGGCGACGAGGTCAAGACCACTGGACGCCTTCTGCAAACCCCGGTCGGCAAAGGTTTGCTTGGTCGCGTAGTGGACTCCTTGGGAAAACCTCTCGATGGCAAGGGACCGATTGAAACCACTGAGTTTTATCCGGTTGAGAACGTCGCTTTCGGCATCATCGAGCGCAAAAGCGTAAGTCAGCCGGTGCAGACCGGGATCATGGCAGTTGACGCAATGATTCCGATCGGCCGAGGCCAGCGTGAGCTGATTATCGGCGATCGCGCAACCGGCAAAACCACCATCGCCATCGATACAATTCTCAATCAGGCCAAGATCAACAAGGCTGGAGAGGAAGGCGGAGATCCGGATTTCCGCCCGATCTATTCGATCTACGTGGCTGTTGGACAGAAAAACTCCAACATTGCTCGCGTAGTCGGTGTTCTTGAAGAAAACGACGCCCTTCGGCACACGATCATCGTTGCGGCCGCAGCCTCAGACGCCGCGGCGAATCAATACCTCGCTCCATTTACCGGCGCAGCGATGGGCGAGTGGTTCATGTCCAATGGCATGGACGCTTTGATCGTATTTGACGATTTGACCAAGCATGCGGCGGCCTATAGACAGGTCTCCCTTCTCCTCAAGCGCCCCTCGGGACGCGAAGCGTATCCCGGGGACGTCTTCTA
>DATDAX010000280.1:0-7938 GCA_036525175.1 Terrimicrobiaceae bacterium | reverse complement strand
TTTACCTTCTTGGAGTGAACCTTGAGAATCTCTTCGCGCCCGTTGACGTCGGGAAGGCTGACGGTCACCTGTCGGTCGAAACGTCCGGGACGCAGCAGCGCAGGGTCGAGAACGTCAGGACGGTTAGTAGCGGCAATGATGATGACACCGTCCTGCGTATCGAATCCGTCCATCTCAACCAGGAGTTGGTTGAGAGTTTGTTCCCTTTCGTCGTGACCACCGCCAAGTCCATGGCCGCGATGGCGGCCCACCGCGTCGATCTCATCGATGAAGATGAGGCACGGGGCGTTCTTCTTTCCCTGCTCGAACATATCTCGAACGCGCGAAGCGCCCACGCCCACAAACATCTCAACGAAGTCCGATCCGCTTATGGAGAAGAAGGGCACGTCCGCTTCGCCCGCGATCGCTCGCGCGAGAAGTGTCTTACCGGTTCCCGGCGCCCCGACCATGAGAACGCCCTTCGGGATACGCCCGCCCAGCTTTTGAAATTTCTTTGGATCCTTGAGAAAATCGACGAGTTCGGAGACCTCTTCCTTCGCCTCCTCGACGCCGGCAACATCCTTGAACGTGATGCGATTCTTCTCCTTAGAGAGCATGCGTGCTTTGCTCTTGCCGAAATTCAGCGCGCTCCGTCCTGCCATCTTGATTTGCGATCGGAAGAAGAAATAGAGGATCACAAGGAACAGCGCGATGGGGAGGAAGGATACGAGTGCGGAAGCGAGTACATTCGATTCCGGCTTCACCGACGGGGTGATATTTGCAGCAGCCAGCGCCTGCTCCATTTGCGTGCCATTGAAGGGCATGTAAATCGGGGTCCGGAAGGGAACTTCGATTTCCTCGTTTGTAGTCAACGATTTACGTTTATAAAATCCGGCGATGGCCTGGGTGTTGCGACCCTCTTCCACAATGATCTCAACGGGCCGCTGTTCGGTGGAGACGACTTTTCCGGCCTTTAGCAGATCAAGAAATTGCTTGTTGGAAAGTTCCTCCGTTTGAGTGAAGTTGCCTCCGCGAAAAAGAAATGCTCCGCCGATCAAGGCAAGAGCGACTGCAAAGAGCACCAGACCGCGCCAGTTGAGTTGGGGATCTCCTCCTCCTGGAGGTCGATTTTCTTTCTGTGGCTTGGGATTTTCTTCGGACATCGATTAATACAATCCCGTTAACACACGCTTTCTGCAAATGCAAACGCCGCGCCGGGCCTTGGTCGTCTCAATTCACGATGTGAGCCCGCTGACTTGGAATGTTGTTTTGGACATGATCGTCGATCTTGCCCGGGCCGGGGTGGAGCGCACCGCCCTTCTGGTGATTCCCAATCACCACGGTAGGGCGCCTATTCAGCAGAGTGCGACGTTCTGCGAGTGGCTGGAAAACGCGGCGCGTGCGCACGAGGTCGTCTTGCATGGGTATTTCCATATGAGACCGGGAGGAAGCGGGGGATGGTGGAACACCTTCGTTACGGAACATTACACCGCCGGCGAAGGGGAATTCTACGACCTGCCTGAGGGCGAGGCAGCCTTGCGACTCGAGCGGGCGAAGAGCGAATTTTCTGCCGTCGGACTGGCACCGCGAGGTTTCATCGCGCCTGCCTGGCTTCTTGGACAGGAAGCCGAGCAAGCCGTCAGGAAGGCCGGCTTCGAGTACACGACGAGACTTCGCAATTTTCAGGATCTTGTCACGGGTCGGGAAACCACTTCGCAGAGCCTCGTTTGGAGTGTCCGCAGCGGATGGCGCAGAATCTTGAGCGTCTGGTGGAATGCTTTGCTGGCGCGCAGACTTTTTTTGGCGCCACTTTTGCGCATTGGCTTGCATCCGGTGGACTGGCAGCACAGAACGATTAGGCGGCAGGCGTTGGAAGTGATACGCGCAGCGCTTGCCGGTCGCGAGGTGATTACCTATGACGGTTGGCTCGCGCGCCTGCGTTCCGAACGATGAACCCTTCGAAGTCGAAAGCCGACCTTCATATTCATTCCCATCACAGTGCTCGCGCTGCGGACTGGGTGCTTCGTCGCCTTGAATTTCCAGCGAGCTATTCGGATCCGCTGCAGTTGTACAAGCGGCTGCGTGAGGTCGGCATGCAATTCGTGACGATCACCGATCACAATACCATCGCCGGGTGTCTGGAGATCGCGCACCTGCCCGGAGTGATTTTTGGCGAGGAGGTGACGGCGAACTTTCCCGACGATGAATGCAAAGTACACATCCTGGTGTGGGGCCTCACGGAAACCCAGCACAGGGAAATCCAGGCACGTCGAGACAACGTCTTCGAGTTGCAACGCTACCTCTCCGAACAGTCGCTTGCGCATGCCGTGGCGCATCCGCTGCACAGTCCCGACGAGAAGTTGACCCCGCTTCACTTTCAGAAGCTGGCGCTGATCTTCCGGCACTTCGAAGGCATCAATGGGCGGTACCATTCCCGATTGAGTGACGCGGCTCGGTATGCCTTGGAATCCTTGACCCCTTCGAGCATTGAAGCTTTTGTGGCGCGGACGGGGCTGGACCCGACCCACCAAGACCCGTGGCAAAAGGTTTTCGTAGGCGGCTCGGACGATCATGGCGGGGTTTATCCCGCGCGCGCCTGGACGGAGGCGCCCTGGTCGCAAACCGCCGCGGACTTTCTCGGGAGCGTTCGCGAAGGCCACTGTGCTGCGGCGGGCGAGGGAGGCACACCACTCGCGCTCGCCCACGGGACCTACAGCACCGCCTTTCGCTATTTAAAGGCGAAGTTTTCCGTGCGGCCCAACGATCCCGGTGCGGGGTTGATCGAGAAGGCCTTTTCGCGATTCATGGAGGGTCGCAATCCCACTGAGTTCAGCCTTGCGGAAAAGCTTGGCTTTCTCGCTCAGGGCATCGCCACAGGAAAGATTTTCGAGATGGCGATGGCGGGCAATACCACGCTTTGGAAGGAACTCTCGGCATACTTTTCCAGGCCTGAAGTCAAAGCCGCACTGGCCCGCGAGACGATCGGCGTCCCTGAGCCGGAACGCCGTGCGTTCCTCATGGCCAATTTGATTGCCGGCCAGCTCGGCTATCGCTTCGTCACCCAATTTATCACGCAGCTCTCGAAGGCCCGTTTCATCGAGAGCATTCAGACAATCAGTCCGTTGGTTCCGATCGCAGCAATGCTGAGCCCATATATTCATGCATTTCGCCAGCCTCGCCGCGAATGGCTGAGGGAGATGACTCGCGTGTCAGGGGGAACTGCTGCCAGCTTCCTTGCGAATAACAAGCGGGCGTGGTTCACCGACACGCTTGATGACGTTAACGGCGTGGCGACGACAATTCGAAAAATGGCCGCGGCCGGCGTCGCGGCGGGATATGACATAAACGTCATGACGTGCCGCTCCGGTGAGTCCGAAGGCGGCGTTCCATTGAAAAATTTTCAGCCGGTTGGTGAGTTTGAGCTTCCGGAATACGAGCTTCAACGGCTGAGCTTTCCGCCGCTTCTCCTTATCATGGAGCACCTGGTTCGCGAGAACTATTCAGAGGTGATCATTAGCACGCCTGGTCCGGTGGGGCTAAGTGCCTTATGCGCGGCGAAGACTTTAGGTCTGCGGGCTGTAGGAATCTATCATACGGATTTTCCGCAGTATGTGCGCATCTTGACCGACGATTCCTTCCTGGAGACGTTGACATGGAACTACATGCACTGGTTCTACAGTCAGCTCGACGTCGTCTACGTTAACTCTCAGGATTATCGGCGATCCTGGATCGAGCGTGGCATACCGGCGGAGAAGTTAAAGATCCTGCCCCGCGGTTTGGATACCCGCCTTTTCAATCCCTCCAGGCGCGATGCGCAATTTTGGCGTGCGAAAGGGTTGCGTGACGGGGAGATCGGCATGCTTTTCGTGGGACGCATCTCGAAGGAAAAAAACCTGGACACGCTGGTGGCTTCGACACGCCGGCTAGCGGACTGGAAATTGCCTGTGCGTCCGCTCTTCGTTGGCGACGGGCCATATCTTTCCGAGATGAAGCGCCTTCTCCCGGACGCGCTTTTCACTGGCTATCTGCGGGGCGAGGAACTCGCAGACGCCTACGCCTCCGCGGATTTCTTTGTCTTTCCAAGCACGACAGACACCTTCGGAAATGTGGTGCTTGAAGCACAGGCGAGCGGTTTGCCGGTGATTGTTTCAGATGTCGGAGGGCCGAGGGATCTGGTGCAGCATGGCAGAGATGGTTTTATCACAAAGGCGCTCGACGCCGGTGAGTTGGCCGAGGCCATCCGTCGGCTGGCGGAAGATCCGAAGCTGCGAGAACGCATGGGATCACTGGCGCGCGGCCGCGTCGAGACACGTGACTGGTCGGAGGCATTTGAAACGTTCTGGCACGCTTCAACTTAGGAAAGTTCGACCGCCGTCGCGGTGCCGGGTCATGCCGAAGGTTTGATATTTTGGTTGACTCGGAACAAGTTCGTCGGGTCGTACTTGTTCTTGATGGAAACCAGGCGTTCGTAATTATCACGATAGCTCGCCTTCACGCGTTCCTCGCCTTCCTCCATCATAAAGTTTACGTACGCACCGCCAGCTGAGTACGGGTGCAGGGCATTCCAATATTCTCTTGCCCAAGTTGTGATGCGTTCCCTGTTGATTGGATCCGGATCCACTCCAACGACGACCTCGGCCCAAACGGCTTCACGGTAGCTCCACGCCGTATCGGCTTTCGCGACTTGATGCGCTTTTCCGTTGATGGGGTACAAATGGGCCGTTGACAACATCGTAGGGAGCTTCGAACCGTGCTCCACGCGAAGAGCAATGGCCTCGTCGCTTAACTCGTTGACGAAATCAGCTTTCCAATACCATTGAAGGCCGGACGGGAACAGGCCGTCAAACATGCTTTGAAGGACCGGATGAGGCATGGGTCCAACCAAATCGAGAGCGGGACGAAGCGAGTTGCGAATCGGTTTGAAGATCTCTTCGGCCTTCTCAAGCTCTCCTGTGTAGCACCAAACGATTCCGCACATATTCTTGAGGTGGAGGTGCTCCGGGAACGGCGGGCCGGGGGGCACAATCAGGAAGGCGAAGAATCCATTGATGTCTTCTGGTGCGTTCACGATGAACTCGCGATACCAACGCATCACCTCGGCGGCGCGCTCAATCGGCCAGAGCATGGGGCCGGCGTAATCGGTGTGAACCGGATGCGCTTTGAAGAGGAACGATGTGACAACGCCGAAGTTGCCCCCGCCTCCTCGAATCGCCCAAAAAAGGTCCGTATTCTCCTCACCATTCGCCGTAACAAATCGCCCGTCCGCCAATACCAAATCTGCCGCCAGGAGATTGTCGATTGTCAGGCCGTATTTACGAGTCAAGTAGCCCATCCCTCCTCCGAGAGTCAGGCCACCGACACCAGTTGTCGAAATGAAACCCGCCGGCACAGCGAGGCCGAAAACATGGGTCGCGTGATCCACGGCACGCCAGGTGCAGCCGCCTCCAACACGAACAGTTTTATCGCCAGGGTCGACTCGGGTGTAGTTGATTGATGACAGGTCAATAACCAGGCCATCATCACAGACGCCCAGACCGCCTGCGTTGTGGCCGCCGCCACGAACCGCGATCAACATGTCATTCTGACGACCAAAATTGACCGCGGCTATCACATCCGCAACATCCGCGCACCGCGCGATGAGGCGCGGTCGCCGGTCAATCATACCATTGTAGACCCTTCGTACCTCGTCGTAGTCCTCGTCACCGGGCTGGATAAGTTCGCCAGCGAGACTCGCCTTGAATTCTGCTTCACCGAGCATAATGCCTCCTTGGAAACTTGACGGCCTTCCAAATAAACGAGTTGTGGGCGAAAGAACAAGTGCGACTTTCGCGACGCCGATTCATTCGCCCGCCCCAGTCATCGCGAAGACCCTAGGGAGGAGCCTCTTCGCGGAAGAGCTGGCCGATCCACGCTTCGTAACTCGCCCGCGCATTGATCGATCGCAAGATGCCCTTCTTGTCGAGGATCCAGACCGTGGGCAGAGCATTGATTCCCAGCGAGCGCGGGATGGGCCCGTTCCAGCCCAGGCCGTCAAAGTGCGTTGGCCAGTCAGCATGTAGTTCCCGAACGCGGCTGTTGAAGGTCTCGCGACTCGTGTCGAGGCTAACTGTAACGACGCGCAGCCGATCCTTGGGAAGTGTTTCCCATGAAGAGCGAAAATCTCGCATCCACAGCAGGCTGTGCGGGGAATCGGCTGCCCAGAAAATAACCACAACGACGTTCCCGCGAAGCTTGACCAGATCGATCTCTCTGCCCGTGATGGAGGACATTTTCAATTCCAGAGGCTTTCCGAGCAAATCGAGACGCCTCAAATCATCGGAGATCCGGCGTTTGAGTGGCTCCTCACCCGTCAAACGGAGGGCCTCTTCGAGAAGATCCCGCTTTTGATTGGGAACGTCGTCGCATACTGTCGCCGCTTCCACGAGCAAGCGTGGGCCGCGTCGGTCACCAGGATACTTCGCGGTGAAATTTTTTGCCGACCACACGACGGATTCCCGCATTCTCTCCCCATTGTCCGTGTGGTTTTGCATCGAAAGCGATGCACGTGCGAAGCCGGCATCGGCGAGTTTGTCGCGCGGCACGCCTGAGGATTTTTCGAGCTCTGCGAGAAGCCTGAGGGCGTCATCGACTTTGCCTTGATCATTTCCCATTTTGCCTTCGGCGGCCTTGGTTCGGGCCAAGCGGAGCTTGGCGTCGAATGCTCGTTGGTCGCCTGGGTATCTTAGAAGGAATTGTTCGATGGCCTTGCGCTGAACAAGGAGGTGGTTGCGAGCCACAAGTTCCGCCTCATCCCGCGTGGTCGGCCTCTTCTTTGGTCCTGCGTCGAGCGATAGGATGTAGCGCCATTCGTCTTCGACGCCGGCACTCAGGCACAACGGGGTAAGCAGGGCAATCAGAACGGAAAGCGCGACAAATCTCATGTTCCATCCACCGCGAGAATTACAGCATAGATCGCCCGATGATCGCTCGCCTCATCCCAGCACGGCGAATCGTCGATGCCGCATTTTTCGGTAACGACTTCCTTTGCCAGGCCGGGGCTGACCAGGAGGTAATCAATACGGGAGTACTCATCGGCGGTTTTCCAGTAATACGTCCATCGTTCGCCGCGGCCATCGCGCAGCCAGAGGTCCATCATGTAGTTGGGCGCGCCTTTCGCGCCGATGATGTGACGAATCGGATACTGATTCTTGGTGTCGTTCAAATCTCCGAAGAGCATCAGATTCGTGTTCGGCGCCGCGGCAAGAATGTCATCGAGGTGTTCGCGCAACAGCCACGCTTCCTTCGCCCGCATCCATGTCTGGTCGTACTCCGGAACGTCACGTCGTGATTTCAAGTGCGCTCCCACGAGTCGAAGACGATACTGGAGATTCACCTCGACGGTGACGTCCAAAATCCCGCGATTCATGCGCAGCATTTTTCCATCGAGCTCGAAGCGAACGTCATCTTGAGAGTTTCGTTCAACGATGGGAAATCTGCTCAGTAGGCAAACGTGGCGCGCGTCATCTGCTCCCTTCACCCATTCTCGATGCGGATAGTCAAGGCCCGCGGTTCTCAGGCGCCTCTGAAGGTCGTCGAGCATCGATTCATCCCCCATTTCGATTAACCCGACGATGTCCGGCTTTATCCTACTCAGAACCTTGATGACGGCCGCAATTTCTTCCTCTGGCTTTGCGGGTCCCTTAGTCAGAGATGCCCCATTTCCTGGGCCGGCGAGCCAGTAATTCCCGACATTGTAGGATGCGACAACAATCTCCCCGCCCCGGAGCGGACCGCATAGAAGTAAGCCGAGGAGCCAGCAGGCAGCCTTGCGCATCGGCAGGGTCCCCTGCGAACGGCTCAGGAAGGCTGATGCGGCTGCTTGTCGGCGGGCTCTTTAACTTCAAGGTCGGCCGTGCTTTTGCGCACTTCGTGCTCGAATTCGTCGCGGGCCTTCTTGAATTCCCCCAAGCTCTGGCCAAT
>DATDAX010000279.1:0-2853 GCA_036525175.1 Terrimicrobiaceae bacterium | reverse complement strand
GAGAATGCTGAAGACGCCGCCCGGCGTGGCATGGCCCGTCGAACCGGTGCTCACGGTCGAGCGCCCAATGAGGATGCCATTGCGATACACGTGCATGAGCTGCTCCGGCACGCTGACCAGCACGATGAGCGGCCCGCTCGGGGAAAGCTGCGGCCTCCACCAATATTCGCCCGGCTTCAGCGGCCCCGTCGGCTTGCCCGTCGGCGTGCCTTTGGTGTGCGCAGACGGTTTCTCTACCGCCTGCGCGGTGGAAATCAGGACGGCAAAGAGAGCTAGAAGGCGGAGGAGTTTCATGGTGTGGTGCGTGGAAAAAGCGGACCCGGAAGGTCATCAGAAAGCCTCCGCCAATGGAATAGGACTTTCGTCTTATTTGCATGCATTGCCAGAACGTATGAGAAGGATAGTTCGCCAACCTGTCGAGCTACGCGCTACGCGCGGGATGAGGACTTCGACCGGACATTCTGGATCGCTTTATCGGCAAGCCGGGCCTGAATGTGCGGGTAACGCGCTAATGCGCGCCCCGGGCGACCGAAGTTTCCTCACTGCCTCAATCTCCCCGCCCGAAACTTAATCATACCAGGGATTTCTGCTTTCAGTTTGCGGCCACTACCAGATGCTGATTCTGCTGGTCGAGTTGCGCGAACATATCAGCGACTACTTTGCGCGAGGTGAAGAAGCGGTTGATTGGAGCGTTGAATTGCGCGCTGGCTAGGACCGTTGAACTGTGGTCAAGGATTCGGATGTTCATCGCGGACAGATACATGATGCCCGTGACAAGCTGATCCCATTTTAATGTATCTACGTAGTGCAGCACAAGTGCGTTCCCCGGTGATGCCGGCGCTTGGTTACCTGAATCGATTACCGAAAGCATGATCAAGTTCCGATTCCTATGTTGCCTGCAAAAGCCCCGACCGAGGGTCTTTTACCAAATAGAAAGAATTGTCAGCATCAGACTCGAGCCAGCGTTACGCCTCTTCGGGCCGCGACAAGCGCAATTGCCTTCGCTTCAATTTTTTGGGATCTATTCTTACGGGGCAAGTTACGATTCCACATCTCAAGAGCGCTGAAGTCATGGGCAGTGGTCATCGTTGAAATGATGGCCGTCAGCTTTGTCGCCGGCCTTCGTATCCGGTGCTTTTCTACCTGGTCGAAATACGCCGAAGAAAACCGCATCCGGAAAGGGCCCGAGACTCCTGCGCTCGCCACCGGCGAGGCGCTCGCGCCGCCTTCATGAAATCGCCACGGCGGGAGACCGGCGTTTCTTTGAGCTTCATTTGGGTTTGACGTCGGGCGGATCATGGTGCTGCCACGGCCACCGGCCGTCGATTTCCAATTGCAAGGTCAGGCTGAGAAAGGTCCGGATCAGCACGATGAGGCCGAGGACAATGACGTTATCGAGGGTAGGATGGACGACAACGGTGCGAATGATGTCGCCAGCCACCAGGAACTCGAGACCCAGGAGAATCGCTCGCCCCAGATCCTGCCGGCACACGCGATAGGCGCCAAGCGCGTCGCCATGCCTCCGATTGAGAAAGCGAGCGATTGCGACGAATGCTCCGATAACCATGATGGAGACACCGGCGGTATCAACCGCGGTGCCCACCAAGTCCATGATCTCGCGGAACTTCTCCATAGGGGCTCCCGATGCCTATTTGTGAGCGTATGTCGCGCAACAATCAAGTTGACATTCGTCGGCGCGCGGCGGCTTTCGGATACGACCAAGGTCCGATAGTCCGATGCTGTCCTTATCAGCTAGGTTGAGCACCTGGCTACCGTGGATCTGTGGGAATGGCGACGACGATTATTCTCGTCTCTCGGAAGCTGGCAATCAATCTACACATATGGAACCAGAAAACCTCGACATCGAACAAATCACGGAGGATCGGCGCAAAGCGATCGAGAAGAATATCGAAGTGATCAGCATCGAAGATCTGAAAGCTCTTGGAGAGAAACTGTTCCCGTTCCTGGATCACCCATGGAGGCAGGTCTTCTTCCAGTTCATCGAAGAGCACCCTAGCGATACATTCTACCACGGCACGACGCATGATCAGGTAGAGATCATTTACTGTCCCGCAACGGAGAGGGGCATGTGGTTCACGCGGGGAAGGGGCATGGGCCCGTTGCAAGCGCGGGGAGTTCAGATCATGAAGGAGATCGTTGGGAAACGATAGATCGTTGGCGCATGCTATTGCCTCCCGGCGCGCACGATAGGTTCAAACTCTGGTGCCATGGACGCGGCAGCTTTTCCGCCGAAAGCTTGATCTTGGGTCAAGTCAGCGCCGTTCGTTTGGCATGACAGAGGCAGCCCGCATCACAGCGAGGATCGCGCTTTTGACGTTCCTGGTTAGCAGCATGCTCGCCGCAGGGCTGAGCCTCAGGCCACGCGCGATCCTTGCGCCCTTGCGAGACGTGCGGCTCGTTTTGGCGGCGATCGCGCTGAATTTCGTGGTGGCGCCCGTATTTGCGGTATTGCTTACCCTCGTCATCCCGCTCGAGCGCCCACACGCCATCGGCCTGCTGCTGCTTGGCGGTGCCGCTGGAGCACCGTTCCTGCCAAAACTCGCGGAGAGCGCCGGAGGTGACGTTGGCTTCGCAGTAGCGCTCATGATCCTGCTCACCGTCGGCACAACGTTCTTTATGCCGCTTGTGTTACCCCTGCTCATACCGGGTTTGCAGGCCGGCCCGTGGAGCATTGCACGGCCGCTTGTCGTGTTCATTCTCACGCCCCTGGCGATCGGAATGCTGCTGCAGAGCTTGGTGCCGGTCTTCTGCGCTGCTTATCAGCCAGCTCTTGCGAAGCTGGGAAATATTTCCGCCCTCGTGCTGATCGCATTGCTGGTCGTGCTTCACTTC
>DATDAX010000278.1:0-16560 GCA_036525175.1 Terrimicrobiaceae bacterium | reverse complement strand
GGGCCGAACCATTGAAGATTGGATACAGCGACTGGCCAGGATTCACAATTTTTGAGGTTGCCAAGCAAAAGGAATGGTTCAAGGAAGCCGGGGTCGACGTCGAGCTGGTTTGGTTTGATTATCTGCCTTCGCTGGACGCTTTCGCCGCGGGCAAGGTCGATGCCGTGACCGTTGTGGCGACGGACGCGCTGGTCAACGGAGCCAATGGTGCCAAGAGCAAGATTATCGCCATTCTCGATTATAGCGACGGCAGTGACATGATTATTGGCAAGCCGGGGATCGAGTCCATCAAGGACCTTAAAGGTCAGAAGGTCGGGATTGAGGCCACTCTGGTCGAACACCTGCTCTTGCTTGAGGCTCTAAAGCAAAGCGGAATGACGCAGTCCGACGTCGAGATCGTCAATACCGCAACCAATGAAACTCCTCAGACGC
This sequence comes from Terrimicrobiaceae bacterium, assembly GCA_036525175.1. Taxonomy (GTDB): domain Bacteria; phylum Verrucomicrobiota; class Verrucomicrobiia; order Chthoniobacterales; family Terrimicrobiaceae; genus DASTFP01. The sequence goes on along the minus strand of DATDAX010000278.1, from coordinate 16,128 downwards.
TGGGTTCTGGAAAAGTGGCTGCTGTAGGCGCCTGGTATCCGGTTTCCAGTCAGGCCCTCAAGCAGGTCCCCGGATCGAAGAAGCTTTTCACCAGCGCCGACGCCAAGGGTCTTATCTATGATGTGCTGGCCGTTAACCCGGTGAGCTTTGCACAGCGCAAGGATGACTGGGCCAAGGTCGTTAAGATCTTTTACAAGTGTGTTGATTACATCAGTGATCCTGCGACGCGCGATGACGCCCTCAAGATCATGGCTGCCAGGGCGGGGGCCGATCTTGAGGAGTACGCAAAAAACGTTCCGGGCACGCATTTTCTAACGCTCGCTGAGGCAAAGGCGGCTTTCAAGAAGGGTGAGGGGCTTGAGTCGCTCTATGGCTCGATGATAATCGGCAACCAGTTTAATCTGGACAATAAGGTGTACACGGAATCGCAGAAGCCCTCCAGTTACCTTGCGCCAAGCATCGTTGAGGGGCTGTAGGAGAAGAGGGAAGGGAAAGGGACGTGGCTCACCGGGATTGGCTTGGTCTTAAGGCGGAATTGCCGGAAAGGCTACGGCTGATCCTTACAGCTCTCTCTTTTGCGGTGCCCTTGGCCGTCTGGTGCGCTGTGAGCTATCTGCCGTTTTTTTGGCATCCGCTGACCCGCATTAGCGACGCGGGCGGCGTGGAGTATTTCGTGGAAGGCATGGAAGTCCCGAACGCGGAATTTGCCAGGCAGCTTCAAACAACGATTGCCGAGGATGGGGATCCTCCAAAAGGAGAGAGGGTGAATCCGGTATACTTGCCTCCGCCGCATGACGTGCTGCGGGCATTTTTCACAGCATTTACCACCCCACCGCGGCTGCCGAACGAGCCGTGGCTTCACGAGAGCCTGGGACACAGCATTCGAACGATTTTCCTTGGATTCTTGATTTCTTCGATGATCGGCGTGCCATTGGGAATCCTCTGTGGAACCTACCGGTTTTTCTCCCGGCTCCAGGAACCGTTCATCGAGTTCTTTCGCTACTTGCCAGCTCCCGCCTTTGGCGCGCTCTGCGTAGCCATACTGGGAATCGACGACGGTCCCAAAATTGCCATCATTGTGATCGGAACGTTCTTCCAGCAAGTTCTCGTCATAGCGAATACCGTCCGCAAGGTGGATCCGGCTCTCGTTGAAGCAGCGCAGACGCTTGGAGCGCGAGGATTGCGCCTGGTGAGGCGGGTCGTGATTCCCGCTTCGATCACGGACATCTATACCGACATGCGCATTCTGCTCGGTTGGGCATGGACATATCTCATCGTCGCGGAAGTGGTCGGAACGATGTCCGGAATCACGTTTTTCATCAACCAGCAGGCCAGATACCGGAATTTCGACAATGTGTATGCAGCGATCATGATGATTGGCATCATTGGGCTAACTACCGACATGGCACTGGCCTGGCTTGGCAGGGTTCTCTTCCCTTGGAAGCGCAAGCGCCGGGCCAAAAAGCAGGCCGCCCTTGCCGTGGCGGCGAAACAAGAAGGTGAAGAATCAAAGCCGGTGGAGATGGCACCTTCCCCGATCCTCGAGAACTTCGGCAGATTGGAGCCGCCCGTTGCGCGTGACGCTGGCGCGAATCCTCTGCAGTCCTGACATATGATCGCCTCACTCGAACTTCCTGATTACCACAAGCAGGATCCTCAGGTCGCGCAGCGCTTCAAGCGCATTCGCGACCGCCCGGTCGTGCTCTCCGTCCAGGATCTCCAAAAAGCCTTCGGCCCCGAAGAACACCAGCACATCGTTTTCGACAATGTTTCGCTCGACATTCACAGGAGGGAGTTCGTGTGTATTATCGGACCTTCCGGTTGCGGAAAGTCTACCTTCATACGCATCGTGGCAGGTCTTGATGAGGCCACGGGAGGCAAGATGCTCCTGGACGATAAGCCTGTGTCTGGACCCGGGCCGGACCGCGGCATGGTGTTTCAAGGCTACACGCTGTTTCCTTGGCGAACGGTCAAGGAAAACGTGATGTTTGGACTCGAGATGCAGGGGAAAAGCTCCGCGGATGCCGAAGGTACGGCGCGAGAGTGGCTCGACATGGTCGGCTTAAGTCGCTTCGAAGAATCGTATCCGCACGAACTCTCGGGCGGTATGAAGCAACGGGTCGCCATTGCGCGCGCTCTCGCAAACGAGCCGCGTATTCTCATCATGGATGAGCCTTTCGGCGCATTGGACGCACTCACGCGGGCGAAGATGCAGGCGTATCTCCTCCAAATCTGGAAGAAGGTGGACATCACGATCCTCTTCATCACACATGACCTCGACGAGGCCGTCTATCTTTCAGATCGCATTCTTGTTCTGGGAGTGAATCCCGGTGGAATCCGCGAGTTCATTGAGAATCCGGTTCCACGCCCGAGGACGCCGGAACAGTCTCTCACTCCGGAATTCCTGGCCCTGAAGCATCGACTGGACGAGTTGATCCACACTCCGACGGAAGGCGCTGAGGAGGATCGTCTGCCGGTGATCAAGATGACGATGGTGGGCGACGAGGTGGAATGATTCCGCACTTGACGGCAGTACTACTATTTGCGCTTCTGGTATTACTGGATGATACCTGAACTGAGAACGGTCGGCAAGTTCGGCAGCAGGCGCCGCGGCGGAAGCGTGCGGCGAATCAGTGTATCGCTTCCGGAGAGGGTTTTTCGGGAGCTTGATGAGATGGTCGCTCAGAGAGGATTGGAGAATCGCTCCAAGGCCATTGCCGAGATGATATCGCACTTTGTTCTTGCGCGTCGCGAGACGGCTGGCGACCCGGTGATGGCCGGCATGATCGCCCTTGTTTACGACGAGGGCCGGGGCGGGCTGGCGCAAAGACTCTTCGAGGTGGAAAGGAAGTATCGAAAGGAGGTGGTCAGCTCTCTGCATGTTCAGCTTGAGGACGACCACCGTATGGAGGTCGTCGTCGTCCAAGGTCCTGTGCGAATACTAAAGCAGATCACAGACAGGATTCTCTCCTGCAAGGGCGTGATCTCCTGCAAGTTGACCCTCACCGACATCATTATTCCTCAGGTGCACTCGGCGCCGGCCGGCCGTCGGGTGACGTCCAATTCCGCAGGAAAGTTGAAAACGAGATCCAAGCTGCCATGAGCCAGTTCCTATCTGCCGCGTTATATTCCGAGATCCTTCCCGGAGGTGCTATGTGGTCGATGCGGATTCCCCGTAGGCGCCTCGTTTGCCTCACTGCTCTCGATGCCGGAGCAAACCTCTCGGCCCTGCTCTACAATTCGCACGATCCGCTCGATCGTCTCAACGTTCCGGATACCCTCAAGGCGCTGCATACGGCAAAGCTGACGCGCGGTCATATCCTCATGACGGATATGGGCAATAGCCTGGTATCAATTGTCGAGGACAGCCTCGGCTGGCACGACCCGCTTGGGGGACACATTACCTCCACGATGGTTGCTTCCAAGTATGGCAGGCACAACTATCAGCAATTTCGCAACGATTTCCATCGGAACGCGCGCGATAACTTTCTCATCGAACTCTCAAAGCATGGCATGGGTCTTGCGGACATTGTCGCCAACGTGAACTTCTTCAGCAAGGTTGTCGTGGACGCCGAGGGCCGCATGGCGTTTGCTCCGCATCATTGTCCGGCTGGGGCGCGCGTCGGACTGCGCACGGAAATGGATATCCTTCTCGTTCTTGCGAATTGCCCTCATCCCCTCGCGCCTTCCGGCGAGTATCCGCGAGCTCGCGTGGAGGTTGAGATCTTTCCGAGTGACCCGCCAGGGAACGACGACTTTTGCAGAAACTTCCGTCCGGAATGCGGACGTACTCTGGCCCTAACAGAGCGCCTCTTTTTATGACAGCTGAGATTTCCTTCACACCGGAGCCGGAGTCCGACCTGTTCGATGCCCAGGGATGAGCGCGCTCGTTTATACTGAGAGCATTCTTCAACCGCAGGATGCGTCATTCAAACTGACGGTTCCGGCCGGTGACGGTTGGTTCCACCGCATTGGCAAGGGCCAGATTCTTCGTATCGTTGACTTGGAGGGGAACCAGGCTGCGGACACTTTTTTCTTCAGCGCGACTGATGTAACGGAGCGTTATAGCGCTCAGGATACGATCCGCGAGCAAGGGTCGATTTATCTGACCACCGGCACGAAGCTGATGTCAAATTTGTGCCGTGAAATGCTCACAATCATGGCTGATACCTGCGGCAGGCACGATACGTTGGGGGGAGCCTGTGCGGCCGAAAGCAACATGGTGAGGTATTCGCTCGACAAGCGCTTCATGCACGCCTGTCGCGATACATTCCTTCTTCAAATGGCCCTATCCGGCCATCGCGTCACCAAGCGCGACCTGGCTCACAATATCAACTTTTTCATGAACGTTCCGGTCACTTCAGAAGGCGGTCTGCAGTTCGCCGACGGAGTTTCCGAGCCGGGAAAGTATGTGGAGATGCGCGCCGAGATGGATGTCTTTTGTCTCATTTCGAATTGCCCGCAGCTTAACAATCCGTGCAACGCATATAATCCCACTCCGATCGAAGTGCTTGTATGGGACTGATTGGGGACAGGGGCGGACCTTTCCCGAAGCAGGTGTCAAGCCTCCGGGGTGACCTGTTTGCCCGTATAGCTGGAAGATGCTTTCCAAGGTTCTAATAGCCAACCGCGGAGAGATCGCGTGCCGCATCATCCGAACGCTCGATCGGATGAAGGTCGCGTCGGTAGCCGTCTATTCGGAAGCTGATGCTCATGCGGCACACGTCCGAATGGCCGGGGAGGCCATATGTGTAGGTTCGCCGCAGGCCGCGCAGAGTTATCTGCAGGTCGAAAATATCCTCGCAGCCGCCAGACAAACGAGCGCCCAGGCGATTCACCCGGGATACGGATTTCTTAGCGAGAATGCCGAGTTTGCTGAGGCATGTGAAGGGGAGGGGATCGCCTTCATCGGACCGACGCCCGAGAACATGCGCGACTTCGGTCTGAAGCATACGGCTCGGGAGCTTGCGGTGACGAGCGGCGTTCCGGTCTCGCCGGGTTCAGGCCTTCTGGGTTCTCTGGAGGAGGCACGCGGAGAAGCCGAACGAATCGGATTTCCGCTCATGATCAAGAGCACGGCCGGAGGTGGGGGGATTGGAATGCAATTGGCACGAAATGACGGCGAGCTCGCGGAAAAGTTTGATAGTGTTCAGCGTTTGGCCAAGAGCAACTTCAAGGCAAGCGGCTTGTTCCTTGAAAAGTTCATCGTCTCGGCGCGCCATGTGGAGGTGCAGATCTTCGGGGATGGAACAGGGACTGTCGCGGTACTCGGCGAACGTGATTGCTCAGCCCAGCGCCGAAATCAAAAGGTTCTGGAAGAAACGCCCGCGCCCCGCCTCACAGACCCCGTCCGTCAGAGACTTCACGAGGCAGCGCGCAGGTTGGGTCAAGCGGCCAGATATCGTTCCGCGGGCACCTGCGAGTTCATGTACGACGCGGAATCCGAAGAGTTCTATTTTCTCGAGGTCAACACCCGGCTTCAGGTCGAGCATTGCGTAACAGAGGAAGTCTCCGGAGTCGATCTTGTCGAGTGGATGGTGCGGCTCGCGGCGGGTGAAAAGCTTCCGCTTGCCGATTTTCGTCATAGTCCAAACGGGCATGCCATCGAAGCCCGCGTGTATGCGGAAGACCCCGGCAGGAATTTTCAGCCCAGCTGCGGATTGCTCACGGAGGTGCAGTTTCCCGCTGATGTGCGAGTGGACGGATGGGTTGAGCGTGGCACCGAAGTGAGTCCGTATTATGATCCGATGATCGCAAAGGTGATTGCCCATGCGCCGACTCGCGAGGAAGCAATGACAAGACTTCGGTCGGCCCTTGCCTCGACTCGTCTCGACGGGATCGAAACCAACCTCGACTACCTGCTCGCGATCCTCGACGGAGAAGCTTTCAAGGAGGGAGGCATTACTACAAAATACCTTTCGAGCTTTGTCTTTCATCCCCGAACGATCGAGGTGATCGAACCGGGAACGCACACGACGGTTCAGGATTATCCCGGCCGAATCGGTTACTGGGAAATCGGAGTGCCTCCCTCCGGGCCGATGGATCATCTGGCATTGCGACTGGCGAATCGTCTCGTAGGAAATCCAGAAGGCGCCTCAGCCTTGGAATTCACGGTGTCGGGTCCAAAGCTGAAGTTTCACCATCGCTCGATCGTCTGCGTGACCGGAGCGGACATGCAGCCCGAGCTCGACGGGCGCTCGCTTAGGATGTGGGAAGCCTTCGAAGTCGCGCCTGGCGACATGCTTGGGCTACGGAGCATCAACGGGCAGGGCTGCCGCACTTACCTTGCCGTCGGGGGAGGTTTTGACATCCCGCAGTATTTGGGAAGCCAGGCGACATTTACTTTGGGAAAGTTTGGCGGCCACGGCGGAAGGATTCTTCGGGCCGGGGACGTGTTGAAACTGGCGCAGCCCGGATTTTCCGGCCAATTTGGAAGGCTCGAACAACCTCCACGCTACGAAGGCCGCTGGGAAATCGGTGTCCTCTACGGCCCGCACGGCGCTCCGGAGTTTTTTACGGACGAAGACATCGAGATGCTCTTTGCGACGGATTGGAAGGTTCATTATAACTCCTCACGCACGGGCATTCGACTCGTTGGGCCAAAGCCCAAATGGGCGCGCGAGGACGGTGGCGAAGCCGGGTTGCACCCATCGAATATTCACGACAACGCATACGCGATCGGAGCGTTGGACTTTACCGGTGATATGCCTGTTATCCTTGCCGTTGATGGACCCAGTCTCGGAGGATTCGTGTGCCCGGTGACAATCGTTCAATCCGAGCTCTGGAAGATTGGACAGCTTCGCCCGGGCGATCTTCTGCGCTTTGTCTGCTGGAGCGAGGAAGATGCTGTAGCGAGCGAACTGGAGCAGGACATATTCATTGAAGGAGCCGACCCCCAGCGGGTCCGTCCGCGAAACAAGGAGACGGATGGCGGGATGCGTGAAAGCGCGTCAGAGAAGAGCCCTGTTCTTCACAGTATGCCTGCGGCAGGTGACAATCCGCAGGTCGTCTATCGACAGTCAGGCGACAAATACATTCTGGTCGAGTACGGGCCGCCCGTCCTTGATCTTACGTTGAGATTTTGCGCGCACGCGTTGATGGATTGGTTGCTAAGGAACCCCCAGGAGGGAATCATCGACCTGACGCCGGGAATCCGCTCGCTTCAGGTTCACTACGACAGTCGCGTCCTGCCGCGCGGCCGCCTGCTTGAGACGCTCGTCAATGCAGAATCGTCGATGCCCGCGCTGAATGACCTCGAAGTTCCCACCCGCATCGTCAGGCTCCCTCTGTCGTGGGACGATCCCTCGACGCAACTCGCCGTCGAGAAGTATATGCAATCCGTGCGAAAGGATGCTCCCTGGTGCCCGAGCAACATAGACTTCATTCGCAGGATCAACGGCTTGGATTCCGTCCAGGAGGTCAAGGCGATCGTATTCTCCGCGAATTACCTTGTCTTGGGACTTGGTGACGTCTATCTCGGTGCCCCGGTGGCCACCCCGCTCGATCCGCGACACCGACTCGTTACCACCAAATACAATCCGGCGCGCACATGGACCCCGGAAAATGCGGTTGGCATCGGCGGCGCTTATCTTTGCGTCTATGGAATGGAAGGTCCTGGTGGTTATCAATTCGTGGGCCGTACGATTCAAATGTGGAATCGGTGGCGCAAGACGGAAGATTTTTCACAGCCCTGGCTGCTAAGGCATTTCGATCAGATTCAGTTTTATCCCGTCGACGCCGACGAACTCCTCAAGCTGCGTAAGGATTTTCCCGCCGGGAGATTCAAATTGGATATCAAAGAAGAGATATTTAGTTTGCGCAGATACCGTGAGTTCCTTGCGGAAATCGCTGCCGAGTCGGCCGTGTTCAAAGCCACTCAGCAAGCAGCTTTTAACGAAGAGCGCGAGCGATGGGCGCTCTCAGGGGCTGCGGACGGCGGGGCTCTGCTTCCACCGGAGGAAGACGCACCCGAGCCTGAGCTGGAGATGCCTGCAGGCGGTCACGCGGTTGATGCACACGTCGCGGCAAATGTTTGGACCGTTTCCGCGAAGGCAGGTCAGGAGGTTGTCGAAGGTGAGACGCTTGTAATTCTCGAGGCTATGAAGATGGAGATGGCGATCGCCTCGCCGGTCACCGGCACCGTTCATTCGATCCGGTGCTCTGAGGGTCAGATGGTCATGCCCGGACAGACCATTGCAATCATCATCGGCAAATGAGCACGCTACGGTCGAGAATCGCAGAAACCTTCAGGCGCATACTCGAACGCGGAAACGACGGAGTGTGGATTTCTCTTGTATCCGAGGAGGAGGTCATGAAGCGCGCCGAAGAGCTCGAGACCGATTCGCGCGATCTCCCGCTGAAAGGTCAGACATTTGCCATCAAGGATAATATTGACCTCGCCGGCCTGCCTACAACGGCTGCATGTCCAGCTTTTGCGTACACGCCCTCCGAAAGCGCATTTGTCGTTCGACGGCTGATCGATGCCGGTGCAGTACCTATAGGAAAGACGAACCTCGACCAGTTCGCAACGGGTCTGAATGGAACACGTTCACCCTATGGCTTTCCGTGCAATTTCTATGACCCTGCTTACATAAGCGGAGGTTCGAGTTCGGGTTCCGCGATTGCCGTTGCGGCGGGGCTTGTGGACTTCGCATTAGGGACGGACACGGCAGGTTCCGGCCGTATCCCGGCGGCTTTCAACAATCTTGTGGGGTTCAAACCGACTCGCGGCAGCTGGTCTACGAATGGCCTTGTCCCCGCGTGCCGGACTCTTGATTGCATCACGGTGCTGGCCAAGACCCTTGATGTAGCCATTCAGATCGACCAGGTCGCAAGATGCTTCGATCCAGCCGACCCGTATTCGCGCAATCCGTTGGACGCTGCTCCGCCGGCGTTGCGTCGAATTGGCGTGTTACCAAATGATGAGCGAGAGTTCTTCGGCGACGACGAGTATGCTCGCCTATACGGTCGGGCCGTGGAAAGAGCCGCTGCACTAGGATGGAGCGTCAGCGAATTTGACTATCGCCCCTTTCGCGAAGCGGCGAATCTGTTGTATAGCGGTCCATGGGTTGCCGAGCGTTACTCGGCCGCCAAAGCGATTATTGAAACAAATCCGAATGCCGTCCATCCCGTGGTGCGTGCGGTCATCTTGAGCGCCAGGAATTTCTCTGCAGTTGATGCCTTTGAAGCTCAGTATCGCCTCGCGCATCTGGCGAGGAAGTCCGAGAGGATCTGGCATTCCTTTGATGCGCTCATGCTACCATCCGCAGGAACGATCTACACGATCGAGCAGATGATGGCGGACCCGATCCAGCTCAATACGAACCTTGGCAGATACACCAATTTTATGAATCTGCTGGACCTCTGCGGGGTCGCAGTCCCAGCGGGCTTTCGATCCGACAATATTCCCTTTGGCGTAACGTTCTTTGCTCAAGCATGGGCGGACGCTCTTCTCTTTGATCTGGCCCGAGAGTTCGAGAGTCGAAGCGGCCATGCAGAGGCAGAAAGGTAGTCAGAGCGCCTTGGCGCGCGCGTCAGCCTCATCGAATGAGATGACGGCCACTTCGTTTACGCCGCCGAGTTCGAGAACTTTTGCTACAGCAGGCTGGGGATTGAGCATGACGAGCTTCTTTGCCTTTCTATCAAGTGACTTGATCGCATCGAAGATCATTCGCATCCCGAATGAGGCAAGAAACGCTACTTGCGAAAGGTCGACGATCACCGGTCGTGTGGCGGAGGCCACATGAGCAAGGAACCGCGTTTCAATTTCCCGAGTGCCTGAAATATCAAGAGGCCCGGCGAGTTCGAGGAACAACAGGTCGTTGGTGTCTTCCAGAATCGTGAGAGTCATCTGGCAGAAGTCTATAAGGCCAGTCAAGCACTCCGCGAAGTTGTTGCACCAAGGCGTTGACCTATCGCGGAAAGTCCATGGCGATGAAGGAGAAATCATCGGTCAGCACGTCCGAGCCGTGAACAGAACGCACCCAGCCCAGCACGTCCTGCGGGACGTTTGCGTTACGGCCATTCCTCACAAGGAAGGGGATAAATTCGTCGTCGAAGTCGAGTCGCGTGTGATCGGGTCGCGCGATCTCATACGCTCCATCACAAAAAACGAAAAGGCGCGAGCTTTCAGGAACAGACGTTGTTTCGCTCTTGTACGAAATGGCCGGCATGGCGCCGACAAGCATGCCGGGACAGCGCAGGTGTTCGACAACGTCAGTCCCGTCAGGGCTCGATTTGAGCAGGAGCGCCGCAGGATGACCACCCGAGGCGTGCCGGATGGAGCGTGCAACGAGATCGTAAACCCCATACCAGATGGTGAAGAACATATTGTTATGGTTCTCCATCTGAAAGGCATCGTTCAGGCCGGATAGAACCTGCGCCGGGTCAAGAAAGTCCGTCCTTGGAAGAGATCCGGAGCGGATAACGTTAATGGCGGCAACCGAGAGGAGCGCGGCACCTACGCCGTGCCCGCAGACATCCAGCAGATAAATCGCAAAGTGACTGTCATCGATCCAATGGTATCCGAAAGAATCTCCGCCGAGCTCGGTCGACGGATCGTACGCCCACGAGATCTCAAACGGTTCTCGCATAGGCGGCGGAAGGGTTGAAACGACATAGCGCGAGGCTTCGCTGAGCTCTTCCTCGAGACGTTTTTGAGTCTCCTCAATTCGATGCAGGTAAGCCTGCTCCTGATCGCGGAAGGATTTTTTCTCCAGACTTGCTCCGATACGTGCACGAAGGAGCGTCGGATTGAAGGGTTTCGCAAGAAAGTCTTCAGCGCCCGCCTGAATGCAATGCACGACGGTTTCGATCTCGTCGAGCGCGGAAATCATGATAACAGGGAGGTGACGCAATGTCGGGTCCGCCTTCACCTGCCCAAGGACCGTGTAGCCATCCATTTCCGGCATGGCTACGTCGAGTAACACAAGATCGAACGCCTCTTGGCGGAGCATTTCGATGGCCTGGCGGCCGTTTTCGGCCTGGGCTGACTTGTGCCCCTGACGCTCGAGATGTCTGACAAGAACGTCGCGATTTTCAGGCTGGTCATCCACCACAAGGACTCGCCCGGCAACCCCGGGCTTTAACTCTGATGCGGAAGCAGCAAACCGCACGGCGGTCCTGAGCCGCTCACCCCGCAGAGAGGCGGAGGTTCCCGATGTGGCGCCGTAATTTTCCGGAGTTTTGAAATGCTCGTTGGTGAGGCGAGTCTCGATCATTTCGAGCAGTTGCCGTGCGGCGGATCCAATTTTCTCAAGATCGTCAAGGTCGCTCACGCCTTGGTCAGCGAGGTCCTCTCTCAGCAGTTCGCTGTAGCCGATGATTGCATTTATCGGAGAGCGCAGGTCGTGGCGCAGTCTTGCGAGCGTCTTCTTTCTTTTTGATGACACGTTGTTAGCGGGTTGGCGCGGCCTTACCGAAACGTTCGAGCTGGATGGCGATCTTCTCGAGCAGACGTTCAAACTCGATAGGCTTGGTATCATAGTCATCGCAGCCCGCTTCAAGCGCCTGCTCCTTGTCACCCGACATGGCGTGCGCGGTCAGAGCGATCACTGGAATGGCCGCGGTGGCCATGGTGGCCTTTATCCGGCGGGTTGCCACCCAGCCGTCCATCGTCGGAAGGCTCATATCCATTAGAATCACATCGGGCGAGCTGGAACCTGCAAGGTCGAGACCCTCCTGACCGTCCGTCGCGATGACGACCTCGTACCCGCGACGCTGAAGTCGGCGCGAGAGCATATCGCGATTCATTTCGTTGTCTTCGACAAGGAGAATCTTAGGCATAAAGCTCTGATACTTGATAGCTGACGTCGCTTAGGCGAGGAAATTACCCTTGCGTGTTCGGCACAGTCCGTTTCAGGATCGCGGTGATCTCAGCAAGAAGTTTTTCACGATCCACGGCGGATTTCGCAATGATTTCTTCCACGCTATTCGCGAGACGATCGCGATCCTCATCGGTCAGATCTTTGGCAGTGATGACAACGACGGGAATGCTGGCGAATCGGTGATCCCGGCGCAGAATTTCGATGAACTCGAAGCCATCGATGATCGGCATCATCAGGTCCAACAGTATTACAGCTGGAGGTTCCTGGGCAATTCGCTGGAGCGCAGCGCTTCCGTTTTCCGCCTCATGGACACGAATTCCCTCGTTTTCCAGCATTCGAGTCAAGAGCTGGCGACTGGCAGCATCGTCGTCGACGATGAGTGCGTACGCGGTGGGGAGGCCGCAGTATATCGAGACTGCCTGACGGAGCCTTTCCTGATCTACGGGCTTTGTCAGGAATTCCGAGGCGCCAAGCGTGAATCCCAAACGCCGATCCTGAAGAATCGTCACCAGGATGACGGGAATGTCCGATGTTCTTGGATCGGACTTCAGCGCTGAGAGAATGGACCATCCGTCCATACCCGGCATCATGACATCAAGAGTAATGGCCGAAGGTTTTTGTCTGCGGGCAATTTCAAGGCCGGCCTTGCCATCGCTTGCGACTGTCACGTTATAGCCTGCTTTGGAAAGGCCGCGTCTGAGAATTTCCGAGGCATCGTGATCATCATCGATGACAAGTATGAACGCGCTGGACGGCTCTTCGCTCGTGTGCACGGGAGATTCGCTCGCAGCTTCGGCGACTTCCACAGGCAGGTCGACCGTGAAGGTCGAGCCGCGGCCTGGCGCGCTCGTGACGGAGATATCTCCACCCATCAGCCGGCAAAACCTTCGGCTAATAACAAGGCCAAGGCCGGTGCCGCCGTATTTGCGGGTTGTTGAGGCATCCGTTTGAGAAAACGCCTTGAAAAGCTTTCCTTGCTGCTCGGGTGTCATTCCTATGCCCGTATCCTGAATGGAAAACTGGATACGATTCCCGCAGCCGGAGATCTTCGAATTCGTCGATGCTTCTGAAGAGAGGTCAGGTTCGCCATAAAGGCGGCGCACCGTAAGGGTGATCCGGCCTTTCTCGGTAAACTTGGAGGCATTGCTGAGCAGATTCAGGAGAGTCTGGCGAATTTTTGTGAGGTCTGCGCGGATTGTTCCGCAATCCGCAGCGAGATTGATCTTCAACTCGTTCGAGTTCTTTCCGACCAGGGGTTGGATCGTGGCGGCGACATCTCGTACCATGGTCGCAACATCGATTTCCTCAACGAAAAGAGTCATCTTGCCCGCTTCGATCTTGGAAAGATCGAGAACATCGTTGATAAGCGACAGGAGGTGCTTTCCGGCGGTACGGATCTTGTCTAGATCGGGGGTAAGTTCCTTGACGTCCAAATCCTCAGCCTCCTCGATCAGCATTTCACTGTAGCCAAGAATTGCATTCATCGGTGTGCGCAATTCGTGGCTCATGTTCGCAAGAAATGTGCTCTTGGTCCGATTGGCCGCCTCAGCCGCATCACGCGCTTCCAAGGCCTCTTGCCGGCTTGTTTCTGCTTGTCCCAGCGCGTCGGAGAGACGCGATGCAAGGAGGAAGGAGACGACAAGCACGCCGAGAATAATCAGGCTTCCAATTCCGTAGACCTGCCAAATGATCCGAAAGGCTTCCGCGGCAACGTCAGGCAGGTAGAGCGCCGCAATGACATCGTAGTCCCACGGAACGAATGTCTTGAATTCTACAAGCCAGCCGGGATCTGCAGCCTTCCTCTGCGCGGCCGCGGACACGATGGCTTCCACTTCGGCCGGGTTACGCACATTTTCAGTTCGAAAGACAATCCTATCGTAATGATCCAGCAATGCGAAAAAGCCATTCCTAAGGACTCCGCGGTCCTTTAGCGCTTCGTTGATCTCGGAAAGAGATGCCAGTGGAAAGCCAACGTAGAAGATGCCGATCGTTTCGCCATCGTGGTCGCGGATGGGTTCGTAGCCCGTGATGTAGGGCTTCCCAAGAATGTCTACCACGCCGTAAAAAGCTTCCCCTTTTTGTATTGCTCTGATTGCAAAACCGTCGGGATCAAGCACGGTCCCGACAGCTCGGGAACCGTCCGGCTTCAGGACGTTGGTCGCAATGCGGACGAAAGTGTCACCGCGCCTGGCAAAGATGCTGGCGGTTCCGCCCATGATCTCATTCACCTCGTCGACAAGAGCAAGATCCCCAGCCATCGCCTGATTTCCGAAGAACAACGTTTGCTCGGACGAACCATCGGGCTTGACAGACCAACCAAGGTGGGGCTCGCCTCTCTCCCGGCAAAACATCTTGAGTACTGCCATTGAGGAATGGACAAGGCTGAGATATGTGGAATTTGTCGCCGTCAGCACGTCAATGACGTGGTCGAGCTTTGATTCCATCTGCCCTCGTGCTTCGTTGAGGATGTAGTCGGAGAGGCGCCGGAATCCTGCGTACCCGGCGACGCCCATTGCGATGGCCACAAACAAGAACCACAGGACGACCTTTGTTCTTAGCGAGCTATGCATTGTTGTTTCCCGGCAACAGGGTCCATTGGCCGCGCGAGTGCCCGAAAGATAAAAATCCGATTGCACGGAACAAGAAGAATTCGTAGTGAAGGAGGTTCTGCTCGAAGTTCAGCTTTATTATGGCCGCTTTTCAGACAAGCGTTGATGGTGACGTTAAAGTTCTCGCGATTTCCGGCCGGCTCGATCCGGAAGGTGCGAAGGACTTGAGAGGCACGTTGGACTCGTTGACTGAGGACGAAGACGCCGTCGACTTGCTTGTTGACTTGGAGGGCCTCGAATTCATGGCAAGCGCGGGCTTCCGCGAATTGTTCCTGACGGGGCGCAATATCAGTCGAGTGGGCGGCCGTCTGGCGGTGTGTTCACTGCGGGGTGAGGTAAAACGAGTCTTTGAACTCGCGTGTTTTGACACGGCATACCCGATTTTTGAGACCCGGCGCGAGGCGCTGGAGTTTTTCACGGGACAGAAGCCAGCCCGTTGACGGCCTGTAGCCGGCAAGGGGTATCGGAGGCAAATGAAGATTCGTCTCGCCGTGGTGGGTGCTCATTTGCGCGGCCAGCCGTTGAACCACCAACTCGTTGACGTCGATGCGGCTTTCATTGAGCAGACACGTACCGCTCCGTGCTATCGCCTGTTTGCTTTGGCTACCTCGCCCCCTAAACCAGGAATGGTCCGCTCCGAATCCGGGGCATCGATCGAAGTCGAGATATGGGAACTTGAAGCGGCGGGATTCGGAACTTTTGTCGCATCCGTTCCCCCGCCTCTGGTAATTGGAAATGTCAGGCTTGTAACCGGCGAGTGGATCAAGGGATTCCTCTGTGAGCAGATTGCCCTCAGTGGCGCACACGAAATCACAGGCATGGGGGGCTGGCGCGCCTACTTGGCCTCGCTTTAGAACTCTTGCGGAACGAACACCGTCGAAGAAACGCTAACGCCTTCCCGCAACAAAGAGGCCAGTTTTGCTAGAATCGTTTTGTGATGAAAGGCGATGAAAGTCAATTGATCGGAAGCTGAATGAGATGAAAGGTCAATTGCAGGAAGTCGACTTCACCCAGAAGACCGAATTTGCCGAAAACGTGATCGCCGTGGCAGTGGTTGATCCTTTGCTTCAGGGCTGAGCGACAATAAAGCCGCGTCACGGGAGCTTTGGGCGACCAGCGGACACGATGTCACCAGGTGGACACCCTTGTCCGTGTTTTCGAAGAGAACGCGCGTGTCGTGGCAGCAGGCACCCCTATCATGGAGGTAGGCGATCCATCGCATCTGGAGGCCGAGATAGAACTCCTCTCAAGCGATGCGGTGAATGTGAAACCGGGCGCGGAAGTCTCCATCGGGCAATGGGGAGGCAGCGCACCTCTCCGCGGAAGAGTGACCCAGGCGGAAAGGCACAATCGAAGAGGGTGGAGATTGATCACAAGAATAACGAGGTGGCTGAGGTGCGAGGCGGCCTCGCCGAGGGTCAATTTATCCCGCAGACACGATCAGCGATGGCGTTGCCGTTAAAGTAATGCCGGAACTAAAAGCACAGTAGAAATGCTCCGCGCAGTTCGAAATGCGCTCTAGCCTTCCGTTGCTTCAGTCCAACCGTAACTAGGAGGAAGACTTTTCGGCTTCGGCGCGAGGTGGTCGTCCAAGCAACTCCCACATGGCCTCGTGAGGTGGCTTATTCAAGTAGAGGACGGCATGCACCTCTGAGATAATCGGGGTTTCCACGCCAAGTCTCTGTGCGCATTGC
>DATDAX010000277.1:0-5395 GCA_036525175.1 Terrimicrobiaceae bacterium | reverse complement strand
TTGAGCTGCGTCCTCGCTGGTCTCGATGCCGCCGATAGCTGAAAGCGAGCGGCCGGGAAACTCGTCCCTTATCATGCTTGCAAGCTCCATGCACATGCGAAGGGCAATGGGTTTTACGGCCTTGGACGAGTATCCGCCGGGAGTGGTTCGGCCTTCAACAGTCGGCTCCGGACGAAGCGTGTCAAGATTCACCCCGATGACGCAGCGGATGGTATTGATCGCACTGATTCCCTGACAACCTCCGTTCAGTGCGGCACGCGCAGGCTCCTCGATGTGCGTGATGTTCGGGGTCATTTTTGCCCAGACGGGCTTTTTTGCCACGCTCATCACCCAGTCGCAAACCTCCAGAAGAATTTCAGGATCCTGGCCCATGGCGGAGCCCATCTTTCGTTCGGGCAGCCCGTGCGGACACGAAAAATTCAGTTCGAAACCGTCGACACCTGCATCCTGGCAGCGTTCGACGATCTCAATCCAAGCGTCCTTTCTGTATTCCTCCATGATGGAAGCAATCAGAACCCCATTCGGATTCTGATCCTTGCATCGCTTGAACTCTTCGAGCCAGATTTCGATCGGCCGATCGCTTATGAGCTCGATGTTCTCCCAGCCGACAATCTCCCTTCCGTCGTTGGAAAAGAGCTTGCCATAGCGCGGGGTGACGTTGACGACTTTGGAGGAGTCGAGACTGATGGTTTTGGCGATGACGGCTCCCCAGCCCTCGCGGAATGCCCGCTGTATCACGTTGAGATTCGTTCCCGGAGGGCCCGAGGCGATAAGAAACGGATTGGGGAGATGGAGACCGTCGACGGTTGTTGAAAGCGTTGCCATGGAATCACGATGAAATTAGCACATTCGGAAATGAACCAACGCATTTATTGTAGTGGCGATGTCCCCATCGCCGTCCTTCGCGCTCGGCGATGAGGACGTCGCCCGTACGGGGCTACGTGCGTGCCTATCCAGTCGTGCGCAGACCGCTGGCGATCGCGTTGATGGAAAGAAGGACCTTCGGAAGGAGTTTCTTGGTGTCGGCCGAGCCAGCGGCTTTTGCGGCTCGATATTGAGAAAGCAGCTGTATTTGTTGTTCGTGCAAAACGCGCAACGCGTTGGCGCGCAGGCCAAGGGTCTTGAGCATGCGAGGACGGCGGACCTCCAGACTTCCACCGAAGACCTCGGACATCATGCGATGAGTTCTGTCGAACTCCGTAAGGATGAGCTCGAGAATGGACTCGCGAGCGCTCGTTTCCTGAACGAGGGCGGCATATTGCCGCATAATCTCCTCGTCGGCGCTGGCGATGTTCGTTTCGACGTTCGTAAGGACGAAGTAGAGCAGCGGAGAGGATTTCACCTGGGCGCGCAGCTCGTTGATCGCCTCGGGTTTCCACGCCGCGAGCGCTTCGAGCGCGCTTCCCACCCCGTACCATCCGGGCAGGTAGTAACGGCTTTGATTCCAACTGAAGACCCACGGAATTGCGCGGAGATCTGCGAGTGTTCGCTGTCCGGTTCGGCGCGAGGGCCGTGAACCGATGCTGCTGATCTCCAAGGCATCGATCGGAGTGGCTTGCGAGTAAAAGGTCATGAAGCCATCGGATCGAATGAGCTTCGAGTAGGCCGTTTGGCTTGACGCAGCGAGCACCTCGCAGATCTCCTCGATCTTGCCGGTCATGGAGGATTCGCGCTTTTCCTTCACCGTAAATCCGGTGACTCCCGCCAGGAAGAGTTCGAGGTTGTAGGTGGCGGTAATGAGGTTTGCGAACTTTTGGGCGATGGTTTCCCCCTGTTCGGTGAGGCGTATGTCTCCCTGGATCGAGCCATGCGGAAGTGCGCCGAGGAAGCGATGTGTTGGCCCGGCGCCGCGACTTATTGTTCCTCCGCGGCCGTGGAAGAAGCGGATCTTCGTCCCGTGGGCGTCGCCCACCGAAGCGATGGCGGCTTGCGCCTTGTGCAGGGCCCATTGGCTCGCGAGAATTCCGCAATCCTTGTTGCTGTCGCTATAGCCGATCATCACCTGCTGAACGGGACGGCTCTGGGGCAGGGAGAGAACTTTGGCGCGATCGGTCTGGTGAAAGGCGAGGCTGCGCTTTGTTACCGGATGAGAGAGGAATGCATCGATAAGGCCCGCGCTGCGCTCGAGATCATCAAGGGTCTCGAAGAGCGGAACGACGGGGAGAGTGCATAGAAGTCCCTCCGGCGTCCAGCGCATGAGGCCCGCCTCGCGGGCAAGCAAATAGACGACGAGGAGGTCTGAGAGCTGGCGGGTCATGCTCACGATAAGCGCGCCGATCCCGTCGCGACCGTGCTCACGGAGGTGCCGGCGCAGGACCGCGTAACACCCCAGCACCGCGTCGGCCTGGTCGCCGATCTTTGAGCCGTGATAAAGAAACGGCCTGGGAGACTCGAGTTCGCGGTTGAGGAAATCGAGCCGGCGTGATTCGTCCCATTCGCCAAAGTCCGGAGCGGGTTGCCCGATGGCGGCAAGAATCTGGACGATTGCCTCATCATGGAACTTGCTATTCTGTCGAATGTCCAAGGCAGCAAGGTGGAATCCGAAAACATCGAGTGCGCGACGCACGGGCCATACGGCACTGTCCGCCAGCCGCACAGCCCCGACGTCTTCGAGAGTCTCGTCGAGCAGGGCGAGGTCCTCGTCGAGTTCGTACGGGCTTCGATAGTGATGCGCGCTCCCGACGAGGGTCGAAGGTTCGTCACCCACGCCCATGCTAAGAGGCAGCTTGGCCTGGAGAAGCATGACGTACTGGCGCCACGGTTCGTCGGAGTGTTGGCGAATAATGGGCTCGGAGTCCGGATTCTCCGCGCGCAGTTTCGCAATGGCTTCTTCGAGGGCCTCCGGCGGCTTCTGAAAGTTGCTGGATAGCGGGAGTCTCTCTGCGAGCTTTTCCAGGTGCCGATGAATGACAATCATTGCATTCAGGCGCATTTCCTGAAGCGTCTCTTCGGTGACCTTTGCGGTCACAAAGGGATGTCCGTCGCGATCGCCTCCGACCCAGCTTCCGAAACGCACGCGCGGCCAAATGTGAGGGTTCTCGAGAAGCTTGGGCTCAAAGCCGGCGCACTTCCACGCGTGGCGAAGGCGTTCGTCGAGTTGCTCGAGGGCGAGCGGGAAGACTTCGCGCATGTAGAAAATCACACCACGGCGCTCGAACGACACTTCGGGTTTCTCGAGCAAAATTTCGCCGCTTCGCCAGAGGCGCTCGAGGACGATTTTGATTTCGTCGCGGATCGCCTCCCGTCTCGAAGGCGTCAGACTTTCGTTTTCGAGGGAGGTGAGCAGAAGGAAGATGGCCCTGTGTTGTTCGAGTACCGCGGCACGCTTGGCCTCGGTGGGATGAGCGGTAAGGACCGATTCCACCCGCACTTCGGGAAGGACTTTTAGGATTTCCTCAGCGGTAAAGCCGGCGGCTTTGAGTTGGGCGAGCTGCTGGCCCCAGAGACCTGGTTCGTCGGCAAGGCCATGCTCGATTTCCCGTAGCCGCCGCGTCTGCGTTGAGGCATTCTCCTCGACCATGTTGAGAAGCTGAAAGGCGATGGAATACGCCTGTTCGATGCGCGGAGGCGGTTCGTTGATGTCGTGCGATTCGCCGCCTTGCTGCCATGGCAGAAACTGCGCCGCCTTGTTCTCACCGAGTTCGACAAGAACTTCCTTGAGACATTTCATCAAGTAGTTCAGGTCCGCGTCTATCTTTGCAAACCCCGAAACAATGTAATCAGCCGTTGTTTTCACCCCGGGGCGGAATCATTCTGAAAAAACCCAGTGAAAAGCAACAGAAGAACGCGGAAAAATACGGCGGCTCGCGGCGATTCATGGATCTGCCCTCCAAAAAGATGGCTTTGGACAAGTCCTTTTCTGCGTGACAACAGAGGCGGGGATGGCCTTTTGATGTTGGAATGAGTGAAGGTATCCTCTCCGGCATGACAGGCGTCGTTTTTGGCGTCGCGAACAAGCGCAGCATTGCCTGGGCCATCGCGAAGGCGTGGCACAAGGCAGGCGCAAAGCTAATTTTCAACTACCAGGGAGAGCGGCTCAAGGAAAACGTCCAGGAGCTCATCGGCGAGTTCGGAAGCGACGTTGCGCTTTATCCCTGCGATGTGACAAAGGACGAAGAGATCGATGGATTTTTTTCGAAGGTTCGCGAGCACACGCAGAAGCTGGATTTGGTCCTCCATTCGGTGGCTTACGCGCCAAAGGAGGCGCTGGAAGGCGATTTTCTTTCCACCACGCGCGAGGCCTTCAACGTAGCGCATGATGTATCGGCTTACTCGCTTGTGGCGCTCGCCCAGCGCGCCGCGCCGTTTATGACGGACGGCGGGAGCATCGTGGCGATGACGTATTACGGTTCTGTCAAGGTCGTTCCCCATTACAATGTGATGGGCGTTGCGAAGGCTTCGTTGGAAGCTTCAATGCGTTATCTCGCGTACGACCTCGGGCCCAAGAAAGTTCGCGTCAACTGCATTAGCGCTGGCCCCGTGCAAACGCTGGCCGCGCGAGGGATTGCCGGCTTCACGCTCATGCTCAAGCACTATGAAGAACATGCGCCGCTAAAGCGGAGCTGCCATCCTGATGAGCTCGGTCACACGGGTGTCTTTCTCGCAAGCCCGGGCGCTGCCGCAATTACCGGACAGGTCATCTACGTGGACGGCGGCTACGAAGCGATGGGCATGTAGATTCGTAGAAATTGTAGCAGCGGTGTCCCCACCGCCGAGGGTGCTTCGTTGGTACTTTGTGCACGAGTTCTCTAGAAAATCGGACGATAAGGATTCGGCGGTGGGGACACCGCCGCTACAGAATTTGCACAAGCCGCGCCTCAGGCGGTTGGAGCGGGTGTTTTCCGATCGCCCGGTTTACTTCGTGACGGCCTGCGTGGAGGGACGGAGGGCAATTTTGGCAAATCAGCGTGTCTTCGATGCGTTTCAGGAATTTTGTTTAATCGGATTGGAGCGCGGATATTTCGTTGGACGCTTCGTTTTGATGCCGGATCACTTCCATCTTTTCATCGTGGTACCTCGCGAGGTTCCTCGTGCACTTTCCGATTGGACGAAAGCGCCAAAGCGTTCGCTGACTAAGATACTGGATGAAGAAGGCGTTCCATCTCCTCACTGGCAGAGAGGTTTCTTTGATCATGTGATGCGATCGGGCGAGTCGTATTCAGAAAAATGGGGATATGTTCGGAATAACCCGGTCAGGGCCGGATTGGTCAATGAGGCGGACGCCTGGCCGTTTCAAGGCGAGATCTGCGAGCTACGCTTTTGAGCTGTAGCGGCGGTGTCCCCACCGCCGATCCTCTTCGCATATGTGGAACCCCGGCGATGAGGACACCGCCGCTACAGAAGCCTCTTCATTTCATACCTCTAACCCGCCTATGGGAACATCTCGCTATATCAG
>DATDAX010000276.1:0-8314 GCA_036525175.1 Terrimicrobiaceae bacterium | reverse complement strand
CATGGCCGGCCTGGGCACTGGGCTGGGCAGCGGAACCGGCTCGGGAGGGCTCGGACTCGGCACGTCGACGGTAAGCTTCTTTGGTATTCAGGCTGCGGGTGAACGCATCGCCTTTATCGTCGATCTCTCGCGCAGCATGGTCGAAGACGACAAGGGCGGGTTGAATGGCATCAATGTGCTCAAGTCCGAGCTGAAGAACATGGTTGAAAAGCTGAACGACGGCACATTCTTCAATCTGATTTTCTTTGATGAGAACGTCGACATCTTCAAACCGCAGCTTGTTATCGCCAAACCTGGCTCAAAGAAGGAAGCGGCCGAATTCATCTCTCCCTATTACTCCGAATTCGGCAAGGCACTCCTTCAGAACTACTCTCAAGATAACCGGAGCTGGCCCGCGGCAACGCGCCTCCGCAATTTCAATATGCCGATGATGGCGGCCACGGCCAAATACACGAGCGGAGGAGGAAACAAGAACAGTCAGATGGACGCACCTCTTGTAGCCGCCTTCCAGATGCAAGCGGACACCATCTTCATCATCAGCGACGGATATCCAGTCTTCGAGCGTGCCCTCGCCGGTAAGGAACTCGAGGAATTTCAGAGACGATCGGCGGAAGCTGATGAAAGATGGGCCAAGCTCACCGACAAGGACCGTGAGAAGATCGACAAATCCAACAAGGAAAGCGCAGAGAAATATTGGAAGGACCTCGACGCCGAAAATGCCAAGAGGGCACGCCGGGGATTGCCGCCAAAAGTCTTCGAAGAAGGAGGGCCGGGTGGGATTGGCTTCGGTGTCGGCCGGCCAACTCTGTCCCCCGCGCAGACGATCGAGTACATCGCAGCCCTGGCGACCGAAACATATGGTGACGACAAGAAGAAGTTTCCAAAGATTTATACCGTTGCATATGGTGCAAATGCCGGTGGCGAGGCTTTCCTCCAGGCCCTCGCACGGGAGTTTCACGGCAGGTTCAAGAAGATTCGCGGCCTGGCGCCGCCTGTGAAAATCAAAGGCTGACGCGGCGACTGCCCGGCTGACCGTATTTCGATGGCTGGACCGCGAGGTGAAATGTATCTATGTCCGACACGGACCCGGACACCACATCCGGGACTCGCCGGAGATCGAGTCGGTCTAGTCTAGCTAGCGCATAGGCGGCGACCGTGTCTCCGCGGTCGAGGGACGGTGGGACGGCGATGGGGACATCGCCGCTGATACCATCTCCAAAAGTTAAGGGATTTGAGCTTCAAACCCAGGATAGTGTCCCGCGATTCCTTTTTTCTACGACGGCGGTCCGACGTTTTGCGCCATTTTTTGGAACCTTGTCGCTCGCTGCAAAACGGCAAAACGAAGACCGCCCAGCGGAACAGAGTCCGCTGGGCGGTTTGTGATCTTGCGCTTCTGCTCCGATTGACCTTCAGCAAATGCGCCCGTCTGTGTGAATCTTAGATTAAAGGCCTGAAGGGATCGGAAACTTTGGATTACCGTTCTGATCCCAGAGCCCCCAATGGGGCTCCCATTGACTTCCATGCTTCCAGGGCTCGTCAAAGGCCTCGAAGAGAAAGGTCGATCCCACTTGTCCGTCTTTAACGGCGTTGATCATGTCCGTTGTATATTTCTGCTCGTTCTGAACGCTTGTAATCGCAGCGCCATTGTCGGGCTTGCCGGCGCTTGGCCAGCCGACCTCGCCAAGAATTACAGGCTTTCCGTTGGCAATATTCTTGACCGCGTAGTCATACCAAAACTTCGTATTGTCCTTGCCCTGGCTGACGTCGAGCTTCCCGTAGAACGGGTAGACGGTAAACATCAGCGAATCGGCTTTCGATTGCTGCATGATCTTTTTCCCGTAGTCGTTGCCGGGTCGGTAAGAGTCATTGGGACTGCCGTCTTCCATCTTTTGTGGATTAAGGCCCGAATGAAAGCCCAGGCAGGTCGTGACCTTCACCTGAGCGGGTACACTTTGCTTAACCTTGTTTATATCGGCTATCAGCCGATCAACGGTCACAGCCCCATCGGCGAAGTCTTGATCCAGGCATTCATTACCGACCACCACATACTCAACAATATTCGGATACTTGTTTGCCAATTCTATGGCTTTGTTCAGTTGCTCCTCAGTCGCCGCACGGTACTTGGAGGATTCCCAAACCCCAAGATACACATTGAGGTGGGGAAAATTTTGCGCGATGAAGGGAATCAATCCCAGCACCCGCTTTTCGGTTCCGTAGGTCCGGATATATCCGAACTTATCCACAATCTTGCTAAGGTCTTCGCGATACTGCGCATCGGTGATCGGCGGATCGTCGGGCCGTTCCGGAGTCTGGCCAGGCTTGTGGTAGGGGCCGTAATTTATTCCGACAATACCGCGCTCGGCGAAACTACTGCTCTCCCCCACAGCAAGCATGACAAGCCCTGCAGCTACACATTTGCTAACAATTCCTATTTTCATCGTTTTCTTCGTGTTTATCTGAGGTCAAATCCCCGAAAGTACTCAACCTTCGAACCCAGCGTATATGGACAGGGTCTTTTCATCTACGACAACCCTCCGACGTTTTGCGCCGATTTTCAGGCCGATCAAGCACGAAATGCCTGTTTGGCTCATCTGAAACAAGACTATGTATCTTGCTGATATGAAAATTCTTGCATACTGCGCGAAGGATAAAAAAGCCTGTCGGAATTCTTGGGACGGAGCACCGACTGCCCTTTACGGCTTCTTCTTCGGAGATGGAGAAGGCGTTGGAGTCGGTGCAGGTACAGGCGCGGCAGCGATCTCGCTGAGCTTGGATCCCACAGCCTCGACAAGTTTCGGAGTTACGTCCTGTTTCTTTAGCGGACTGATAGCCATAATTCTCCAAACGCGAGGGATCTCCGTCTGCGATTCGACCAGAGCCTTGAACCACACCTCCTTCGAAACAGCGGTAACCATGAGGCCTACTCTGGGCTGCTCCTCTGCAGGAAGTGACCCAAACTCAAAGCCCAAATTTCGTAGCGCATTTTGGGATTCCATCAGGCTGGATTGACCAACACGCTGGGAAACGTCGAACGGACGCCGCATTCTCGCCGGAGGCGCCGCTGCAGCATCTGCCGGTTTGGAGCGTTCGATCGTCGGGATGATGACAAGTTCCGCCTCGTTCTCGGTTTCTTTGACTGCGAATCCCTGGGACGCAAGTTGATCACGCACGAGTCCGGCAATCCTGTCAGCTTCCGCCGCGTCATCCATAAACAAATCGGCAACGACCGCCACAGAACGGCTCTGTGCTTGTGCCGGATCGTCCACTTCGGCCGTTACCTTAACTCGCGGGGTCGTGGCACAACTCCAAAGCGTCAAGCACATACCCAATACGGCCAGAAGACGCCAGATCTGACGCTCCATGCCATTAAGATCGATACGCATGTATTTGAAAAAGTGCACGCTGCCGCGTCGCCTAGGCAACAAAAAAGCTCCAGAAAAGGAGCTAAAATCCTTGCAGATCTGCGCGGCCATGCAAGAGCCTTCCTCGGAATCCGCCGGCCGAGAGCCTCGCGCAAGCGAAGGCATTCCTCAGTAAGCCGTCTTTGGTGGCTTGAACACCTGGTACATCGTATTGAAAATTATCCAGAAATCGAACGGCAGCGACCAATTCTCGATGTACTTGATATCCAACTGCGCGCGCTCGACGACATCCTGGTCGTTCTTGGCTTCACCCCGATACCCACTCATCTGCGCCAGACCAGTGATTCCCGGCTTGGCAAATGTCCGCACGTGATACGCCTCCATCACCTCACTGAATCTCCTGTTATGAATGATCATGTGCGGGCGCGGACCGACAACGCTCATGTCGCCAAGGAACACATTCAGAAACTGTGGAATTTCATCCAGGCTCGTCTTTCTTAAGATCCGTCCCATTGGGTAAATCCGTGGGTCCCCAGCCGTGGCTTGCTTGGAAGCATCGTCCCCCTTGTCGGCTCGCATTGTCCTGAATTTGAATATGCGAAATGGCAAGTTGTTCAACCCTGCCCGGGTCTGCCGATAGAACAGGGGACCCGGGGATTGAATTCTCTGAAAGATCTTCACCACAAGGCACAGTGGCGGCAAAATGAAGACAACCACGGGGAGGCTCATAAGGATGTCCACCGTCCGCTTGATGATGCGATTTACCGGATCTTCGAGCGGTTCATCACGCAAACTGATGAAATCCTTGTCATTCAGGGTGAAGAACGAGATGTCGTGACGGAAGATCTCAGGGAGATTGTTCAGCACCAAAAGGCGGACACCTGCTTTGTTAGCGGCGTCGACGACGAGATTAAGTCCCTCCTGATCAAGCGGCAACTCGAGTAACAGAATCTGCCGGATACCTTCGTGCCGTATGATGCGTTGAAGCATTGTGACGTCCGACACCCGCGTCACGTGTAAAACCCGGCCCGCCTCACTGTCGTCATCGGTCATCGACCCCCGCAAGCCGAATCCGAATGCCGCAGTTTCCAGGATCCATTTGTTGACTTCCCGCGCCTTATCAACCGGCCCCACGAGCAACGTTCTTTGCTCGTGTTCGTCCGAGAAAAGCTGATCGGCCAGACGGCTCGGAACAAAGAAGTGGCAGATGAGGAAGGTTACGTAGACGGCACCTAAGAAGCCGAACAACACAGCCAATCGCATGTGCCTGAACTCGGGCTCCATGCCGAGGGTCATCACAAGAAGCAGCGTCACACCGATGTAGACCGTCTGCTTCAGGGCCAAAGTATGATAGTTCACGAAGCCTCCAGCGAGCAGCGTGGCGGCGGACGATCGACCTCGAACGGCCGCAATAATCAGGCCCACGATCGCAGCGACGTTGTACAGTATGAACCGCGAGTAGTTTTCGACGGCACCGCCCTGGAGCATCGGCGATATGGCCGTCAGAAAGATCCAATAGAGGACCGTAAGAACAACGGCAAGAATGCCGTGATAGGCGTTCCATAGGCCCCTTATGCGATTCCAAAGCATTGGCTATCGAGGAGGTAAGTTGCCGCCATGCCAATCGGACAGGACAGCGTCTGGTGAAACACTGGATAAACAGCGTTGAATCCGCGGCCGGCAGAGATCAAGGACGAAACGGGGACGCTTTATCGCCATGGCGGTAACGCAAAATGCCATCAGTAAGCAAGGCTTACACTGGAGATCTGGTCCAAACCGAAATCGATACCCACCGAAAACGCCCGGTTTTGCAGGACGAGACACTCATTGCTATGGATGGAAGGATTGATCTCAAATTTCAAGCAGGACTCCAATTTCGCAACGCACTTCGGCCTCTGCTTTTAGTGTCCCCCACGGCGCGTTGCAAGGCCCGTTTTTGAACGCCCTCGTGTGGCGATTTGCCAGAGCCAGCGCACAACCCCGTACAGGAGGCAGGCCACTCCAAGTCCCAGCCATCCATTTAGCACATCATTCAGGTCCACAAAGCGATGGGGCATCCACAATTGGGCAATCTCCAGCACGGGAATCAGCACGGCAATCAGCGAAACAGCCAGAAATTGACTTCGGTTCCAGATTTTTCTGCCCGACAACAACAGAAGCGCCGCGATGCCAAACAATCCGAAGGCCAACTGGTTCCGAAATGCGTCGAAGCTGTTGAAGAACACAATCACTGTAGACGGGGCCATCCCCTCTGGAACCTCAGGATCCGGCTTGAGCGCAAAAAATAGGATGATTCCTAAACAGGCGACAAATAGAAGGCTTCGCAAAATTTTCGTCATGAACCTCGCTCGTCCGGTCTAGCGTGCGCGGGCCCGAGTCCTTGAAATCAAGCCCGTTTTTCGGGCGTTTCAAGGAGATCATAAGCCGAGAGAGGCTTCCCAACCCTGGCAATTCTTTCTGACAAAATCCGCAAAGTGCTTCCGGAAGACATCGGCGCTGAATTTTTCCGCCTGCCGGCGGATCGTCGAAGGCGAAAACGTCCCTTTTTCGAAAAGGCGTACCGCGTCGGCGAGGGATCCCGCAGACTGCTCGTTGAACAACACGCCAGTCTCCCCTGGGATTACGGTCTCCGCGACCCCTCCTCGACCAAAGGCGATCACCGGCGTTCCACACGCCTGCGCCTCGACCGGGATGATTCCAAAATCCTCTTCCGCCATGAAAACGAATGCTTTCGCCCGTTGAAGATGCGAGCGCAGCGTCGCATTGTCCCTGTAGCCCAACAGTTCAACATTGGGGCGCGCCTTTGCGCGAACTCGTTCTATCTCCGGACCGTCCCCGATGATGATGAGCTTCTTTTCCGGCATCTGGCTAAAGGCCTCGGCGATGAGATCGATCTTCTTGTAAGGAACCATCCGGGAAGCGGTCAGGTAAAAGTCTTCCTTCTTTTCCTCGATCTGAAAGTCCTGCACAGCCACCGGCGGATAAATCACCTCCGCCTCGCGACGGTAAACCTTCATGATCCTGCGCGCGATGTACGCCGAGTTTGCCGCAAAGGCATCCACTCCGCCAGCTGTCCGGTAATCCCAAAGGCGGATGTAGTGCAAGAGGCAACGCACAATCCAGCTTTTCAATCCCTTTGTGAGGCCGGCCTGCTCGAGGTACTGATGTTGCATGTCCCAAGCGTAGCGAATAGGCGAGTGGCAATAGCAAAGGTGCCGCTGATCGGGGCCAGTCAACACGCCCTTCGCAAAGGAATAGCTGCTTGAGATCACAAGGTCGTAAGCCGACAGGTCAAACTGCTCGACCGCGAGAGGCATCAGCGGAAAGTAGGATCTATAACGCGTCTTCCCACCAGGAAGACTTTGTACAAACGACGTCTTGACGGGTTTGTTTTGGAGGAAACCGCGCTGCTCGGGCGGAATCGCGTCGATCATGCTGAATATATCCGCCTGAGGAAATACGAGAAGGATCTGCTCCAGAACGCGTTCGGCTCCGCCGTACAGCGGCAGCCAATCGTGCACGATTGCAATTTTCCGAGTAGCGGGAGAGTCAGTCATTTTATGTACACGATGTCCTTGAGAAGTTGGCGGATACAGCCCACGGTTTTCTCCATTGAAAATCTCTCGCTGGCGCTTGCAAGCGCCACAGAAGAAAGCTTCGCTGCCAGTGCCGGATCCTGAATAATCTTGCCCACCGCCAAGGCAAGGGCGGGCGGATCAGCCGGCGGCACAAGAAATCCGTCCTCACCATCGGTAATAATTTCATCCACCCCGCCGCCATGAGTCGCGACCACCGGCGTCCCAGCAAGCATCGCTTCGACGATTACACGCCCGAATGGCTCCGCTGCGACAGAACAGTGAACCACAACGTCCATCGCCTGGAGGAGAGGCGTGACATCGGACTGGAACCCGAGGAAATGCACCCGGCCCTGCAAACCGGGCTCCTCTGCCGTGCGCTGCAATTCATCGCGATACGCGCGATCATCCTCCGTGAAAAGCGCCTCTCCCACAACCACCAGATGCACGCCAGGCAGCGAACGCAGCGCTTCGAGAGCGATGTGTTGCCCTTTCCAACGTGTTAAGCGTCCGAAAATTCCAATCAGGAATCCGGTCGGAAGTCCGAGCCGTTTGCGCACCACCGATTGCAAAAAGTCACTCGGACGCGCAAATTGTGAGGGTTCAAAGCCGTTGTAGACGACCTCCACTACTGCGCGCCTCCCCCCCGTTGCGACGAACGTTTCAGCCGTCGCATTCGAGTTGGCGATCACAAGTCCTGCACGCCGGGCAAAGAATTGAAGCAGCTTCAAGTTCATTGGGCTGAAATGTTCGTCGGTCAGCAGGTCATGAAGATGGACAACCAGGTGACGTCTGGAGAGCCAGGCGACCAACCCTCCGAGCACGATCGCTTTTGGCGTGTTGCAATAAACGAGAGTCGCATCCTCAAGGCGCCTGCGAACCTCTTGATAAAAGGCGAGCAACTGCGGTGCAACTCGTAACAGCGATGTAATGCCCGCGCTCTTGCTGAGCGCTTTCGACTCGGGAGGAAGCGAAACGCTCTCAACCATCACACCTCGTTGACGGAGCAAGTCGACGAAGGGCCCCTCTTCAAGAAGCACGACACGGGACCAGGCCGAACACGCTTGCGCCAAGTCCGCAAGGAAAAGCTCGGCTCCTCCAAGTTGGCCGCTTTGGTCCAAAAATACGACCGGCATCGCGTTTCGACTACGGTGACCAGTTCGACTACCTATTTCTGAAGGCATTTTTCGTAAACTCCTATAACTTTCCTGGCGATTACAGGCCAATCGAAGTTGTCTTTCGCATAAGACTGGCAGGCCACGTCCGACGGGAGCTTGTCGAGCGCGCCAAGACGCATAGCCAGACCATCGGCAATCTGATTCGGCGAGGAACCCTCAAGGATCAAATCCTTGGAAAGACCACTGACTACCTCAGGCA
>DATDAX010000275.1:0-3799 GCA_036525175.1 Terrimicrobiaceae bacterium | reverse complement strand
AGGTGCAATCGACCGGCCACTCAGAGAGCCAAGGCCCGTGCCCGGCGGAGTTCTTTCCTGCCCTTGATGCCATTGCCTTTCTCCGGACGGCTTTCATTCAGCGCTGCCCATGCATCGACGTCGTCACGGATCGGGAGACGGCGCTTGCCCGTCTGTGGTCGGCGCACAGGGAAACCGCAGACGCGCTGGGGTTTTCGGGCATGCCGTTCGCCATTGCCGAGCAGGTGCACGGGAACCTTGTGGCTCGAGTAGACGAGCCCGACAGTGTTCCTTCCCCTGGCGCCGATGCGCTGGTTACGCGCCGAGCCGGACTATGCCTGGCAATATACGTCGCCGATTGCGCCGCCGTCTATTTGGCCGACAAGGAAATCCGGGCGATCGGACTCGTGCACGCCGGGAAGAAAGGCGCCGAGCTTGGTATTGTGACAGAAACCATCGCGACCATGCGCAACGAATTCGGAAGCGACCCAGCAAATCTTGTAATGCAGGTGGCTCCTTGCATCCGGCCTCCACATTACGAGGTCGATTTCGCTGCGGACCTCGTTCAGCAAGCTCGCGACGCCGGATTGCGATACGTTTTCGACTGCGGCACATGCACGGCTTCACATCCCGAATT
Organism: Terrimicrobiaceae bacterium; assembly: GCA_036525175.1. Lineage (GTDB taxonomy): Bacteria > Verrucomicrobiota > Verrucomicrobiia > Chthoniobacterales > Terrimicrobiaceae > DASTFP01. The sequence continues at coordinate 3,183 of DATDAX010000275.1, read as the reverse complement.
GTACTACTCGTACCGACGCGAAAAAGGACGCACGGGACGGCTGCTCGCGTTGGCTGCGATTGCTTCCGACGAGACAGGGGGCCCTTTTTGTCGCGGTTATTCCGTTTAGCAATCGATGCGCTCGAGCAGAGCGGGCAACTCCGCGAGTCCCGTGATCGTAAATTCCGGTTCGACTGCCGCGTGCTCCTCGGAGCCGGGAACCTTCAGCCAGATGGAGGTGATGCCAGCATTGCGTGCTCCGAGAATATCCCTTTCCAAGCTGTTTCCCACCATGACAGATTCGCTCGGAGGAACACCGAGACGGTCGGTGAGATGCAGGAAGATTTCCGGCCGGGGCTTGCCAATACCATACACGCCGGAAATCACCACTTCCTTGAAAAGACCCTTCAGACCGCTTGCCACGATCTTCTCTCGTTGCAGATCGGGCGCGCCATTCGTCAGCAGACCCAGCGCATATGTTGCAGAAAGTCGCGTCAAGGTTTCGAGAGCATCAGGCATCAGTCGCTGCAGCAACCGTCTCTCGCGGCCGAAAGCCTCGGCAAGGTCTCGCGAGCCTTCTGCATTCTCAATCATCTGCTGACGCAACGCGTAATCGAAAACCTGTTCGCGAAAGCTAAGGGCCCACTTTCTGAGTTGACCAAGCTCTCCTTCCCCTTCGAATCTTCCCCATAGACACTCAAAGGCGCTAATTCCGAGATTGCGACAGAAGGCATGACAGGGTCCGGACAGCCAGAGCGCTTTCGCCTGCTCGGCTGCGTCCCTAGCAAAGCGTTCTTGTTCCGCGCCGTGCCTGTCGCGAGCGTAACGCGCGACGGCCTCAAAAGCTTCACGCGAAACTGCTTCGTCCACAATCAACGTGTCGTCCAGATCGATCAAGACCGCTCTCAATGCCATCCGCGGAGCAAAGTTTCAGACGGCCCCCGGCTCAAGATCAAAATATGGCGAACTCTCAATAGCTGCCGCCGGCGATTCCGAGGCGGTTAGTTCCCTTGCTGCCTGTTCGATTGAGTCTCGAGCACCCGGAGCGCGTCGCGAGCCGCGGTGGCAACGCAGCGATCGGGGTCATCGGCAAATTGCCGAAGTTTCGGCTCGTATTTCAAATCGCCGATGTCACCTAGAATGGTGAGAACATACGGCAGATGTTCCCGCTTCTCGAGCGCGTCATCGAGGAGTGGCTCGGCCTTCTTTCCCGCCCGAACGAGAAGCATTCCGGCCAGTGATCGCAAATCCTCGTCGCCCGAATCGAAGAATTCAAGGAGCTTCCGACCCGCAGAACGCGAGCCGGTGGCGCGCCACAGCACGTTGCACCCGTACAGACGCACCACCCCACCGACGCGCATCAGTCGGAATTCAAAACGCTCTGGGGCTTAGACCAAGTCGTCGACATTGTTCTGTTGCCAGACCTGTGGGTCGTGACTTGCGCCATGATCGAACCAGATCGGCAAGACATTTTCCTGAATCTCTGGATGTCGGAACAGCTGTCCACCACGATCTGCAAGAATCACGAGGTCGAGATGCACGCGAATCGAGACAACGCCCGTCGTACGCGAAAAGTCGGGCATGTACTTGTGAACGTGAACAGGGCAACTCAGGAGAAAAAGCTTGCCGGCATTCAGACCGAATTTCGTGGCTTGCATGGTCACATTCGCTCCGTGGCTGTGACCGAAGAGATCCAGCCCCTCGAGGGCGCGTTGTTCAACCCACTCACGTAGATCGTGTGCACCAATATCGCGCGCGGCATCGCTGTAGCCGCCCGACCAGTCGAAGCGGTCGCTGGCGTCGTAGAGATCAGGTCGTGTGCCGTTTTTCAAATACCCATGAAAACTTCCGCCTGGTTGCCACCATTCGTGAGTCCGCGCAAACGTGCCGTGTACCAACATCGCCGTATGGCTAGGCTCTCCTCCGGGCCGCGGCCCGCCAGGTTTTGTCATCTGCCGCAGGCGCGAATGCTCGGGCGCAACGCGCGCAAGGGCAGTCGCGGCAAGATCACGCACAAGCGGATCCCGACTGCGCGTGCCCCGCACGAGAATCTTGATCAAACGTTGCGGATCTGTGGTGAGCTCAAAATACGAAGCCGCAGCCGCCACACGAGCAAGCTCGGCGGGATGGCGCAAACAAGCCTCCATAAGTTGCGCTGCAACTCCGGAATCCGGAACCGCGTAGACACGCTCCGCAATTTCACCAAGCGCTTCCTGCTTTTGCGGGATTCCCGACGCAACCGGGACTCTTCGCGTAAACAAGCGACCGTAACGAGCCAATCCACTCTCGACATCAGCTACGCGAACTCGTTCACCCGTCGCATGCAGGCGCGGAACCGGAAACTCAGCCTCATCTTCGGCCGGAATAATTTCCACTTCTCCCTCGCGACCTACTGCCCTCGCGCGTGCTCGCATTGTCTGATCGTCCCCGCGCAACTGGCTACCGAGCAACAACAACATTGCCGCTTGCGACTGCACCGCCGCGTCGCCAGTTTGTCTGAAAGCCTCCGGTCCGGGAACCGGACGGGTAACATGTTCGTGTGGGGGCATTGCTTCGCTTCTTTCAAGCGCATCACCATCTCAATCGCTAGCGTCACCAAGAAACAAGGTAATTTTCAAGCCCCGGGAAGAAGCTATGTGATTCGATTCTGCTTCGCGGAATTGGTGGACGAAAGCGGTATGCAATTGCGAATAGAAAAGCTCGCTGAGCGAAAACTAGGCCAGCGGCTTGTTTGGAAAGCAGAAGACGAGCTTTCAACCTTCGAGTGTTCGCCCAGATCATCGGCCAGCCCATCAGCCGGAGATTCCCGGTCAGTTCTTCCTGTATCCAACAGAGGCGTATGCGCGGCCTTTGATCTTTGTTCATGATGGGAGTGAACTGTAGTGCGACGCGCGAACCGATCCGCTCCACGGACGGAGCAACGTGGAGCAGACGGCCTTCGAAACCAGAGACCGTGGATGTTAATCCATCGTCTGTTGGATCAAGGCTCTCGACCTGCGGGTAACCTGGAGGGCGTTGGCCAGGTGGAACGCCAGTGCAGCCGCTCAGAGGAAGAGTGAGCAGGACCGCATCTTCCGTTTCAACAACTTGCGGATTTCCGGATGCCACCTCCTCGGAAAGCAACGGTTCGCGCAGGCGAAGCCCGCCAGGAACCCCAAGATAGAAAACGGGAATGCCCCACCCCCGGTTTCCCGGTTCATCCAG
>DATDAX010000274.1:0-3097 GCA_036525175.1 Terrimicrobiaceae bacterium | reverse complement strand
CAGCGCACAGGAACGACCTGGCTGTTTCATAATCTGAAGAGCCATCCTGAGATCTTTCTGCCCAAGGAGAAAGAGCTCTACTATTTCAGCACCTTGGGAATGCCCGATCATCGGCGTTTCCGCTTCGCCCACCTTGAGGACTACCTCCAAGCCATGGGAGACACACCGAAGACCACGCTAAAGAAAAATTACGACAGTCTCCGAAAGGCGGGTCGTATTTATAGTCCACGGGTTCGTGGGGAAGCCACCGCTTCTTACGCAGCCCTGCCCGAAGAAGTGATCCGCGAGATCGCTCTGCTGAATCCTGAAATGAAGGCCATTCTGATGGTTCGGGATCCCGTCGACCGCGCCTGGTCGCACGCTCGAAAGGACCTGACACCAGACGGCCGACTGCCGCGCGAGATCGACCCGGAGGCACTGTCGCGCCTGCTTTTCAAAGATGAGCAACGCGGACTGGCACTGTATCGGACCCTGATTGAAAATTGGAAAAGACACTTGCAGCCAGGTCACCTTTTCGTGGGCGCATTCGACAGCATTGCTTCCGAGCCGGGGAATCTTATCGCGGCAATTCATGGATTTCTCGGTGTCGCCACTGGGACGCAGTACTTTGGGCGCCATCTTCGCGATCGAATCAATCCCGCGCCTCCCGGACAAATTCCTCCCAGTGTCGACAGAGTATTGCACGATCTGCTCGAGCGGGAGTGCGTTGATTATCGTGAATTGATGAAGGAAATGGCGGCCTCCGGCAAAGTCTGCCTCTGCTATTGAGGGAGCTTTCGCCTTCTAGCGGCGCATCGCCACTCGGTAAGCCTCCGCGAGGCGTTTGCGATAATGCGCCCACGTGAAGTTTTCCATGACCCGCTTGCGCCCGTTTTCTCCCATCGTCCGGAGCTTTTCCGGGTTGTTGTAAAATTCCAGGATGGCGTCGGCCAGGGCCTCAGGATCATTCGGTGGAATGATCCGACCGTTGTAACCGTCAATCACCACGTCGCCCGATTCGCGCGTGGTAATTTGCGCAAGCCCACATGCGGCAGCTTCGTAGTTCACCTTTGCGCTGCCCTCCGACTCCGAAGGAAAGACGAAGGCTGTTGATCTACCAAGTTCGGCCGCGACGTCTTCCACGAAACCGGTCAGCTTGACAGTGGGGCTGTTGAATTCCTTTAGGTAAGGTTCCATTTCGGCCGCAAGGCCGCCCACAATCACAAGCTCGGCATTCTTGAGGTTCAGCATCTTCCATACCTTGAGGAGATGGTGGACGCCTTTTCGTTTGATGAGGGAACCAACGAAAATCATCCGGAAATGATCCGGTGGCATTCCGAGCGGGTACTCTTCCACGTTGACGCCCTGCGCCACATAAAACAGCTTGCTGTCATCAAATCCCACATTCAGAAACGTCTCTTTCGCTGTCTGCGAGAACACGAGTATCAGGTCCGCCAGGTCATATTCATCCAGGACTTCGCTGCGCATGATGAGCATGCGGTTCAACCAACGTTGAGGGATGGGAGCGCTTCTCAGATCGCGTTCCCTCTTTGTGATGCGCGGCTTTCTCTTGCCCTTATCGCGATGGCAAGTGGGAATGTCCAACAACGTCGGCATCCCCCGTTTCTTTGCCTCGCGAAGTGCGCCAAGGCTCTCCCCGGACCAGCCGTGATAGCAGTCGTAGCGGCCTGTCGCAATCTCAAGCGTCGCGACCTGAGCAATCGCGCGACGTTTGAGAGGAGTGTAGTATTTCCTGTTCATCCAGGAAAGAAGCCGCGCTGGGTGAGCATGCAACGAGCGCACGAGCGCGTTCGGAATAGCGTCACTGAGGTTTCCCCAACACACAGCCTTTCCAAGAAATCCCTCCGAGTAAGAAAGCTTGAGCGTTTCCAGGGCCGGAACCCCCAATCCATGCGCTCCGATCTTCGTATTAACGGCATATAGTAGCGAGGCGGGAAAGCGCGCTTCCTCTCGCGCCTTCCCGGGCTGCTCTATGTGGCTTGTCGTTTCCTCGGCCAATTCCAAACTATCGCTTTCTAAGTTGAGGGCAATGCCCGGCGCTCTACTCCTCCCAATGGTCTTCATGGCACGTCCATTATTCAAGTAAGTTCACCAAAGCCGATCATGATAGCCTGCTTTTCGCGACCTAGCGATGAGGCCCTGCCGCGACAAGCCAAAGGCCCCTTGTCCATTTTCCCGATGTGGTGTGTATTGCTATGGTAGGAAACCAAATATGCCAAATGGTCCACATACCTCTCTCGTCGAGGTTCGCCGGGTAAACGGCGATCTTGCTGCTCCAAGCCGCGACAAGGTTGCTATTGAGGAGCCGTTGGAAATTCAAGTAGGACTTGAACGCAGAGGCATGCGAGCCATCCGGTCTATCTCTGTGACAATGCGCACGCCGGGTCAAGACGATGAGCTCGCGGCGGGATTTCTGTTCGCAGAGGGAGTTTTGAACCGCAGATCGGACGTCACAGGGATGGAATTTCCCGCTCTCGAAGGTGACGGATCGACAAATACCGTCCGCCTCCATCTGAAGGCGGGCGTATCAGTAGATTTCAAGCAGCTCGAGCGCCACTCCTTTACTGCATCGAGCTGTGGAATTTGCGGAAAGGCTACGCTTGAAGCGGTGCGAAAACTCGCACGCACGCTCTCCCCTCGCCCGGTGGACGCCTTCCGCGTTTCGGCGGACATTATCCATCGATTGCCCGCGCGGCTCCGCGCCTCTCAGCAAATTTTTGAGCATACCGGTGGACTTCATGCAGCGGCTCTGTTTGACGCGGCCGGAAATCTCTGCTCGGTACGCGAGGACGTCGGTAGGCACAATGCCGTTGACAAGGTCATTGGCGGCGCATGGCTCAATGACCGCATCCCGCTAAGCGACAAGATCCTCTTCGTAAGCGGAAGGGCGAGCTTTGAGTTGATACAAAAGACGGTTCGGGCTGGCATTCCCATATTTGCGGCCGTCGGGGCTCCATCGAGTCTTGCGATCGAACTCGCTGAGGCCTGCGGACTAACCCTCCTGGGATTCGTACGAGACGCACGGTTCAACATCTATTCGGCGAGCCATAGACTGGACACGATGCACCAGAGCCCTGAAGCAGCGATCGTCGCGTGA
>DATDAX010000273.1:0-8763 GCA_036525175.1 Terrimicrobiaceae bacterium | reverse complement strand
ACCGCGTCTTCCAGCGTGGCATCAGGAGGCAGCCTTACCAGGTGAGTCACCATCGCTTCGGAAACAGTCAAATTCAGGGAAAGGTCCTTCATTTGCGCCATGGCAGCCTCCTGCTGTGCGCCAAGGAAGATAAAGAGCGCGATAAAAACGAGAAGAGGGTTGCTGAACAGCCCAAGGAACCCGAACACGAATGCCAGCGCCTGCCCGATCCATGCTGCAATTTGGGTGGCGCGTCCGTATGGAAGTGTCATTGCGAGAAGGGAACGAAGCACACGCCCTCCGTCCATGGGAAAAGCAGGGATTAGGTTGAACAGCACCAGCATAACGTTCACAGAGGCCAGTTTCGCCAGCATGGCAACGCCCGGGCTCTCTACTTGTTCGATGTTTTCAAGGCTGGGGGGATGCCCCAGAAAAAGTATGAGAACGGCGGCGATTACGACATTCACAAGCGGGCCGGCGATTGCGACAATCAGCTCCTGCCAGGGCTTGTCGGGCATGCGCTGAAGCCGGGCAACACCGCCGATCGGCAGCAAAGTGATGTCTGGCGTTGAAATTCCGAAAGAGCGCGCAGCCAGCGCATGTCCAAACTCATGCAGCAGCACGCATCCAAAGAGCGCAAGAACGAACAGAACTCCCGGAACGGCGGCAGCTGCGCCACCCATTCGATAATAGGAAAATCCGATCCATGCCAGAAACAAAAGGAAGGTGATGTGTATGCGCACGTCAGTTCCGGCAACACGTGCGACTTTGATGGACCAGCGCATGGCGTCTAAAGCGTCAGATTATTCGGTCAATTCTTTCACAGCATCGCTCCGGTCTCGTGCATTGTCCAATTCCAGCTCCGCAACGTCTCAAGCGACGATTTAGTTCGAATCTGCTACAGCGGTTCTCCGGCATCGCGTTTCCCGCACGTTGCGTACCCACGCGTTTTTGAGTGAGCGCTTCATGGGTTGGTGCCCCGGGGCAATCCGGATCGCACCTGATACGCTTTGCCATCCGATCACCGCAGGGCTAACTTTCAAAGCTTTATGGTGACGAGCGACAGCACGAAGACACCGGCTCGCGCGTTTGGCGCGCCGGGCATTGAGCCGCGGTGGACGCACAGCGCGAAAGAGGGGATCGGTACAGCTTATCATACAAGCTGTCATGTGTGGTTCACACTCAGCCATGGAATTCTCAACGAGATTTACTACCCGACGGTCGACCAACCGAACACGCGTGATGTGCAGTTGTTGATTACGGATGGCGAGAGCTTCCTTCACGAGGAAAAGAGGGACTTGCGGCATGAGGTGAGCTATCCGGAGCGCAACTGCCTGCTTTACCAACTCGTCAATTCCGATCCTCTAGGCCGCTACCGCATCATCAAGCATGTGCTGGCCGATCCGCATCGTTCCGTGGTGCTCATGCACGTTCGGCTTGAAGTGGCTGATATTTCGCTCCGTCCCAAATTGAAACTGTATGTTCTACTCGCGCCGCACTTGCTTCGGGGGGGGGCTGACAATTCGGCTTGGGTTTGCGAGTTCGCCGGTCGAAGGCTTTTCCACGTGGCGCGCGACGGAACGCATCTTTCCTTCGGCTGTGAGCCAGACTTTACGCGACGCTCGGTTGGCTATGTCGGTGCGAGCGACGGATGGAGGGACCTTATGGACAATCTTCACATGGACTGGGAGTTCCGTGCCGCGGAGCGCGGAAACGTCGCTCTGACTGCAGAGTTGGATCCTTCGCGCGACGAGTGGACGCTCGGCATCGCGCTTGGCCGCAGCGCGCAGAGCTCGGCGACGAAGCTCTTGCAGTCCCTGGCCGACCCTTTTGAGCAACATCGCGAAGCCTACGTTCGTCAATGGCGGCGCGCTGAGATCGAGGCGGACTACGACCTGAGCGATAAGACGGGCGACGATGGCGGCATGTATCGTCTGAGCCGTTGCGTGCTCCTCGCGCATGAGGACAAGCTTTTTCAAGGCGCCCTGATCGCCTCTCTTAGCATTCCGTGGGGCGAGACTAAGGGCGACGACGAGATCGGAGGCTATCATTTGGTTTGGACGCGCGACTTGGTTCAGAGCGCCACCGCTTTGCTTGCCACGGGACAAAGTACCACCCCGTTGCGTGCCTTGATCTGGTTGGCATGCATTCAGAAGACTGACGGCGACTTCCCTCAGAACAGCTGGATCGATGGGATGGCCTACTGGAGTGGTGTGCAGCTCGACGAGATTGCTTCGCCGATCCTGCTCGCATGGCGACTCCAGCGCGAGGGGAAGTTGACGACGTTCGACCCATGGCACATGATTGCCAAGGCAACCCGCTATCTCCTTCTCCAGGGGCCTGTCACGGGCCAGGAGCGGTGGGAAGAGCAGTCGGGCTACTCGCCGTCGACTCTGGCGGTTGTCATTGCTGCGTTGGTTTGCGCATCGGAATTTGCTCGTGCACGCGGTGAAGACGATACAGTCGAACTTATCCTTGCTTATGCCGACTGGCTTTCCTCGCATATCGAGGACTGGACCGTAGCCTCGCGGGGAGAGCTGGTTCCGGGCAAGCCGCGCCATTATGTCCGCATTACACCTTGCGACCCGATCTCAATCGACCCGCATCCCGACGTGGATGCGCTCGAAATTCAACTGGCAAATGGTGCCGGGCGCCATCCGGCGCGGAATGTGGTCGGAGGGGATTTCCTTCATCTTGTTCGGCTAGGAATTCGCAATGCGCACGACCCGGTAATCCTCGATTCCATCGCGGTGATCGACGAGGTGATTCGGCGTGAAGTTCCACAAGGACCCTGTTGGCGCCGTTACAACCATGATGCTTACGGCCAGAAAGACGATGGGTCCGCGTTCGATGGAACCGGCGTAGGTCGCTCGTGGCCGATCCTCACGGGCGAGCGGGGCCACTACGAACTAGCCGCTGGAAAGGATCCCCTGTCATATATCGATGTGCTCGAGTGCATGGCCAACGATGGCGGAATGCTTAGCGAACAGCTCTGGGATGATGACGACCTGCCCGACGGTACTTTTAAGCGAGGTCAGGCTACTGGTTCTGCAATGCCGCTCTGCTGGTCACACGCTGAGTACATAAGTCTGGTTCGGAGTCGGCGCGACGGGGTGGTGTTTGACCGGATTGAACCCGCGTACCAACGCTACGTCGCAGCTCCCGTGCCGAGCCTCTACGAAATCTGGACCTTCCGCCATCAAACGCGAGTTATCGCACACAAAAAGACGCTCCGCGTGCTTACCGCCGCGCGGGCTCTTGTGCACTGGACGAACAACGGATGGAAGGATGTCCAAACTTTCGAAGCACGACGCGGTGGCCTTTCCGACTTGTTCGTTGCAGACATCGCAACAGCAGAGTTACCCGCGGGCACGAGTATCGAATTTACCTTTCATTGGCCCGACGTCGTCGAATCGGAGGGACGCAATTTCTCAGTGAGCGTGAAATGAGGTAGGACCCCTTTTTGGCCGGATTCGTCTGCGGGTTGATGATCGCAACGCGCCGGCTCGGCGCCGCCTTCCCTATTTGACACCCGACGTCCGCACGCTGAAGAGAACGTTTGCTTTAGTCCGACGTTTCGATCAGGTCTGGTTCTCCACAACCGCGCAGGATTTCGGCTCGGGCGCGATCACGCAGATCCACCGCGGCGTTCCAGCTTGTGTCCTTGGAGAGGAGAGGGGAGCCTATCGAGATTGATGCCCGGCCCGGGCGGATCACTTTCTGACCGTCGCGCAGAATCGACCGCGTGCCTCGCATCGCGACGGGGAGTAACGGCACACGAGCCTGTGCTGCGACGAGGAATGCGCCGATTTTGAATGGACGAAGCCCGGGGGCGCGTCGGAAGGTGCCTTCGGGATAGACGACAAGACCCTGACCGGCACGGACGCTTTCGATTGCGACCGCTGCATCCTGAACGCCCCGTTCCGCGTCTTCGCGCTCGGCAAACAGTGTGCCCAAGCGTCGAAGAAAAACGGAAAGGAAGGCGTTCCGATCAAGCTCCTTTTTCGCGAGAAACACAAAGCGAGGTGGCAGAACTGCGGCGAGGACAAAGGAATCCAGATAGCTTGAGTGATTGGGGACGAGCACGGAGGCGCTTTCGGCCGGGATGTTCGAGAGCCCCGTAACCGTTACGCGGATGCCCACCAGGCGCAGCCAGAGGCGCACGGTGAACTGAAGCAGCGCGCGTCGGGCGGCGAGTCCGGGAATGCATGCAAGGGCAAGCCACAGAGGGCCGCTCAAAGCGATTGCAATTCCCCACGACCATATGGCGTATACCAGACGTCCGATCGTGCGGCCGATTCGTCCAAGTCCCGGGCGCACACTGGAGAGCACGAGGCGTGTTATCTGGAGTCCAGCCGAGCGGCGCTCATGTCCCAACGTCCCTTTCTCGTAAAGGTCCTTGCAAGCGCTGCGCCGCACCTTTCCGCTTGGCGTTTTCGGAACGCCACCCGGCGGAACGAGCACCACGTCGTCGGGAGGAGAATCGACGAGTTCGGTCGACCGTTCGCACACGTTGGCAACGAGTTGCTCGCGATCCTCTTTTTTCGTGACGCGAGTTTCTGCGGCGACGACAAGGCGTTCGGTTCCGGATTTTGCGTCACGCGTTCCAAAAGCTGCAACAAATCCAGTGCGGATACCAGGGATTCGCCCTATAGCCTCCTCGATCTCCTGCGGGTGAATATTTCGGCCGCCGCGGATAATCATGTCCTTCGTGCGGCCCGTCACATATAGCTCGCCGTCGGCGATATAGCCAAGATCGCCCGAATCCAACCAGCCATGGTCGAGCATGCGTCGCGTCGCAGCGACATTGCGGAAATATCCCGCCGCCGCCGAGGGACCACGAAATTCGACGCGCCCCCGCTCACGGTCCGACGCCTCACGGCCCGCGTCATCCACGATGCGAACTTCCACAGTGGCCAGCGGATTCCCGCAGCCGACGAACGTCAGTGCGCGCGCGTCGTCGGGATCCGCAGGCAGCGCCTGTCCTCTTTCAAAGAACTCGTGCCGCTTCACCCGGTCGAGCTTTGCACCGCGACCTGGCGCCGGAAATGTCACGCCCAGCGAGTTCTCCGCGAGCCCATAGACGGGCGAGAGTGCCTCACGTCGAAAGCCGTATGGAGAGAAGCGCGCCGCAAAGCGTTCGAGGGTGTCCGGCTGGACTGGCTCGGCGCCGTTGAATGCGACCCGCCAGCTTGAGAGATCGAGACCTTGAAGGTCGGCTTCGTCAAGCTTTGTGGCACAGAGGTCGTATGCGAAATTTGGCGCCGCCGACAGGGTGCCCTTCCAGGCGGAAATGGCGCGCAACCAGCGAATCGGGCGACCCATAAAGCTGACCGGCGACATGAGGACCAGGCGGGCGCCGACGCACAGGACCCCAAGCCACGCGCCAATCAAGCCCATATCATGATACAGAGGAAGCCAACTGACGAACGTCTCCGCTGGCGTTGCTCCGCAGCCGCGAACCATCGCGCGAATATTTGCGAGTAAGTTCGCGTGGGTGAGCATCACTCCTTTGGGATCCCCTGTGCTTCCAGAAGTGTATTGCAAAAATGCGAGGTCGCTGGCGCGTGCTTTGAGTCGTTCCTCGTCAGGCTCCCGTGCCAACTCGGAAGGCGTCGCGATGACGCGCAGGTCGGGCAGCAGTGACTTCAAGAGCCCGCTGATTTTTTTTACTTCATCGAAGGTCACCAGAACGGAAGTTTGAGCGTTTGCCATGATGCGCGCCTGACGGCGAACATGTTCTTCGATCCGATGGATGCGCGTTGGTGGATAGAGCGGAACCGCGACCCCGGATGCCATCAACGTTCCCATGAACGACTCAAAGTAAGCCCGACCCGAGGGAAGCATGATTGCAACGGGTTTTCCGGGTTCGAGGTCCAGCGCGCGCAGGCCCGCCTCGATCCTACGCGCGCCCTTCCACAGTTCGCCGCATGTGATCGCCTCGGGCGTTTCACCATCTGTCAGATAGTGAATTTGGGTGCGGTCCGGATGTCGCTGCGCATGCCACTCAAGCGCCTCAACCAGCGTCTCGGCGCCTTCGGGCCACTCGTCTTCGGCATCCGTTTGGGAATCGGACACTCCCGGCATTATCGCAGTTTCCAAAGACTCTGCTGCCGGCGCGGACTCAGCGGCAGCCAGCAGATCCCCGAATGTTTCCGCGGACATAACGGCGTGATCCGGCAGCCGAAGACCAAGCCTCTTCTCGACCCGCAGCAAGAGTTCGACGCGCGCGAGCGAATCCAATCCAGCGTCCCGCTCGAGCGAACTTTCCGATGTTAACGGCCGAATCCTTCGCGCAGGATGGAGTTCGTGCGCCAGTTCGCGCGCCAGTTCCAGAAGCGCCGCTTCCCGGCTTATCGTCGAGTCCGATTGACGAGCCATTTCGATACGTGGATGCCTGAGCGAATTTACCGCAAAATTGCCTTCACGAACAGTCGTTCAGCAGGAGAGCGCTGGTGGACGGCGCGGGAGAGTGCCTTTGCCACGACGTGAGCAGGAACGAGTGCGCCGAGGGATGTAAGTTTTGCGGACCACCCGCGACTAATTCCTTGAGGCGAAGAATGAATGCGCAGCAACTAATAGGACTCGTGGTTGATGAGGCTTCAAATGCCTCCGAAGTCCTGGAGAAGGGAATACAAATTCGCTGCCATTTAGTCTGCGTGGGGAGGCAGCTTTCGCGATTGAACTTCAATCGAATTCCGTTCCATGTGCTTGGAATCCTTCGCGCGATCGGGCCATAAGCTCCGGCTGAGTCCTGCATCACTCGCAGGGGCGAAGCCGAGGAACTAGGCCGCTGCAGGCCTGCGTTTTTGTTTCACTAGCGCATTGGTCGAACGCGCGCGGCCGGGGCTTTTCGGTTGCGTCTTTCTGGTTCCCACTTTTTGCAGGCTTTCTTGAAGGACGGCGACCAAATCCACCACATTCGGCGCCATTCTTGGGGCGACCGGTTTCCCAGACGGCGGCTTTTTTTGCGCCTTTTGTTCGATCATCTCCATGAGCGCGGTAGTGTATTGATCCTTGTATTTCTCGGGCTCCCAATCTGCCGCCATTTGTTGGATCAAGGTTTTCGCCATGTCCAATTCCTTCGGAGACACGTCCTTCTCGGAAGCGGATTTGAGCATCTCGGGCTCAAGCACCTCATGAGCAAAATGCATGAGCTCAAGCATTAGAAACAGCCCGTCCGGTTTGACGGCTGCGAGGTATTCCCGTCTCTGAATCACAACCTTTGCTATGCCAACCTTGCCCGTTTCCAGGAGCGCTTTGTAAAGAAGCGAGTACGTTTTTTCTCCTCCCTTTTGAGGTTCCAAGAAATAGGGCTTATAGAAGAACTTCGGATTGATTTGCGCCTGCTCTACAAAGTCCGTGATCTCGATGGAATGCGTCGATTCGATTCTGACCTTCTCGAAGTCCTCTTCTTGCAGAGTCACCCAGTGACCCTTTTCATATTCGAAGCCTTTGACAATTTCGTCCGCCTTTACCTCCTTCTCGTCCGCTTCCGCGACCTTCTTGTAACGGATCGGGCTGAGATCACGCGCTCGCAGTTGCCTGAAACTGATTTTCTCCTCGCGCGTTGCCGGATAGACCGCCACGGGAATGTAGACGAGGCCAAAGGTGATGCCCCCTTTCCAGATCGCACGCATACGCAAAGCAAAGCATCTTAGGCCAATACATTCAACTCTAACTTAGCGGGCGACACATTTGGCTGGACGGCGGCTGGCATATTCCCATCCCATGTCCGCCTCGGCACATGACACACTGTGCCCAGCAAAGACCTACAAGGATCTTGGCTCAGCGGATGGGCGATGGTATTAGCCGCTCCTCATTGAATGGCAAACAGGAGCGCAGGAATTATTGCTTACAGGCGGAGTGCTGGCCGGCTTGAAGTGCTGCTGGTCCACCCGGGCGGGCCGTTCTGGAAGAAGAAAGATGAAGGCGCCTGGAGCATACCCAAGGGCGAGCCGGAGCGCGATGAGGAACTGCTGGCCGCGGCAATGCGCGAATTTCGCGAGGAGATCGGCCTCGAGCCGAAGGCGGATTTGATCCAACTCGGAACGGTTCAACAGAAGGGCGGCAAGACGGTGCATGCCTGGGCGTTCGAGCTGGAGCCAAACGCAACCATTTCGCGGACGAGCAATTCATTCGAGCTGGAATGGCCGCCGCGCTCGGGTAAAGTACAGAGTTTCCCAGAGATTGATCGCGCGGAATTTTTCACGATCGACGAGGCGCAGATCAGGATTAACGAGTCGCAGCGAATCTTTCTCGAGCGATTGCGTGCGAGCATCGCCTGAGCGAACAGACGAATCTGACCGATAGTTAAATAAAACGTGCGTACTTCAACGGCGGGCCTCTCAGAAGTTTTGAAGAATAGGAGCCCACCCGAGAGCATGAAGGTTGCGTGTCTTTCTCGTCTGGCCAGCGTTTACTCGGGGCGGGACAAGCGGCTACGGGTATTGCTGCCGCACCACGCCGTGGCCATGGCGAAACATCAGCAACGCAGCCTTTTCCAATTTGCTCACAGCTTCTCAGTGATCGGCCTCTGCGATACGAGTCTCGGCAAGGTCGATATCTCGCTGGACCAATCGTAAGGTCTCGTCATTAATTTGGTGTTGGTTCCGGAGTTCGACGAGCTTTCGGCGTTCGACGTGCAGTGCCTCTCGAACGAGATGGTTGAAATGGGAAGCCGGCAGTTGCTCGGGATCGGGTTCCGCCGTGAGTTCATCGCAATATTCAAGCTGTGCGATGCGCTCCCGATATTCGTCCCGCAGTCTGGAGATGCGGGCGGCA
>DATDAX010000272.1:0-5523 GCA_036525175.1 Terrimicrobiaceae bacterium | reverse complement strand
GGAAGTCGCCCCTGAAGCCTATGCCTTTGGCAACCCGAAATGTCGAGATGACACAGCGTTCGATTTCCTTGCCTGACTTGCCTGCGCGTTCGCAGCCGATCGATACTCTCGACGAGACTGGTAGAGGTGGGAAACGAATCGGTCACGCTCAGCGGATTCAAGCAAGACCAGCAGAGCTTTTCCAGAGCAGCTTTGCGCCTTCCACAGTTGCCCGATGAGCCACCGTGCGCTATCAAAGCAGGCTTTCGTTCATTGCAACGAGAAACGGCAGCTTTCGCCTCAGAAGTGGCAAGCAGGTGGCAAACCAAAATTCTATTCCTCCGGCCTTTCCATCGTAATTCACTGCTAATCAATTGGCTGCCTCGCATGGATTCGAACCATGACAAAGTGATCCAGAGTCACTTGTGCTACCGTTACACTACGAGGCAATATAAACTATCTCAACGCACACGACTTATGGAGTTTCACCGCGAGCGTGGTTCAAATTCAGGAACGTTCATGGTGCGGGCCCCCAACGGAACCTACAAGAAATTTCTCCTGCCGCGAATCCTTGACCGCAATTGTCCAACAGCGGCATTGCTCGATGAAATCTTTCCGATGTGCCGACAAGAAAGCAACTCAGTCTAAACGAGACTCTCCTATCAATAGACAAAGCGCGCGGCCGGCTATGAGCCGGGGTTAGCTGGCGCGATCTTGGTAGCCGCTCGTTTGCCGGACCTTCCGCGCTACGGGCGAGATCGCTTCTTAAGAGAGCTGCTCTCGGTAAGGCTCCAAGGCCCTCAAGAACGCCTCCTCGTCCTCCACGTCTGGAAGACGAACTCCCGAAAAAACCACCCACGATTCGGTGTGAAGCATCGTTTCCCCCGCGGAGATTCGCTTCAATGGCCCGAGAGTTTCGAGTTCGAGAAAATCCGCATTTGTAAACGTCTCAAAGTTCGATCCGAAGTCAGGATAGGTCGCTCCCTCGATGAGCGGAACAGTTTTGATAAACAAGTGGTCGCCGAGAACATAAGCAGCCCACCCCTCCGGATGGCATAGTCCGATCTTAATGGGCGGACGATCCGTCTGACGCAAGCGGATCGTTCGCCGACCCACGCGAAGCCTTTCGTCGGCGAGATCCGTGAATGGCCACGCGATAATACTGCGATTTGGCAGATAGTCCGCCGGGTGCGTGCCGATAGGCGGTTGAGACAAGACGGCATAGCCGCCAGGTGCCATCACGGAAAGTCCCCACGGCGCCACCTCCAACGGATTGCCCCCTTCGTGGATTATTCGATGCTCGACTGTCACTTTGGGAGTTGTCTCTGCCAACCTGACGACCATCTCCCGACGAATCTTTGCCGGCCCGTCGACCCGATTCGAAACCTGAACGGCAAAATCTCCTTCGATAGCGTGCTGCACCTCCGAGTTATCGAGCGCGTAGCACAGACTATGCGCATGGCCGAAATCCTCCGGAGCGGTCCAAAGGCGATGACCGCCACGAATCTTCCAGGCGTCCTCCTTCGACTTGCCGGCCTCATCGGCAGCAAGCCTGAACACGCTTCGACCTTGCGTCGGCCGATACGATATGACGCGTGGACCCACTTCCACGGTGACGATGATTTCCACCAAGCCGTTTGACAGCTTCAGATTTCTTTCCCAGCCAGCAAAGGATGAATATTCAACAGCCATGCAGCTGTTTATTATCAGTATTTTATGCGTTGGTCACTTCCGAACAAGGCCTCCGCTTGACATTTTTGTAACCGTCCTTTGCATGGGCTGCTACTCATGACCCATCCAAAAGCTGTCGGCGGATTTTCTCCCAGAGGGAACGGATGCAGAGTGCATGACTCCAATTGCCTCCCAGTGTTTTGAAAACGTGTCTGTGCTCTTCGCAACGTAGCGACTTTCTGATTTTCATATCCCATGCCGCAAATTTCCTGCAAAGCCATTTTGTTCGACATGGATGGAGTCCTGATCGATTCAACACCCGCCGTAGCGCGCGTTTGGTCCCGGTGGGCAAGCGAGCGTGGCTTCGATCCCGAAGAAATAGTTCACAAGGTCCACGGCCGACCGAGCATCACGACGATTCGTGAACTCCTTCCGGACGCCGACCACGAAGTGGAAAATCGGGAAGTCGAACGCCGCGAAATTCTCGACGTGGACGGCGTGATTCCCCTGCCGGGCGTCGTCGAGTTGCTCGCTTCGCTCCCCGCCGACCGTTGGACCATCGTCACGTCAGGCACAAGACCCTTGGCCGAGGTTCGCCTCCGCGCGGCAGGAATCTCCGCGCCGAATCGGATCATCACCGCGCAGGACATCACGATTGGCAAGCCGGATCCCGAACCGTATCTGAAGGGTGCTGGCTTGCTGGGATTCGCTCCACAGGATTGTGTGGTGATCGAGGATGCCTCTGCTGGGGTCCGCGCTGGCAAGGCAGCCGGCGCTCGCGTTATCGCATTGCAGACCACCGAGTCCAACGATCTCCTTGTCGAATTGGGCGCAGACTGGATCGTAAAGGACTGCAGCTCCTTGTCTCTCGAAAAGGCTCCTGCCACCGGCGGCGATCCCGGTGACATGATCATCAACGTCACGCTCTCAGGCATCCAGCCGTCGAAGTGATCGCAGGGTGTTCTCCCGCGCCTACAAAACTTCTCAGATCGCTTAGAGCATTCTAACTCTTCAAACCGCAGGCATCTTGGTCCAAACAGCGCCGCCTTTGGCGCTTTGAACTGCCGCAGTTATAAACGCCATACCTTCTACGCCATCGTTAACGGTAGGAACATCCAAGTCTTCCGGAATGGGCTGGCCTGTCACCTCCGCCTCGATGGCCCGTGCCGCCTCGAGATAAACATTGGCGAATGCTTCGATAAAGGCCTCGGGATGGCCGAATGGCAGCCGGGTAAACCTCTTCGCCGCATCGCTGAGATAGCTATTGCCACGCCGATAAACCTTCCTAGGTGCGTCCTGGAACTTAACGATGAGTTCATTGGGATGTTCCTGGTGCCATTCCAACGACGCCTTTGTGCCATACACCCGGATCGTGAGATTATTTTCCTCGCCGGCCGAAACCTGAGAGGCGTAGAGAACGCCTCGCGCGCCGCCTTTGTAGCGCACAAGCATGTTTCCATCGTCCTCGAGGCGCCGCCCTTCGACGAAGCTGGAAAAATCCGCGCAGAGCTCATCAATTTCCAATCCTGTGATATAGCGCGCCAGGTTCTCCGCGTGTGTGCCGATGTCACCGATGCAACCGCTCGCTCCGGCACGTTCGGGATCGGTGCGCCATGACGCCTGTTTTTGCCCTTCCTGGTCAATGGGATTAAGCAGCCATCCCTGGGGATATTCGGCCACGACCTTCAGAATCTTTCCAAGCCCACCGGTGCGAACCAGTTCGCGCGCTTCCTTCACCATGGGATAGCCTGTGTAATTGTGCGTGAGTACAAAGACTTTTCCGCTGCGCTGGACAACCTCACGCAGCTTGAGGGCTTCTTCCAGATCCAACGTCACCGGCTTATCGCAAACAACGTTGAACCCCGCTTCGAGGAACGTTTTGGCCGCAGGAAAATGCGCGAAGTTCGGCGTTACGATCGAAACGAAATCAATGCGCTGACCGACCGGCAATTTGGCTTCGGCTTCGGCCATCGCCTCATAGCTGTCGTAAACACGTTTCGGGTCGAGCAACAGCAACGCGCCGCTCTCGTGCGACTTAGCGGGATTCGACGAAAATGCACCCGCAACCAGTTCGATGCGGCCATCGAGATTCGCCGCAAGACGGTGCACGGCCCCAATGAAAGCGTCCTTGCCGCCGCCGACCATTCCCATTTTCAATTTGCGTGACATATACGAAACACTCTTGGGGCTACTTTTTCTTTTCGAAGGCGGAATCGAAGGCAATTCCGCTTGGGGTGAAGTCGTAGCTCCTTACGTTTCTGCAGGATTCGGCACCTCCGTGCACGCGATCCATGCGAATGTCCTCCCATTCGATGGATAGCGGACCGTGATAACCGATATCATTGAGCGCAACAATGATGTCCTCGAACTTCACGTCGCCGTGGCCGATTGAGCGAAAATCCCAGTAGCGGCGGTAGTCGCCAAAGTCCGTGTGGCCCCCAAAGACGCCGGCGTCTCCGTTGCCGTGCCCCCACCAGGCGTCCTTCATATGCGCGTGGTAAATGCGGTCGTGGAACTCGCGAATGAATTTCACATAGTCGACCCCCTGGTAGCCCAAGTGGGAGGGGTCGTAGTTGAATCCGAATCGTTTGTGACCTTTCACTGCTTCCAGGGCGCGATGGGCCGAGGCAATATCGAAGGCGATCTCGGTAGGATGCACCTCAAGGGCGAAATTCACGTCGACTTCCTCGAAAACCTCCAGAATCGGGAGGAACCGGCGCGCGAAGTCGTCGAACCCGTTTTGCAGGTAGGCCTGGCTGGTTGGAGGAAACGCATAGCACGCATGCCAAATACTCGATCCACTGAAGCCGTTGACCACGGCGGGGAACTCAGGATTCCCGCTCGGTTTGGCATTCAGAAATTTGCGGCATGCGCGAGCCGTCAATTTCAACTGTTCGGCGGCTCTTTGACGGACGCCCTCCGGGTCACCATCACCCCAGACGTCTGGTGATAGGATGGCTTTGTGCCGCTCATCAATGTTATCGCAGACGGCCTGCCCAACGAGATGATTGGAGATCGCGAACGCCGTGAGACCAGCGTCGGTCAGGATCCGCCAGCGTTCCTTGCAATAGTCTTCCGATTCGGCTGCACGGTTTACGTCAAAATGGTCACCCCAACAGGCGAGTTCGAGGCCATCGAAGCCCATTTTCCTGGCGAGCGGTGCGAGTTCGGTGAGAGGAAGATCGGCCCATTGGCCGGTGAAGAGAGTTACTGGTCTAGCCATAGGTTTTCGCAAAATAGCATGCAGCCCAATGGGAGGGAAGCGCAGTTGCGACGCGGTCCCGGCTCGAGAGCCCTTTCGGAAATCGAGAGTCACGTTCTGCTAAGGGAGGATCTTTTCAGGGTTTAGAGCGGGCCATGCCACGTCGGCTTTTCAGCAATACATACTTGCCAAGCGACGGCGAAGCCCAGCGCCGCCATGCACGCGAGATTTGTGTCTGCAGAGACGTTGTTCGCGCGCTTTTTTTACGCGAGAACGTCCAAAACATAACGGAATTATTCTATACGTAGCTGCGAATCGCATTAAGTTTTCAGCACAAAGCCGGGGCTGGCACACAAGAGAAAGGCAAAGGATTTCTCGTAGCTACGAGCGGTCTCCGTGCAGGAACTGAAATGGACTCCACCCCAAGTCGAGAACGCAACAACGAGAGAAGCATGAAAACCAAAGAAGACGCCTCAGTAAAAATCAACGATCTGGTTAAGACATATACCGATGATCGTGGGCGCCCGACATTTACGGCGGTCAAGAACATCAATCTGGATATCAAGGATGGGGAGTTCATGGTGCTTGTGGGGCCTTCGGGCTGCGGGAAGTCTACGACTTTGCGGATGGTTGCTGGGTTGGAGAAGATTTCGAGCGGAACGATTTCCATT
>DATDAX010000271.1:0-10849 GCA_036525175.1 Terrimicrobiaceae bacterium | reverse complement strand
TCTCGTGAATGAATATGGATGCGCGTTCCTGCTCAAGGGCGGGCATCTGCACGGCAAGACCGCGGTGGATGTCCTTGCCACGGGAGACGGGCTTGAGGAATTTGCCGCACCTTTCGTGGCCGGCATCGCGACGCATGGCACCGGCTGCACGTTTTCGGCGGCGACCGCCGCCGGACTCGCGTTGGGAAAATCGCTCCGGGAAGCCGTTTCGGCTGCAAAGAGCTACGTCACCCAGTCGATCGCGCAATCGCTTTGCTGGGGAAAGACGCGCGCCCTTGAGCACTTTCCAGCTGAGAAGGGTGTTTTCACACCGGCGCAACGTCGAGCTCGGGTTAGCCGAAGAGCGGCTTGATCGCGGCGAGACTTTTTCTGTAAAGAGGGTGGTTACCCCCGCGGCCGAGTTCGGTGACCAGAATATCGGCGGTTTCACTCCTTCCGGCTGGAACGAGCATCACTGCATCGGAAACTCCTTCACAGCCGATGCGCGCCTGGAAATATTCGGAATTCGCATCGCGCGAGATTTCGAGAGTTGCGTCCTCACAGTCGAACGCGCACCGCCCGATCACGGGGCCGGCGGTCGTCTGAATTTCGAAGTCGATGCGCTCACCGGCGATGGTGAGGAAGCTTTCGTTCCCCGGCTGCAATTTCCAGCCGAGTTGAGCGGCAAGCCAGCCCAGAAGGAGCAGACCTGTGGTGTGCCAGGCGCAGGAAATCGAAACGCGCCTGATCTTGCGAATGCGAGCGAGCGCGCAGGAGTGATCGAAGAGCTGGGCGAGTGCGAAACGCGCGCCAACCAGGCGCGTCCAATTCAGATCGCAGAGAATCGTGCGGATTTCCGTCAGCGTCCTGATCTTTTGGACTAGGCTGAACTGCTCGGCAGGAGACTCCCACTCGCTGCTATCGAAGATCAGGCGATCCACCCATCCCCAGAGCTTTTTGTCGAGAGGTTCCCGGAAATTTCCCTGCCACCAAAAATAAAGGGGGAGGTCGGAGTCGAGATGAGAGAACACGATGTTGGGAAGGGCCGCAACCATCTCGCCATCGAGCCGGAAAGTGATTTGCTCAGAGCAAATCTGGCCCTCGCCCTTGCCGGCGAGGTGGCAGTGTGCGCTGATCCATGCCCTGGCTTCCTCATGCGGAGCCTCGGGGTTGGCAAAGATCAAGAGTGCCCGGCAGGCGTACTGGCTGGCGATTTTGGAAATCAGGTCCGTATTGAGAGAAACAGCCTCTGAGCTCTCCGTATAGATCGCCAAATTGATGAGGGAGGCGCGGGTCTTCGTGTCACCGGTCTCTTCCCACAGCTTGCCCAACTCCTTGTCTATACGTCCGATTTCCACCGGTATGCCGGGTTCGATGGGAGGTTGTTCGACTGCGTTCATAGGCGTCTCCATGTTGCGCCGTAGCGCTTTATCAATTCATCGGCCTCAGTGGGTCCCCAGGTTCCCGCTGCGTAGAGAGCGAGGTCCTCGCGGGTCCTGTCCCATTCGGCGCGTATGGCATCAACGAATTTCCATGCCTCCTCGACTTCGTCGCGGCGGGCGAAGAGCGTGGCATCGCCGCTCATGGCATCGAGCAAGAGGCGTTCGTAGGCTTCGGGAGTCGCCTTCCCGAAACTCGTGCCGTAGTGAAAATCCATCTTTACGGGCTCAATACGCAGGCTGGAACCCGGCATCTTGGAACTCATGCGCAGCGCAACACCTTCGTCGGGCTGAATGCGAATGACGAGAGCATTGGAATCGATGGCTTGCCCGTCAGCATTGAACAGCACAGGAGGCGCAGCCTTGAATTGGATCGCGATTTCAGTGCTCGCCTTTGGGAGACGCTTCCCAACCCGCACAAAGAACGGCACGCCTGCCCAACGCCAGTTGTCCACGGTGATGTGGAGAGCAACATAGGTTTCGGTGACCGATTCCAGGTTGATATTCTGTTCATCCAGGTAGGCTGGGACACGTTTTCCATTGACGGTGCCAGCGCCGTATTGCGCACGCACTACGTGTTTTCGGACATCTTCGCCACGGATTGGCCGAAGCGACTTGAGGACTTTGACCTTTTCGTCGCGTATGGCGTCCGCGTCAAGGCCGGCTGGCGGCTCCATCGCGGTGAGGCATAAGAGTTGAAGCAAGTGATTTTGCACCATATCGCGTAGAGCGCCCGACTTGTCGTAGTAGCCTGCGCGGCCTTCCACGCCGAGGGCTTCGCTCGCGGTGATTTGCACGTGATCGATGTAACGCGCATTCCATAGCTGCTCGAAAATGGCATTCGAAAAGCGCATCACCATGATGTTCTGCGCTGTTTCCTTGCCAAGATAGTGATCGATGCGGAAGGTGTCCTTCTCGGAGAAGGATCCTTTGACCATCTCATTGAGCCGTTGAGCGCTGGGCAAGTCGGTTCCGAAGGGCTTCTCAACAATGACGCGCGCCCAGCTGCCTGAAGGTGCCTTATTGAGGCCACTCTTACGCAGGTTCTCCAGGATGACCGGAAACTGGTCGGGGCCCGCTGAAAGATAAAAAAGGCGATTGCCACGGGTTCCTCGCTTGGCGTCCAGTTCATCCAGTCGTTTCGCAAGGGCCTCGTAGCCCTCGAGGACGTCGAATTCACTGCGGTGATAGAAGATCGACGACGCAAAGACCGTCCACAAGTCGTCACTGATCGTCTGGCGCGAGAATTTTCGGGCAGCTTCCTCAAGTTCTTTACGGAATATCTCGTCCGTCTTGTCGCGACGGGCAAATCCCACGACACTTACTGCGGGCGGAAGCGCGCCATCAGCTGCAAGGTTGTAGAGCGCGGGAACCAGCTTGCGATGCGTCAGGTCACCAGTTGCTCCGAAGATGACCACAGCGCAAGGTTGTGGCATCGCGCGGCTCGATAACCCTTCGCGCAGAGGATTGACTTCTTTCGTCTCAGGCATTGGTTATCCATAGCCGAAGGCAAGACTTATGCCAACGCAGAAGGCGGAATGAATCACTCGTTGCTCCTGAGAATTGCTCGCGTTGAGGTTGACGCGATGATTCAGCAACTTCCAAGCGACGTCCAAGCCCTTGTGAAAACAGTTCCCGTTTTTCTTGAACGTCGACCGGATGCGGCGGACATCGCGGGCGGGGTCGAGCCGGACACATTGGGGATCTTTGACGAGGGCGCTCCGGCATCTCCAACTCCCCGCATACGGATCTGGTTGGAAAACCTGTGGGACGTCGCCGAGGGCGACATGGCCTCATTTCGTGTGGAAGTCCGAACTACGCTCCTTCACGAAATTGGACATGTCCTGGGCTGGGGCGAGGAGGATCTCGAAGAGCGGGGTTTGGGCTGATGGGCGCTCGTCGGGGAAAGAGCGACGGAAATCCCCGTCATTGCGAATATTGCCCGGCCTGGTAGAGCTTGGCATACGGGCCCGCTCTCGTCAGGAGCTCGGGACCTGTTCCTTGTTCGGCGATTGTTCCATGCTCGAGAACCACGATGCGCCCAAGCGAATGAATGGTCGCAAGGCGGTGCGTAATTATGAGAGTTGTACGCCCGCGCATGAGTTCTCCAATCGTTCCCATGATTGCATGTTCAGTGCTCGGATCCAGCGCGCTGGTTGGCTCGTCGAGCAGGAGGATGGGGGCGTCCTTAAGGAAAGCGCGCGCTATACCGATGCGCTGGCGTTGTCCAACGCTGAGGTGGCTTCCCCGTTCCCCCACGGCGCTGCTGAATCCATGCGGCATCTTCATGATGAAATCATAAGCTTGAGCACGCTTGGCAGCCTCGATGATCTGCTCGTCCATCGCCCCCGGCCGGCCATAGGCGATGTTTTCCTTGATGGTCGTGGAAAACAGGATGGTATCCTGCAAAACCATTCCTATCTGGAGACGAACCGATTTCTTCGTCAGCTCGCGCAAGTTGCGGCCGTCGAGGAAGACGCCGCCAGATGTCGGATCATAAAAGCGCGGCACGAGGCTCAGCAGGGTGCTCTTCCCCGCGCCGGTGCCGCCTACAAAGGCGACACTTTCGCCTGCCACAATGGATAAGTTGATGCCAGTTAGGATGGGACGATCGTGCGAATAACCAAAGCCTACGTCGCGGAATTCGATGTCACCGCGCGCGTTCTCAATCGGCTTCGCATTTGGAGCGTCCGGCACATCGTCCTCACGATCGAGTACCTCAAAGCAGCGCGTCGCGCCAGCAGCCGCCCCCTCCATGGCCCATGCCGTGTAGCTGAGCTGCTCAAGCGGCTGGTAAAGCATCAGGAGATAGGTGGCGAAAACGGTCAGATCGCCCAGTGTGAGCGCGCCTTCGAGAACCTGCCGCGCGCCGACGTAGTACATGAGAGCAGTTCCAGCAGCCATGAGCGTGCCTACAACCAGCGAGCTGACTATGGAGGTGATGTTGAAACGCAGGCCGGCTTCGAGGCTGCGTGCTGCCCGCTTGCGGAACTGCCGAATCTCGAACGATTCGCGACCGAACGCGTGCACCATGCGAATCTGACTGATACCCTCCTGCGTGAGGGCAAGAAGATCGCTCTCGCGCTCCTGAATCGTCGTGGACTGCCGGCGAACACGTTCGGCAAAATAACCGATCGCCCAGGTAACGAACGGGAGCACAGCAAGCGAAGTCAGTGCCAGGGGCCAGTTCATCCAAACCATGATGCCGAATGTCCAGACCAGCATGACGATCGAGCTGAGAACTGTTGCAAACCCCTTGTTGTAGATCGTCTGGATGCTTTGCGAATCGTAGGCGACTCGAAAACTTGAGTCCGAGCTTCGTCGCACGTCGTGGTACTTGAGTGGCAGCGACTGCAGAGAGGCGTAGAGATCCGTTCGCAGCCGTAGGAGGGCATTAAGACCAACGCGGATAAAGAGATAGTTTGCTGCGAGGTTGATGAGCCCGCCGAGAAGACTTATCGCAACCAGGATGACGCAAAGCCAGAACGCCACATACTCGGGCGACGCGGCGCCAAACCAGCGCGCAAGGACTGCACGCGCCTCCTCGGTGCCATGTGTCGAGTCTGAGGGCAGCACGCCGTCGATAATGTATTTGAATGGCCACGGCTTGAGAGAATTTACGATGATCGCCGCAAACGTGAGGAACACGCCTCCAAGCGTTGGCCATAGGTACTGGCGGAAATATCGAAGTGCT
This sequence comes from Terrimicrobiaceae bacterium, assembly GCA_036525175.1. Lineage (GTDB taxonomy): Bacteria > Verrucomicrobiota > Verrucomicrobiia > Chthoniobacterales > Terrimicrobiaceae > DASTFP01. The sequence goes on along the minus strand of DATDAX010000271.1, from coordinate 5,737 downwards.
CGGACGTAGATGAACACGAGTTTCCGTTGCTACTCCAAGCCGGTATGATTTTCAACGGGATTGCGCGACTTCTCACAAAGCCGTAACAACGTATTGTTCAATGCCAGCCGCTCAAAGCGCTCCGATTCGGACAATGGTCGCGCGGGTTTCCCTCGACGACATCATCATTTACGCGAATGACGCCCTTGCGGAGTATCTGAGTACGCCAAAGCGCAATCTCATCGGCTCGTCGCTGGAGGATGTCTCACGACTATGCCATGGCGAGGTCTCCTCCTGCTTCGCACGACCCGAATTCGGCCGCACAAGCAACCGTCTTGTCACCGATGAGGATGGCAGGACTTTCGAAGCCCAATTGTATTCCGACGGCGGAGCACTTGATATTGTCCTTGATGAAATTGGCACTCCTGGCCATCCCGCGAGCGAGCTGCGCGAATCAACCGGAACGCCCCTCGACTCGCTGAGCGAGGACGAACTTCGTACTGTCCGCCATCCTGAGCGGAGGTACATCAGCGTTACCTATACGAGGCTTCAAGGATTGACTCCGTTTGCCGGCCGTCTCGATCCGATGGAGGTCAAGTTGATCGTTGATTCGTTCGTCGAGGAGGCGTCCGCAGCTGTGCGCAGTATTGGCTGCACGGTTGGCGAGACGGCGCGTGACACCGTGCTTGGAATCTATGGAGCGCCCCGTTACTACTCCGATCATCCTCTGCGGGCCATTCTCGCTGCCTGCGAGCAGATCCAGAAGGCGTCCCAGCTGCACGCAGGACTTTATCGTGAGGGTAGGGAATTGCCGCCCTGCTCCTGCGGGATCTGGACAGGCGACACGCTGGTCGGCGTATTTGGGAGCTCGATCTGGCAGCGTTACACCGCGATCGGCGCGCCCCTTGATCTTGCGGCGAGCCTCTGCCGGTTGGCCCGTCCGGGAGAAGCTGTCCTTCCGGAGCACACGCTGACGCACATGCTGCGGACTCTGCCCGAAGGCTGGCAGCACATTCGTGCAGAAAGCGAGCATGAGCCGGACTTGAGCGATGTCGACTGGTCCGGCAATGAGATAACGCCCGTTCCCGAGCATCTGAGAAAGGTCGTCTATTTGGTCGGCCGCGGCGTCCAGGAGGATGCTGATCGCACGGAGCTGTATTTTGACTATTTGTGGTCTTTTCGTGTGCCTGGCAGGGATCAACCGACACCCGTTCTGCGCGTCGTTCGGCCCGCGCTCGTGAGCGATTCCTTTGAACTAAGCGAAGACAATGTCGTTACGACTCAAGCTACCCAGGCACTAGGCAAGTACAAGCTCATCGAAGTCATCGGCACGGGAGGGATGGGAACAGTATGGCGCGGCGCGGATCGCTTCGGAAACGCGCTGGCGATCAAGATCCTGCATTCCAGTCAGACGGTTACCGAAGCGCAGCTCAAGCGCTTCAGGCGCGAGGCGGAAATCATGGCGCGACTTCCGCATCGCAATATCTGTCGCGTCTACGAACTGAATGAATTCGACGGCATCCAATACATTGCGATGGAGTTCGTCGATGGCCTCCCCCTTTCCGATCTGTTGTACGAACCCGTTTCGACCGAGCTTTCGGATGGGACCGATGGGGAAACCGACTTGAGAGCACTCATTCGTTCCCTGCGTTCCTTGAGGTCCGAGCAGGACCAGACTGCCGACGGATCGGAGCCATCTCCCCGCCCCAAGAACACCCGCATCCTTCCCATCGAGCAGACCCTTAGCTTGATACTCAAAGTGTGTGACGCCGTTCAGTTCGCTCATGAACATGGCGTGCTGCATAGAGACCTCAAGCCTGGGAACATCCTGCTCCGCGAGGATGGCGAACCGCTCGTTGCCGATTTTGGCCTGGCTAAGCTTAAGAGCAGCGAAGGGTCGCGATCGCTGTCACTGACGGGCCATGTTGTAGGGACCCTCGAGAACATGGCGCCAGAGCAGGCTGAATCCAGTAAGGATGTGGATGAGCGTGCGGATGTCTACAGCATTGGGACGATACTTTATCAAATGCTATCCGGACGCAGACATTTCGAGGCGACTGGAAATATCGTAAACGACGGGCAGGCGCTAAAGACGCACGCGCCGGTGCGGCCACGTACCTTTAATCCACAAATTCATCCCGACCTCGAAATTATCACGCTGAAGGCTCTCCGCAACGATCCCACAGAGCGTTATCGCAGCGTGTCCGCTCTTCGTGCCGACATCGATCACTACCGGCGCGGCGAAGTTATTAGCGCGAAGCCGGTCTCACCTTTGGATCTGCTGAAAAAATTGGTCCTGCGCAACAAGGTCGCCTCCGGCGTCATAGCGATATCAGTTCTCGTCATTGTCTGCGGCGCTCTAATCTCGATCTATTTTCTCAATGCGCGACTCAAGGCTGCGAACGATCAATACTTGATCGCCGAAAGCCAGCTGCGATTGGCGAATCAAAGAGAGCAGGAAGCCGTGCGGGCGGCCGACGCGGCGAGATCTGAGCAGACACGCGCTCAAAATGCGCTCGCTGAGATGCAACGCGCCGAGAACGTCGCAAGAGACGCTCAGGAGCAAAGCAAGCAGGCGCTCGTGGCAACACAAGCCGAGCGCCAGCACCGCGCGGAGGCAGAGCGTATCGCCGCGCAGCGCGAAGAGGAACTCCAGCGAAAGACCACAGATATTCAGACAGTGACGCAAGATCTCCCCGAACCCGGCATCGAGGACGCCCCCGTCGAGTCCGTACCAGCGATAGCATATGAAGCCGAAGAGGCGATGCTTGAGGCCGGCAGGATCTACGATTCTGATCTCTCCCAAGAAGAGTTGGAGCGTCTCACACGGACGCCAAACGAGGTCGTGCGCCGCCTGACTGGAGCGCTGGACAATGTCTGTCGTGCATTGGCGGCTCAGCCGGACTTTGTCGCCGCCTGGATGCTCAAAGGCCGGGTGCATTTGGCACTTATGGAATTCGACCGGGCTGTTGAAAGCTTTCGCCAGGCACTCAACATGGAAGGAGTCGACGGTACGCCTGACGGGACAGGGTCTCCGGCAGACATGCTTGAGTTGGCAACGAGCGTTGTGAACGCCGGCGCGGACAAATACTCGAAGGCTGTGGAGGCTCTCGTCGAATCACCACTTCCCCAAAACGCCGCGGCCGGAGAGATCCTGGGATTCTTGAATAGAAGGCCCAACCTGCGCAAAATCTCAGCCAATGCTCCCGGCCCTCTGCGTCGAAAGTATACCGCGAACGAAGCCGCGCTGGAATTGATCCAGCGAAATGGGATAGACACGCGCGTTTTTGTCAAGACGACCAGCTCGGGGCGCGTCGACGTGACCATTTGGGGCTCGACAGAGGCTAAAGACCTTAGCCCGCTGCGTGAAATCGACGTCTCGCGCCTCGCAATCAGCGGCGCCAGAGTGATCGACTGGCAAACGATCTTTTCCATGCCGCTCGATTCGTTGGACTTTTCCAAGTGCCCGATTGAGAGGCTGCCTCAAGTCCCACGGGGTTTTCTCCGGGTGCGCTCGCTGAAGCTGGCCTCTTCCGAAGTCGCCAATGCCGATTTTGCATGGGGCATGCCGCTGCTGGAAAAGCTCGACCTCTCCTTCACGCACATTACGGACCTCGCGCCGCTGAGGGCTTGCCGCAGCTTGAGGTTCCTCGATCTCGCCGGCCTCAATCCTGTCAACATGCGAGTATTGATCAAGCTGCCCATCGAAGCGTTGACGGTGAGTCCCATGCTGGTTACCGATCGAAGTTCCCTTAACGCGCTGCGTTTTCATCGCACGCTAAAGACCCTGCGTTCCCCGGGCGATCCTCCCGACCAGCCTGCGAGCGATTTTTGGCGCAAGCTCGAAAGCGGAAATTATGACCACATCCAATGACGCGTGGCGCTCGCGCGCAGCGACCGTCCTGAGAATATGTTGCCCAGAAATTGAACAAATCGGCGGATCGTCGCGTCTAATCTGTGAACATCCTTATTTGCGGATAGCCATGAAAGATCCATATCGTAAAATCAACGGGAAGCAGTATTCATTGGGTGAGTTGATCAGCATTGTGTCTTCTTGCGCCCGCGACAGTCGTGAAACCCTTGCAGCGCTGGTGGATCTCTTTGAGAGCGGGCGTGTGCTCCTGGAGAATCATGGACGGCTGAAACGTGTCCGTGTCGCCGCCTAACGCGGCGTTTCCCCTTTTCATTGCCGCCCGAGGCAATAAGCTCGGGCATGGTCGAAATCTCCGTCGAATACGAAGGCGACCTGCATTGCCTTTCCATTCATGGGCCTTCGCGCGCTGCGCTCTCGACCGACGCGCCGAAGGACAATTTGGGAAAAGGCGAGGCCTTCAGCCCCACTGATCTCGCGGCCACGTCGCTCGGTGTATGCATGTTGACGACGATGGCTATAGTTGCCGTCAAGCGATCGCTGGATGTCGACCTCTCGGGAACGCGGGCCACAGTCCGAAAACACATGACCTCAACCGCGCCGCGCCGAATCCAAAAAATCGAAGTCAACGTCGAGATGCCTTTGCGGGAATCGCATGCCGGTCGTGAAATTCTCGAGGACGCCGCTCTCAATTGTCCGGTGGCATTGAGCCTTCACCCGGACGTCCAGAAGGTCGTGACATTTTCGTGGCGGCCTTAGGCGAGCAGAATTCTATTGGCCTTAGCTGCGTCTCATTGGCTACGTTGATGCGGTGATCGAACGATACTCTTTTCCTCAGATGCGCTCGCTTTGGAGCGAGCAACGCAAGTTGGAGATTTGGCTCGAAATCGAGGTCCTCGCTTGCGAAGCCATGGCGGAGTTGGGTTCGATTCCCAGGGAGGATGCCGCTCTGATTCGAAGAAAAGCAGCCTTCGACATCGAAAACGTGCATGAGATCGAGAAGCGCACGAATCATGATGTCATCGCTTTTCTTGAGGACGTCGCGTCACATGTGGGTCCCGCCTCGCGATGGATTCATCAGGGACTAACCTCTTCCGATTTGCTCGATACAACGCTGGCGGTGCAGATGAATTCCTCCTGCGCGATTCTGCTTGATGATTTGAACCATTTGCGTGACGCCATCGGCCGTCGTGCGATTGAGCACAAGTTCACGCCCATGATTGGTCGCAGCCACGGAATTCACGCCGAACCGATCAGCTTTGGCTTGAAGCTGGCTCTGATGTTTGACGAGTTCTCCCGCGCCACGCAGCGTCTTTCGCAAATGCGCGAGCGCATCCGCGTTGGGAAGATCAGTGGGGCAGTCGGGACGCACGCGCACCTCGACCCGCGCATTGAAAAGGCCGTCTGCGAGAAGCTTGGCCTCAGGCCTGCGGCGCTATCCACGCAGATCATCCAGCGGGATCGTCATGCGGAATTCATGACAGTGCTCGGTCTCATCGCGTGTTCGATCGATCGCTGGGCAACCGAATTCCGCCATCTCCAACGCACCGAAGTTCTCGAAGTCGAGGAGTATTTTGCCGCGGGTCAGAAAGGCAGCTCTGCGATGCCGCACAAGCGCAATCCGATAACCGGCGAGCGGTTGTGCGGGATCGCGCGCGTTATTCGAGGCAACGTCGCTGCGGCGCTCGAGAATGTCGCCCTCTGGCACGAGCGCGATATCAGCCACAGCTCCGTGGAACGTATCATTTTGCCGGACTCCTGCTCTCTCGTGGATTACATGCTCGTGACCCTGCGCAAACTGGTCGAAGCGTTGCAGGTCTATCCTGAGAATATGAGGCGAAACATGGAGATCACTCGCGGCCTGTATGCGAGCCAGTCAGCGCTGCT
>DATDAX010000270.1:0-3139 GCA_036525175.1 Terrimicrobiaceae bacterium | reverse complement strand
GAGGCCGCCAAGAAGGTGATCATCATTGGCATCGACTCGCCTGCGGATTCCAAGGCCTTCACATCCTTCCTGACCACCGATAACGTCCAGGCTGGACGTGTCGCCGCGGACGGCCTTGCGGCTGCCATCGAGAAAAAATATGGAAAACCCGAAGGTGACATCGCTTTGATCACCTCGATTCCCGGCGTCGGTTCGTTGGACGCGCGCGCTAAAGGTTTCAAAGAGCAAATTCAAGCCAAATATCCGGGGTTGAAACTTATCGCAGACAAGTTCGCGGACGGGATGGCAACGACAGGCCTAAACATGATGACGGATCTGATCACCGCTAACCCGAACTTGCGCGGTGTTTTTACCTCGAATCTTATCATGACGCAGGGGGCGGGTCAGGCGATCGCCGAGAATAAGGTCGCCGACAAGATCATGGTCATCGGTTTTGATTCGGACGACAAAACCGTCAAGCTTCTGGCGGACGGCTATGTCCAGGCACTGGTCGTGCAAGATCCGTTCAATATGGGATATGAAGGCATCAAGACGGCATTCATGGCATCAAAGGGTGAGAAGGTTCCGAAGGATGTGGACACGGGGGTAAACCTGATCACGAAGGAAAACATGAACACCGACCGTTCGAAGGAGCTCCTGACGCCCGACGTCAGCAAGTAGCCGGGCGCATACCCAACCAAGCCGCTCTCAGCTTGATGAGATAATCCAGGCCGTTGATGAACCAGACACAGCAGGGGGGCGAAAAGAGGGGGGCGCCTCTCCTTGTTCTCAAGAAGCTCGACAAGCGCTTCGGTGCCACCCATGCGCTGAAGGCCGTCGATCTTGAATTCGACGCGGGGGAAGTCCATGCGATTGTCGGCGAAAACGGCGCCGGCAAATCGACCCTCATCAAGATGCTCACCGGGGTTCACGTCCGCTCGAGCGGCGAGGTCTATTGGGAGGGCAATCCGGTCGCCCTGGCCACTCCGCATGAGGCGATCGCGCACGGCATCAACGCCGTGCACCAGGAAGTCGTCCTCTGTCCGCATCTGACCGTGGCGGCCAACCTCTTTCTCGGCGACGAGAAGGTGCATTTCGGCCTATTGAAGCATCGCGAAATGGTGCGCGAGGCGCAGAGGATCCTTGACGAGATCGGCTTCAAGCTGCCGGCGGCGGCGTTGCTCTCTTCCCTGACGATCGGTCAGCAGCAGTTGGTGGCCACAGCGCGCGCGTCAACCCGTGGCACCCGCTTCCTGATCTTCGATGAGCCCACGGCCTACCTGACCCGGCAGGAGACCGCGCAGCTCTTCGCGCTCATCGAGCGGCTGAAAGCCAAGGGTGTGACCATCGTCTATATCTCACATAGGCTGGAAGAAGTCTTCCAGCTCGCGGATCGCGTTTCCATTCTCCGCGACGGCCAGTTGGTCTCGACGCAGAAAGTTTCCGAGACCAACGAGGAGAAGCTCATCGCCGGAATGATCGCGCGCACGATTGATCAGGTTCATTACAAGGAGAAGATTCCCTTCGGTGACGAGATCATTCGCACGGAGAAACTCACTGGGAAAGGCTTCGAAGAGGTCAGCGTTCGGGTCAGGGCGGGAGAGGTGATCGGGCTCTACGGACTGATCGGCGCTGGGCGCAGTGAGTTTGTGCAAAGCATTTTCGGGCGTTTTCCCAGGACGGGTGGGCAGATTTTCTGGAAGGGCAAGCCGGTCGAAATTCGACGCGAAAAGGACGCCATCTCGCTCGGCATTGCGCTCGTGCCGGAGAGCCGTCGGGATCAGGGGCTCTGTTTGAACCTTGGGGTCGGGCTCAATCTCAATCTACCGATCTACAAGCAACTGACGAAGGGATTTGTAATCAATCCCGTGGCCGAGAAGACCGCTGCCGATAAGCAGATCCGCGAAGTCAAGATTAAGACAGCCTCACGCGAAGCACCCGCCTCGAGTCTTTCGGGCGGTAACCAGCAGAAGATCGTGGTGGGAAAATGGCTGAACCACGGAGCCGACCTCTACATCTTCGATGAGCCGACCGTGGGCGTCGATGTCGGCACGAAGGTCGAAATCTACAAGCTCTTCGCCAAATTGCTTAAGGATGGTGCGGGTATTATTTTGATCTCTTCCTACCTTCCGGAAGTTTACGACCTTTCGGATACGCTGCATGTATTTCGTCGTGGCCGGCTAGTCGCATCCTACGACAGCGCGCACGTCAGCGAGAAAGCGGCCCACGAGACCATACTAACGCAAGCGCTCGGCGTTTAGGGCGGGCGGCAAACAATGAAATCACAATTCTTGGAGGAGAAAAGCACATGAGCGTTGAAAAGACGAATGCAGAGGCGTCAGAAGAAGCACGGCTCGCCGCGACACGAAAGCAGGTACGCATGGGCAGGCTTCTCGGCCTGACGTTGCTGGCCCTCCTGGCACTGATGTGGCTGGTTCTGGCGTTCAGCACGAGCAGCTTCTGGACATACAACAACATCTCGAACCTCCTCCGCCAGGGCTCGATGATCGCGATTCTCGCAATGGGTGAGACCTTCGTTATCATTACAGCGGGCATCGATCTGTCGGTCGGCGCCGTTGTAGGATTCGCCAGCGTTATCGTTGCCTGGCTGCTGACGCATGGTTTTCCGATTTGGGCCTCAATTCTCATTACGCTCGGATTCGGATTCGGCATCGGCGCTTTTCATGGATTCGGAATTAGCAAACTCGGCTTGCCGCCGTTCATCATGACGCTGGCTACGTTGACGGCGCTCCGCGGTATCGGTCTGCTCATCACGAATGGCGCCACAATCTCAATTACTAATGATGCGTTTACCGGCTTCTCACGCGGGGACTTTCTTGGTGTGCCCAACCTCTTCTGGATGGTTGTTGTCGTAGCCATTCCCGCGTACATTTTTCTGCATCAAAGCCGGTTCGGCCGTTACCTATTTGCTATTGGTTCCAATATGGAGGCCGCGCGGCTTTCCGGCGTCAACACGACCCGAATGATTTACATTGCCTATATCCTCTCGGCAGTCTGTGCGTCCTTCGTAGGCATCCTCCTCGCTTCGCGCATTGGAATTGGAAATGCTACCCAGGCAGAGGGCTGGGAGCTGCAGGCCATAGCCTCGTCGGTCATTGGTGGCACAAGCCTTTTCGGCGCCGTCGGTTCCGTGCACGGG
>DATDAX010000269.1:0-2111 GCA_036525175.1 Terrimicrobiaceae bacterium | reverse complement strand
GGGACCCACGGCGGGAGCATTTCGGCCATCTCGTCGGTTTTCAGAAAGTGACCCATTCCGGTAAAGGTAAACACCAAGGCAAGCCCAAGATTTCCACGGGCGTCGTCTGGCATCCCAATGACTCCGCCTACGACATATGGCACCGTCAGGAGTGCGAGAAGGAGCAAGATATTCTTCATGCCGCGCTCCTTTCCGACTGCGACGGATTCGTGAGCATTCCGAGCAAGGCGTCTCCTGCCTCCTGCGCAATGCGTTTTCGGTCCTTATGGCCATAAAACGCGTCGAGCTTGCCCTCCAGCAGCAACGTTGCGAAGCCATGCACAGCCGACCAGACGAGCAGCCGGCGTGTCTCGTTTCCGGAACCCCCTGGGTCTGCCGCCTCAATGACTGACTCAAGCTCGGCGTAGGCCGCCCCGCCCGCTTCGCTAAGATGGGCGTTCGTGTGGTCCAGCAGATCGTAACGGAACATGAGCTGGAAATGCGCCCGGTGGAGCATGGCAAAGTCGATATACGCCCGACCCAAGGCGTGCAGCGGCATTCCCCCGTCGCGGTTGGCCGTCACCACGTATTGCCGCATGAGGGCGGTCATTCGGTCGAAGCCGATTGCAGCGAATTCCGTCAAAAGACCTTTCACATCTCCAAAATGATGCGCAGGAGCTGCGTGCGACACTCCGGCCCGCCGCGCGCAATTGCGTAGCGTAAAGCCTTCGACGCCGCGCTCCAGGAGGATTTCTTCCGCTGCAACGAGCAGGGCTTCGCGCAATGCGCCATGATGATAGGGAGCAGGAGCCGTTTCCTGCGCGCTCGGATCGGACACCTGTAACGATTTTGGCTTCATCCAAACCCTATATCTTGACACTGTAAAATTTTCAAGCTGACACTGTCAAGATTCACTCAAGGCGCGGTTAGCCATCCCAAATAGTTGTGTCATCACCAGTACCCACGGGTCTCTCGGAAACAACCTCGTTCGCCATCGGTTGCAGCACATTTCAGCACGCACTTTTTGCGCTCGTCGATAATTGCCTTACGCTTTCCAGAAAAGGAGGAAGCAACCTATGATCCTCGTTACTGGAGCCGGCGGCACCGTCGGCAGTGAAGTCGTCAACGAGCTGCAATCAGCCAATGCACCGTTTCGCGCCGGCTACTTCTCGAAAGGGAAGGCCGAAAGCGCGACCGCAAGAGGTATCGACGCCATCATCATCGATTTCAACCACCCGGAGACCGTGCGCGCGGCGTTGCAGGGCATCGACAAACTGTTTCTTGTCGCACCAAGCGTGCTGAATCAGACGCAACTCGAGCTGAACGTTGTCGAAGCGGCGAGGGCACTCGGAGTGAGGCACATCGTAAAGCTGTCTGTCTGGAGAGCCGACGAAGAGGCGTTCGTCTTTGCGAAGGTTCATCGGCCCGTCGAGAAGGCGATCATGTCGAGCGGCATCGCATGGACGTTTCTCCGCCCCAATGGCTTCATGCAGGACATCGTAACTTTCATGGGCGACACGATCCGATCTGAAGGCGTGTTCTACAGCGCGACTGACGATGCCAGGATCAGTCACGTCGATGTGCGTGACATCGCCGCGGTGGCTGGGAAGGCGTTGACCGAGTCTGGCCACGAGGGAAAGGTGTACACATTGAGCGGTCCCGTGGCGCTGACCTATACCGAGATGGCGCTCGAGTTATCCAAAGTTCTTGGTCGGCAGATCAGCCACATCAATCTCTCGCCGTCGGATTTGAAAAGCGGCATGCTGGCGGCGGGCGTCCCCGAAGAGTATGCGGATTGGCTGCTCGACCTGGAGCGCTATTATCGCGAGGCTCAAGCGAGCCGCATCACCAACGACATCCAATTGGTGACGGGCCGCGCTCCGAGGCGATTTGCGCAGTACGCGCGTGATTGTGCATCGTTGCTGCAGCAAACTCAGGCGGCGTCGTGACCTGCGTCCACGCGTCGTGAAATTGAATTCTCATCATCGCGGTCCCAAGTGTTTTTGAAACCAGCGAGCCGCGAGCCGTGAGACCTCTTCAAGGGCACCGGGCTCCTCAAACAAATGCGTCGCGCGCGGCACCACCTCCAGCTTCTTCTCGCAGCGCAGCAGCGCATACGCCTCTTCGTTGAG
>DATDAX010000268.1:0-4670 GCA_036525175.1 Terrimicrobiaceae bacterium | reverse complement strand
AACGGGGCTCAGCGAGTAGCATTCACTGCGCCGTGGGCCAAGGCCAGAACCTGGCTCAAAGCAAAGCTCGAAGAACTTCCCGTCCATATCCAACGCGACGAAGCAGGCAATGTATGGACGACTCTCCGTGGCGCATCCGGCCAGGCTCTCCTGATTGGAGGCCATATGGATTCAGTCCCGAACGGCGGCTGGCTCGATGGTTGTCTCAATCTTCTGGCGGGCGTCGAGATCCTTCGCCGCATCAACGCCCAGTACGCGGGAAAACCTCCGGCAACCGTCCGGCTTGTGGATTGGGCTGATGAGGAAGGCGCCCGTTTCGGCATGAGTCTCTTCGGTTCTTCGGCATGTTCGGGATTCATCGACATGGAGGAGGCGCGACGCCTGAAGGATAAGGATGGCATCGCATTGATCGATGCGCTGGCCGAGCATGGAATAGCCTTCGAACGGGTGAAAGAAAGCGGTAAGCAGTTGCAAACTGCCGCCGCCTATATCGAGCTCCATGTCGAGCAAGGCCCTGTGCTGCTCGACCTGGAGCTGCCGCTTGGAGCCGTCCTCGGAACCTATGGTGTCGAACGTCATGCAATCACATTCCGCGGACAGGCTGCGCACTCGGGAAGCACGCCGATGAACAAACGTCGTGACGCCTTCCTCGCAGCTGCGAAGATGAGTCCCGAAATCTATCAAATAGCGGACCGTCACGGCGGAGTCTGCACGATTGGCTCCTGCACGACCGCGCCAGGCATTGTCACGAGTGTCGTCGAGGAATGTCGCATCGCCCTCGATCAACGCCACCTCGACGCGGAGGCTCTTTCGGGGATGCTGAAGGATGCAAGGGCTGCCAGCGAGCGGTTTGCCGCGGAGGGGAACGTGTCGGTCTCCTGGGAGCGCCTGATGCGCATCGATCCCATTCCGTTCGACGACGACCTTCTTGCGTTCTGCGACGAGGCGATTCGTGAAACCTGCGGCACGGTGCATCGCATGCCATCCGGCCCACTCCACGACGCCGCCGAAGTCGCGCGCGCCGGGATCCCTACGGTAATGATGTTTGCGCAAAGCCTCCACGGCATCAGCCACAATAAGATCGAGGACACCAAGGAAGAGCACATCGAAGCGGCGGTAATCGCTTTCGACAAGCTCGCAGACAAGGCGATGCAGCGGATTGCCAATCTAGCCAGAGATTGACACTCGGGATGACTCATTGCCACGCAACGCGAAAAGCGGCGCAGCGAAGTCGATTGGTCTTAGTCTTGTCTAGAACTCCTCGCATCCCTTCTCGGCCTCGAGGCGGTTAATTTCGCCCGCTGCGCTTCACTTTTCGAATCGAATTACTGCGACCGCAGGAGAGCGTCACCATCAGCGCAGCGAGTAGACCCGCGCTTCATAGGGTCGCAGCGTCAATAGGCGGACGTCCTCGGCCGAATCGACGGGGTAATTGCTAATCACGAGCTCCTTGTCGGAAAAGGAAACCGAATCGGGAAGAGCGAAAACCGGTTTGTTTCTGGTGAAATTTAGAATGACCAGTAGTTCCTCATCCTCCAGTGTGCGTGTGAAAGCATAGATCTCCTGGTTTTCATCAAGAATCAAATCGTAACTGCCCTGCACGATAATCGGCTTCTCTCTGCGCAGTCGGATGAGCTTTTGGTAATAGAAAAAGATAGAATTCGGATCGGCCAGCGCCTGCTTGGCGTTGATGTCCTTGTAATTGGGATTGAGCTTTATCCAAGGTGTGCCGGTGGTGAAGCCGGCACGTCCGCTATCATCCCATTGCACGGGAGTCCTCGCGTTATCGCGGCTCTTGGCATGAATCATTGGCAGGACGACCTTGGGGTCGATACCTCTGTCCTCGACATATTCCTTGTACATGTTGAGAGTTTCAATGTCCCGATAGTCCCCAATAGACTCGAATTTAACGTTAGTCATCCCGATCTCTTCGCCCTGATAAACGTAGGGAGTGCCCTGCAACATATGCAGGAAGGTAGCGAGCATCTTAGCCGACTCGACGCGATACTGACCGTCATCACCGAAGCGAGAAAGTGCGCGGGGCTGATCGTGATTAGAGAGATAAAGGCTGTTCCAGCCCTTGCCCGCCAAATCCTTCTGCCAGCGGGTCATCACTCGCTTGAGATCCAGGAGATCCAGGGCTTTGAAGTCCCACTTGGACCCGCGGGGGTCCTTGTCGAGCTCCACATGCTCGAATTGGAATACCATGTTCAGTGGTCCGGTCTCCTGGTTAGTAATCTCGGCCGCGTGCTGAGTGGTCACTCCGGGAGTCTCGCCGACGGTGAGAATGTCGTAATTGGACAGCACCTTGTGCTTCATTTCATGGAGAAACTCCAAGAGCCGCGGACCATTCAGGAAATACCGGCCGCCGAATTGGAAGCGCGAGCTGGTGAGAACGGGCGCGTCCGGCAGTCCTGGGACTTTCGAGATCATGTTGATGACATCCATGCGAAAGCCGTCGATTCCCTTCTTGAGCCACCAATCCATCATCGCAAAGACCTCCTCACGGACCTTGGGATTTTCCCAGTTGAGGTCCGGTTGTTTCTTCGAAAACAGGTGCAGGTAGTATTCGTCCGTCGCAGCGTCGTGTTGCCATGCCGAGCCGCTAAAGAAAGACTCCCAATTGTTGGGCTCCCGGCCTTCCTTGCCTGGCCGCCAGATATAGTAATTGCGGTAGGGATTGTCCTTCGACTTTCGGGCCTCGACGAACCACGGGTGTTCGTCTGACGTGTGATTGACCACGAGATCCATGACCAGTTTGATGCCGCGCTTATGCATCTCAGCGAGCAGTTGGTCCCAGTCGGCCAGAGTGCCGAACTCCTCCATGATGTCCTGATAGTCACTGATGTCATACCCGTTATCGTCGTTTGGCGACTTATAGACGGGAGACAGCCAAACGACGCTGACGCCAAGTTCCTTAAGGTAATCCAGCCTCTGAATGATTCCACGCAGGTCTCCGATGCCGTCGCCGTCGCTGTCGTTAAAACTACGGGGATAGATCTGATAGACGACGCTTTCTTTCCACCAAGGATTCTTCATGTTACTGGGAGTTTTCACCTGGCATGATGCACGACCGAGTGGTCTGCGCCAATCAATCTCCGCAATGGCCAGCCGGGCGAAGGAAGAGCGCTTGGTTCGCTCTTTAAGCACCTCATCGCAGGCTCCGGCATCCCATCACCGAGCGGGAAATAGCGTGTCAAACGTGCTTGTTCGCGGACACCTTGTCTCCTGATCACGTGGGGAGCAGTCTTTGGGGATGACTTGGGCTGTATCCGAGCTTCCGGACAAAGTGCTGCGCGCCATCAATGCCTCGTACTCTGGCAGCAACTTGCGCGTCGCTAAGAAACCAGCTCCTGTATCGCTGGCTCGAGCGGATTCCATCTTCAGGGCCAAGGCGTCGACCACCAACACCCTCAGCAAAGTCGAAAGGAGTTTGCGTCAATAGGGATTTCCTTAAGTGTAAGTGAGTGACCCGCTCTCCGACCCCTCCGGCACAGACCGGATTTCTCTACGCCCTGCTGGCGTATGCGAGTTGGGGGTTGTTGCCTTTGTATTGGAAACAGTTCGGAAACGCGTCGCCGCTGGAGATCGTCAGCCATCGGGTCATATGGTCGCTGGTCCTTCTCGCAATGTTTATCGTCATGTTTCGGCAGGTGGACGAGATGCGCGCTGTGTTGCGCGACGGGAGGCGACTGGCCACCCTCGTGTTAACGGCGAGTCTCCTTGGTGCCAACTGGGCGCTGTTCATCTATGGAGTCGTGTCAGACCAGGTTGTTCAGACAAGCCTGGGATATTTTTTAAACCCACTCGTAAGCATTCTGCTGGGTTTCGTGTTTCTAAAGGAACGGCTGAGTCGCATGCAGACGGGCGCCGTGTTTCTTGCCGTCTGCGGCGTGGCACACTTTGGCTTCCACGTGGGCCACCTGCCGTGGCTGGCGCTTTCACTGGCCTTAACTTTCGGTCTTTACGGGCTCTTGAGAAAGATCGTCACGGTAACGCCGCTCGTCGGCGTGACGGTGGAAACTTCGCTCATCGCTCCGGTCGCCCTCGGAATTATTTGGGCGTTGTCAAGCCAGAGGCACGCAGAATTTGGAGATTCGCTACAAGTCAATCTTCTCTTTGTGGGGGCAGGTGTGGTAACCACGCTTCCCCTTTTGTGGTTCAACAGCGCGGCCAAACTACTGCGACTCGCGACGATGGGATTTCTCCAGTATCTGGCACCGACGCTGCAACTGCTCGTCGGAACAATCGTTTTCAACGAACCCTTCTCCGCCCGGGAAGCCATGTCCTTCATCATGATCTGGACAGCGATTGCCCTCTACCTGTTCTCGCTCCTTCGAGCCCGCCAAAACGCGATGCCCACATCCAAACCGGATTGACTCGTCGTTCGCGGATTACACCCCCAATTCCGGCCCGCATCAGAAACGATTTGCGATAATCGACCGTCCAATGCACAAATTGTATCCGTTACCCAGCCAAACTTGAAAGGAGGATGGGAGCGCAGTTCCCTGGGCTGAACGGATGCCACTGCGATGAATGAAGACACATTCCGAAGCGTTTAGGGCGAAGCCGGTCTTTCGGCCCAGACTGCTCGAGGTTTTCGGCAGGCGCTATGGACGGAGCGATCTGATAACAGACGTCATGGCCGGCATTACGGTCGGGTTTATCGC
>DATDAX010000267.1:0-5013 GCA_036525175.1 Terrimicrobiaceae bacterium | reverse complement strand
ATGAAGTCCTCAGAACTTACGCCTGACCATGCCAGCTGATTTGCGGGCGAACGAGCCTACGGCTGGAACAAAAGCTTCTTCATGAACCCGCTCAGAGATTTCCAACAACGCGTCGGCGGACCAATCCGGTATGCCGGCGCCGAGCAGGCTTTGCCTGAATCGTTCCGGCCGACGATCGACGTAGCGCACCGGTTCTCGTGCTCGGGTCAGGGCCTATGATCGAAACTTGGCTATTAGACCGCCTGAGTGATAGGTTCTCCTGAATGAGCACGCTCGCTGAAATCGAAGCCGCCATCCCCGAATTGACCGCGGAGGAGATGGACGCGCTCGCGCGGAAGTTGGACGAAATCAGGGCGGTTCGTCGGGGCAGGAAGCAGGTCTTTACGGGTAACGATGCAGTGCGTTGGTGGCGCGAGATGAAACATTTGCTGGCAGACGAGGCGGAGGCATTTGCCCGTGCCGTGGACGCGGCCCGTGCGGAAATGAATCGGCCGCCAACCGCGCCTCGATGGGAATAGTCATCGCTTTTCCGCCATGACCGCGCTCGGTGAGCGTCTTGAGCGCCACGGCCGCAATGTCGCGAACATCGACGAAAGCGACCTGCGTGTCGCCAAGTGGGCGCGTAGAATGCGCCCTCGCCAGCGATCGAAGCGGCGGAGCCGAGCATATTTTGCATGAACATGCGGGGACGCAGGTGCGTCCAGGCGAGAGCCCGACGCTTCCAGGTAATCCTCGGCTTCTGCGTGCCAGCGGATGACGCGCGACCCGGAGTTGCGATCATCCGCCCCGAGCGCGGAGAATTTCACGATGTCCTGCACGCCGGCCCGCTTCGCGGCGTCGATGAACGTTCGCTCCTGCTCGACCTAATTTGTGTTGTTCGCCGGCAGCAACAGCGCCTGAGACGAGAAACATACGCGTTGAGACTTCAGACTGCACGACTGGCATCGCAGCACACGGCTGAAATGCGCGGGCGTAGTAACAGCGCTCAACGAACCGGACGACGCTGCCGGCGAGGTGGAGGACCTGAACGGCTTTCTTCCGCCGCTACGCGCCCGCAAGTTGAGGAAGAAAATGCAAAGCCCCGGCGGGGATTCGTCCTTGCCGGGATGAGCGGGCAATCAGAGCGGGAGATAGACGATTTGGCCGGTTGATTCGTCGGGCGTGGAAGCGAGCGAGATGAGTGACAGGTTTTCCACGCAGCGTCCGATCGAGACATGTTGCTGGCGCGCATAAACGATCGTTGCAAATGAAAGTCCTGCCCGCTGGCGACGGACGCCCTCGGCGAGAAAGTCCGAATCCCGGGTGAAGACAATCCGCCCACGCTCCGCGACTCGATTGAGCAGGTCGGGGTCGGAAAACCGTGCGGCGTCGTCTTCCTGTGCCGTGAGCACGTCCACACCACGCCGCCGTAACGCCCGGGTGATGCCGGCGGGTACATGCACGTCCATGTAGAGCCCCAGGCTCACTGCGATGCCTTCAACTGCCGCAGTCGCCGTTGCAGCTGCGATTCACCAAGTTCCGCCTTCCACGTCGCCACGTCTCGTTCCCTGTTTAGCATCTCCTGCTCAAACTCAGCCTGATGGTCGTAAAAGAACGCGAGCGCCGCGTGGATTTGCGCCAACGTCAAATGCGGGAAGTGCTCGTGAATCGCCTCTGCGCTCCATCCGTAGGCCAGATGATCCAGTGCGAGCTCGACGACTTTCACGTTGGAATCATCGACCCAAGCGACACCCCTCTCGTCGCGGACAATGTGGGAGACAGGCGCAGCAGTCATTGGCATGGCCATACTCTTAGCGACAGCGCGTTCCTTTGGCAAAGAGCATTCAGCTCACAGGCTCCTCAGGGCCACCCGAATCCGCTCGCTGACTCTGCGGCACTACTGACTCACTATCGCTCAAACTCCATCAAACTCTTCGCCGCGCTGTGTAGTCCTTCCTCGCACATGCGGTCGATGAGCTTGAGGGCGCGGAGCTGTGCTGGATTGGCAGCGAGCTGTTGATAGGAGCGGAAAACGAGCGGGCTGACTGTATGCTCATCTCCGGCGTGACTGGCGCGGATGTCGCGAGCCTGCGCCGCACAGCGCTCTACGAAGTGTTCGCAAACGTCGAGCACCACCTCAGGCAATTTATGGCGGGAATCTTCCAGCGCGTGGAGCAGATACGATGGATCTGCGGCAAACGCAGCGCTTTTCAGGAATCGTGCGATCAGATCGCCGTATTCGGTGAGCGGCAGCTCGGGCTCTTGCCACAGATGCCAGAAACAGTTCGCCGATTTTTACAGAACGGTGGCGTCGGCATCATTGAAGAGCACAGCCAGCGTTTGCTCGCACCACTCACGGCAGTCTGAGTGCGTAAGATTAGTCTTGGCGATTTCGGCCACTCCAAGGCGTGAAGCAGTATCACCACTCAACGCGGTTGTAGCAAGATCGTCTGCTTCCTCATGATACAGCCGGGCGAGCGACGCAAGGCGGGCGCCGGCTTGGCGGGCTTCGGCGTGCTCGGAGCGCAGCATCCTCTCGATATGCGGGCACATCTGCGGCAGATACTTGGGCAGGCCACGGCGGATAAAATCCTCGGCGTAGTGAGTGGCAAGGAGAACGTCGTCCGTTTCCACGAGCACATGAAAGAGCGACACGGCAAGCTCTTCATCGTGCAGCGCGACACCCAACAAGGTTGAAGCGACGCACGCACGCACCGAGATATTCGGATCGCGGACGAGACGCTCGATCATTGGGAGAAACGCGTTGAGATAACGTTGATCGGCAACGAGCAAATCTCTAATTCCTTCGGCAGCGCGACCGCGCACGGTGTTGATACCACAATTGAGAATATCTCCGTTAAAGTAAGCAACCTCGCCCTCCTTTTCTGCGCGCCAGAGTTGGCGGTTTGGATCGGAGTGTTCCGTCGCCATCCGCGCAAGAAATGCGATGGCATCCGACGGCAGGAATTCATCATTGATCTTGCCCAACAAATCGACTGCGGCTTTCAGGCACGCTTCGTCATCCAGCCCGAACACCTTCCGCGCTACATCCAGTTTTAGATCGGCTGCGATGGCCGCGTCTTTCAGTCCATAGAGGACGTTCATCCAGTAGCAGGAATCAATGTCGGGCGGAAAACGCAGCGCCAGTCTCGCGAACCGCTCCGGTTTGAAGTTGCCCGCTTCACGAATTCTTGCATCATCGCGGCGAGTTCCTCCTCTCCACCGAGTTCCGGGTGTTCCCAGTTTCCATAGCGTCCAACGCCCCGAAACTTCGCGATGGTGGCAAGCCATTCGTCATCGCTCATTCCCTTGGCCGTTTCTTCGGAAACTGGTGAAACGATCGCGTAAGATCGGATGCCTCGTGGAGCTGAGTCTGGCTTCCCGAATTTGGCCTCCAACTCCGCGAGACGCTCTGAGGTTCGCGCGCTACGTCGCTCTGGGGGAAGCGCAGACAGCAGGGTGAAGCTCGCCCGACCACGAATCTCGGCCCCATCTTCACTGCGTTCGTAGGCGGTGCTGTATTCGGAAAGGACAGCTTCCAGCGCTTGGAACGTCTCCGTCGAACAATACGGTGACAACTTTTCGATCATGCACTTGGTGATCCAGTGCGAACTGTCAGAATAGCCCCAATGCAAACGCACCGGTTCCGCACAGAGAAGCGCCAACGCTTCCTCCGCGAACGGTTCGCCACCATCCATGTAGGCTCGGAGAAGCAGGCTATTCACGGTATGCGTCCGACTGGCGCGAAGCAGCGCGATGAAAGGACGCAGGCTGTCGGGGTTCTGCTGCCCGAGAATCTCGAAGCGTGTAATCGTCCGAATTCCGCACCTCGATCCCATACAACAAACTGAAAGTCTCGGCTTCGTCCGTGTTACCCCAATGACGGCGCAACTCCTCGAACTGCTCACGCCATTTCTTCTCCAAGAGGAATTTCTCTATAAATTCCCCAAAGCCATCTTCGTGCTTCTGTGCAGCGTTTGCCGCATCGCGTGCACGTTCGGCCAGCGTGCGTAACTCCGGTGCATCCGTGATCGAAGCGAAGACGCACCGATGTCCGGCCCGCAATTGTTCGAGGAGGAACGCCAGCACACCTTCGCTCGCCAGAGCCTTCAGTGTCCAGTTCGCCTGGCTGATAAGCTGCCGTTTTACCTGCCAGTATTCACGTCCGGCATCCCGTTCGATCCAAAATTCCGCGCCGTCCACGCGAGGCTCCTCGATGCGAATGCGCTCCGCTTTGCCATGCAGAATCTCAAGCATGGCACGAACGCCCCAAAGCGCTTCGTAAGTCGCGCCCGCTTTCTCTGCTGGTCCGCCGGAAAGACTGCTCATTGAAAAATCACGTTGCCACGTCCAGGTGCGACGCGGATTTGTTCGGGAACTCGTGATGAAGCCGAACCTATGAAAGTATCCTTTTTCGAACCCCAGTTGGCCAGCATCTGCTGCGTGATTTTGATTAGACAAAAAGAACAAAGACCGCTGCGCACTCGTAGTGTGCCCGCATGCCGCGCTGTCCATTTTCAACACCACCAAAAACCATGAACACCAAGGACCTCATCCGCCTCGGCGAGCCGATCCAGCTTGCGCGCGAGTTTATCCGGAACGTCATCACGCGACATAACGACGGCGTCTTGCTCGAGGCCGGGGTGCATCGCGTGCACATCGAGGGTTCGCTCGCGAACGTGACTGCATGGGGATTGGTATTAGCCTAAAACGGGACCGGGAATTACCACAAAGAAGACAGAGAACACAAAGAACTCAGAGATAATCACTTGCTGGTTAACTCCACATGAAACCGGGCTCTCCCGCTTGGTGAAATACTCGAAGACGATTTTGGATCGTACCTCCTTCTCTTTGTGCTCTTTGCGTTCTTTGTGGTTATTTGAATCGTCGTTTTTTGTATTAGTTTGATGCATGTCTCATATCGGCCTGATTTGTCCGGAGTTGAGCGGGCACTTGAATCCGATGACGACGCTCGGCCGCGAGCTGAAACGGCGCGGGCATCGAGTAACGGTGGTGGCGCGGCCGGATGCCCGG
>DATDAX010000266.1:0-4142 GCA_036525175.1 Terrimicrobiaceae bacterium | reverse complement strand
AAGCGCCGAGGCCGGCACGGTTTTCTTTTTCCAACCCTTCGAGGGTTTGCAGTAGATCACCGGCCGGTTCTCGAGCGGCTGTCCAAAGGTCTGAGAGAACAACATCCCACGAAGATTCCTGTATCAGGTCGACCAGCGACGCCCCGGAAAGAGGCCCGCAACAGGGTAAATGTCGGCAGCGTCACCTTGCCGTGGGTTTCTATCAGAGGTTCTAGCTTATAATAATAATGTATCCTGCCTATGCACTTGATTCCCCTAGTCACTAGATGTTGTGCATGGCGCCAAAGGATGACCTCCAACCAAGCTTTTGCCCTTTACCGGGGAAAGGCTCACTGCCTGCTCGATCAGTCGGTAAAACAACAACCCGCGGGATCGGGATGTGCGGCGGTTGAAGCGAAAGGTGAACTCGTCGAGATAGTAATCCAGATGATCTGCCCGGCTCGCTCCCTGGTGGGTGCCGAGCAACCAGCGCTTGAGAAGGGAGACCACCTGATGGACGCGGGGCAACAGATCGTCCGGATCGGCGCTCTCGCACACAATGCGGTGCCTGTAGCCCGCAATTTCCAATCCCCGGTAACCCCTCCAACCGTCGGTTTGAACTTCGGCTCCCGATTCGACCATCTGTTGCACGGCCTCTCCGAGGCTTTTCCTCGAAGCGTCGGCAATGCGGGCGAGGCGGATTCTTCCGATCTTTCTTCCATCAACTTGAGCGCACACAAGGATCAGGCTCTTGCCCGCTGCCCCTCTCCCTCGTTTGCCGGGTTCGGCGCCGCCGATAAAGGCTTCATCGACTTCCACGACACCCGCCAGGCGATCTCGCCCGGACGCACCATGGCGCGACGAAGCTTGTGCAGCCAGTTCCAAGCGGTCCGATAGCTCCCCAAGCCCAGGGCTCGCTGCAATCCCAGCGCGCTGACTCCATTCTTCTGGTTGGTCATGTGCCATATCGCCTCGAACCACACGCGCAGGGGTTTATGCGTATCGGCGAAAAGGGTTCCGGCCGTGACCGTAAAATCATGGCCGCAACCCGAGCAGCGATAAAAGGGTTCCTTCATCCGCCAAGGATCTCGCGCCTCACAACGAGGGCATTGAATCCCCTCCGGCCATCGCGTCCGAACCAGATAGGCCCGGCAGTCCTCCTCACGGGCAAACCAATCGTGAAATTCCATCGCCGTTCGCGGGTAAGCGGGCATTTGCCCAAACACTACCCATTGCGACTAGGGGAATAAAGTGCATAGGCAAGTTAAATTAATTACTTAGTTGACTTAGCCAATATTGAACTGCGTGAGAAGGCGGAAAGGGATATGCTCGAGGGTCCGGGACCCACGATCCTCGCCTGGGATCTCGCGCATGAACTGCCTGGCACGACGGACCATTTCGTCGAGGTCCTGGACGAGGAGGTAGTCAATTTGCTGTGTCCGCAGAAGCGGTTCGGTGACTCGGTTCAACTCGTGGGTGATGTAAACCGGGCGGTACGCATGCTGCGACTCGGCCAGGGCTTGGGCCAGGCCGCGGTTGCCGCCGGCAACGTTGTAGACTCCGAGAATATTCGGCTTCGCTGGCAGCAGTTTGCGAGCGGCGTCATAGGTGGCTTCGTCGGAGTCCTCGCCTTTAATGACCTCGAGGACTTCCACGCTTTCAAACTGCTGGCGCATGATCGAACGGAACCCGATTTCGCGATCTTCGTGGCAGCGGTAGGAGAAGCTGCCCACGACGACGGCCACCTGGGCAGCCGGACGTCCTTCCAGGTGGCGTCCCATCAGGTAGGCGGCGACACTCCCCGCCGCCCGGTTGTCGATGCCCAGATAGGCCGAACGGGCGGACAACTCGAGGTCCGAAACAAGCGCCATGACGCGCTTTCCCGCCTGCCGAAGGCGTTTCAGTTCGTCAATAATCGGCGGAATGTTCTTGCAGACTATGGCAAGTCCATCCAATCCGCCTGTCCATCCTTTGATCGCTTCAACAACCGCCTCATTGGAAGCAGCGCTCAGGCCTTCAATTTCCAAAGCCCGATCACCATTTCGCTGTTTTTCGATAGCCGTTAAGAAAGACTCCGTGAAGGCCTGGCCCGCTTGAATGACAAACCCAAAGCGTTGGGGAGCCTGCGGTGCCGATGTCGGAGCAAAGGTCTCACCGGTTCTCTGTTCATACTCCGCCTCGAGCTGGGCGAGCGCTTGGTTCACTTTGTCTCGCGTGCGCGGGTGTACTCCAGCCCGCCCATGAAGGACCCGGTCCACGGTTGCTTTGCTGCAGCAACTCAGCTTTGCAATTTCATCAATTGAGGGTCTCGCCCTGGTTCTCATTCCCTAGAGGATATCCCAAAAACAGCAATAACTTCAACTCATAGAACCTCATGTCCCATCATTTTCCGCGTATATCACACTTCGGCACGGGAGGGAGACTGGCGGGGAGGCTCCCGCCAGTCTCAAGATTGAGGCTTAACTACTCTGGGTAAGCTCCGGAGACACGCTGATCATAATCGATCAGAGCTCCCGTCATGACACCCGACTCTGGACTCAATAGGTAGCCAGCCAATCCGGCTACTTGATGGGGCTTGACCAACTGTCCCATGGGCTGCGCAGCCTCTGCTTTGGCCAGCCAATCTCCAGTGACGCCGTGGAATTTCTGCTGCGTCGCGCTCTCACCGGGAGTGTCCATCCACCCAGTGAGAATTCCGCTGCAGCGGATGCGATTGGCAGCGTAGGCGTTAGCGACGTTCTTGGTGAGGGTCGCAAGCGCTCCCTTCGACGCGGAATAGGCCGCCAGATAGGACTGTCCGCAGTGCACCACCATCGAGAGGATGTTAACGATGCTTCCTGGCTGGCCGGTTTCGACCAGGTGGCGAACCACACCCTGCATCAGCAAGAAGGGCCCGCGCACGTTGGTATGGAACATACGGTCCAGCAGCTCGGGGCTGGTATCCAGAAGGGTGCCTCGGTCGGGTAAGGCTGCGGCGTTAACCAGTCCATTGACAGAGCCAAATCGCTCAAGGGCTGCGGCGACCAGCCTGAAGCAGTCCTCAGGAATCGAGACATCAGCCTTTACGAAGATACAGTCCGTGCCGAGAGATTGGATAGTAGCCGCCGCCTTTTCTCCCTTATCTACGCTGCGTCCGCTGAGAACTATGCCACGCGCGCCTTCTCGCGTCAGCCGCTCGGCGATGGCGAAACCCAAACCTTGGGCTCCTCCCGTGATGATTGCGGTCGTCGTTCGGTTTCTTAAGAAAAAGTCGTCATTCATTGCCATGTAATTTCACAGTTTGATTTCAGTTCGATAGCTTTTCCGAGTCGAAGAGATGCTCCGGCGGCTTCTGCCAGGTAGACTGCCCGCAGCCCGTCAATCGCGTTCACCGATGCCGATTGGCCTTGAACCAATCCATTGACAAACGCCTCAATTTCGAGGCGATAACTGTCGCCGTAGCGTTCCATGAAGAAGGCGCGAAAGCGATCCGGCGCTCCAAAGCTCGTGCTTGAAAATCGCTTGAAGCCGGTAGCTTTCGGGTTGTCGGACATCACCATGCCCGCCGAGCCGAACGCCTCGATCCTCTGGTCAAAACCATAAGCAGTTCGCCGCGAGTTGAGGATTACTGCCTGCTTGCCGCTCGGTGTGACAAGGGTCACGCAGGCCGTGTCGATATCGCCGAGTTTGCCAATCTCGGGATCGACAAGGCAGCTGCCACGACTGTGAATGCTGGTGGGTTCCTCGCCCAGCATCCACCGGGCCATGTCGAAGTCGTGAATCATCATGTCGCGGAAGAGACCGCCGGACTTCGGGATGTACTCAAGCGGAGGCGGATACGGATCGCGGCTGGTAATCGTCAGTTGTTCGAGGTTGCCGATCTCACCGCTCTCAATAGCCTTCTTGACCGCAGCGTGTCCGGGGTCAAACCGCCGGTTAAACGCCAAGAAGACCTTTCCTGCGCGATCACCCAGTGCGTCCACACACTGTTGCGCCTCCGAGAGAGTCGGCGCCAGCGGTTTCTCACACATCACCGCCTTTCCGGCCTGAACCGCCTCGATCACATACTTCGCGTGAGTGTCCGAAGACGTTGCTATCAGAACGGCTGCGACCTCGGGATGGTTTAAAGCTTCTTCAGCTGTCCGAGCCACGGATGCGCGGGCCTTCGCAGCGAGAGAGGCAGC
>DATDAX010000265.1:0-2919 GCA_036525175.1 Terrimicrobiaceae bacterium | reverse complement strand
CCTTCCTTCTTGTTGTCCGGCTCTACTGGGGCTGGCAAATGTTTGTCGCAGGCAGCGCCCACCTCTCAGATGTGCCGTCGATGGTCGAGCGCTTTACCGAGTGGGGCGTCCCGTTTCCGACGTTCAACGTATATCTATCCGGAATTACGGAAATCGTATGTGGCCTGCTGCTTGTTGCGGGCTTCGCGTCGCGGCTGATTACCATTCCGCTTATCATAAACTTCTGTGTTGCGTACCTAACTGCAAGCCGCGAAGTCCTCCTGAATATTTTCAATGATCCCGACGCCTTCGTTTCTGACGCCGCATTTCTCTTCCTCCTGGCTTCCGTCATTATACTGATCTTTGGGCCCGGTGCGCTTTCAGTGGATGGAATTCTTAAGAAAGCGTTCGCCGAACCGCGGAAGAGTGATGCGATTGTCGGAGCGCCGACGCACACGCCCCGACAAGGGACACTGCGGAGCCTGTCGTGAGCTTCTTTGCTGAGACGTGGAGCGGTCCGGCGCGGCTGGCGGTGGTCTTGTCCATTGCCGTCCTCATGATGATGGGATACTCGACCCATTCGGCATCGAAGCGTCTTGAGGCGCTGGAAAATAAGAACGGTCGGCTGCGGTTTTTGCTCCACCAAGCCGAGAGGAAGACAAAAGGCCTTCGCAGGTCCGCTGCTCCTCTGATCGAACGGGCAGCGGGAGGCCTTCCTGAGCCAGCACCGATGACCAAACCATCACGGTATCCTGACGAGGCGGCTCGAGATGGCAACAGCAAGCCGCTGGAATTCATCGGGGGTTTTCCACAGCTTGTCACAAGACCAGCGCTCGAATCCGCCGCGGTGCTGGGCAGGTATTCGACGCTTCCTGCTGGAACAAAGCTCGCAAAAGAGATCTCTTAGGAAGAGGGCTAATTCTGAAGCCTCGGAGGCAGGAGTTCGTGATGATTACAATGAGGACTCTTCGAAGTTTGGGCCTGGCGGTTTTGTTTGCGGGAGCGCTTCTCGCCTGGGCAATTGGCAGCCTGCGTCCAATGTTTCGCGCGTCGGCCACAGGCACCGATGGCTCCGCGAAAGCTCCGGCTTGGGAATTGAGGGATCTCGATGGCAAGCTGGTAAAGTCGTCCGATTTCGCTGGAAAAGTGGTAGTTCTCGATTTTTGGGCAACGTGGTGTCCGCCCTGCAAAGCCGAGATTCCAGGCTTCATCGAGTTGCAAAGGACATACGGTGATCGGGGGCTTGTCGTAGTGGGTGTCTCGGTGGACGAAGAAGGGTCGGCGGTCAAGCGGTTCATGACGCAGTTTGGTATGAATTACCCCGTGGTGCTTGGTGATCTGGGGCTCATGCAAAACTTCGGAGGCACAGCGATACCAACTACTGTGATCATCGATCGAAGCGGCAACGTCGTCGCAAGGCATGTCGGCTTCACGTCGAAGGAAACATTCGAAGCCGAGATCAAGCCGCTGCTTTAGAAACGGGGCGGCGCGCATGCAATGGGCGGTCGGCGCCGATGCACGAAAGCGCCAGATTCCCTCAGAAGTACGATTCGAGCTCGCCCCGGCGCCGAATGTCGAGGGTGGCACAGTGGAAGGAGCCCCCGAAAGGCGCGTAGTTCAGAAATGGACAGGGGATGGGTTCGAACCCCCAGTTCCGCAGCGCCGCAATGAGCGTCTGCTCATCGGGAGCTTGGGTTGGTTGATGACGGGGCTTCCATGGAGCCGGGAAGTGAACGAATGGAAAGACGTGACCGGGCCAGTATGGCAAGTCCCACAAAGGCCCAAGACAGCTCGCGTATTCGGCAAATGACCCCAGCAGCCAGTCCCTGCACGGGATTGAGGCCGAGCATCGCGAATACCAGAGCCTTGCCCGCCTCCTGCGTGCCCGCGCGCAAGGGCACGAAGAACATGAGGTTATTTAGCGTGACTCCGAGCACCTCGATCGCCAAGGCGAGTCTGACGCTCACGGGAATGCCGAAGAACCACAGGATCAGGTAGCTCTCGATGATGCCGCATGCAAAGCCCAGCGCAAAGCCTGCCGATGAGAGGACAATACGTGTCGTAGATTCCCTGTGCACTCGCGCCATCTTCGCGTCGATCTGCTCGATGGACGACCGAAGCGGTTTAAGAAATCCCATAAAAGGCCATCGCTCTGCGAAGCGAAGAACCGGTGCAAGCACGCTACGCCGCTGCATGATCACGAGTCCGGCCAGTAACGCGGCGAAGAGAGTCAGGCCCGCAACAAGTGCCCATTGTGCGCCGTAAGGAAGATGCAGGTCGTTAAAGACGACGAGAAGACCGCAGGCAACGAAAGCGACCAATCCGATAGTCTGCGTGAGCTTTGCCACCATCACAGAGGCGACGAGTGACGCCGTTGATGCCTGTCCTTGGAGCATGCGAACACGAACAAACTCGCCTCCCATGGTGGCCGTCGGCGTCAGGTAATTGGCGCCGTCGCCGGCGACACGGGCAAGGAAGAGCTGCCAGAAGGAGGGCACAGGTTCTCCACTCGGGAACGCCGCGCGCCATCCTAGCGTGTTGGCTACGAAAGCGAGGACCTCCGCCGCGATGATCAAGACAATGCCCCATCCAACCATCCGGAGGTTGACCAGAACGTTGTCAACGCCGAGCCGAGCGACAAGAACCAAAAACAGGCCGATGCCGCTCGCGAGCACGATGCGCTCGGCGATGCGCAGACCGCGTTCGCGCCTCGAGACCTGAGGTGATCGTAACGGCGCCGATTGCATCGGCGCTTCCGGGGCAGAGCTCGACAGCGATTCTTGCTGCCCGGCTTGCGGTTCGTTGGAACGGGGAGAGAGCGCCAACACTTTAGAGCCCAAGCCGCATCCCTGTGCCAGTCCGCAGTTTCAGGCGGCCCGGGCAGTCGAGCCTGAAAGCGGCGTGAGGAAGCGCGTTCATTGGACAAAAACATGTTCGAAG
>DATDAX010000264.1:0-17702 GCA_036525175.1 Terrimicrobiaceae bacterium | reverse complement strand
TTTGCTCCCATCGCGATGAGAAAATTGGCGAGGTCCTCGACTTCCGGCTCCTCAGCAGCTCCATCGATGACGGTGGTTCCCTCGGCAAGGACTGCAGCCATCATGACGTTGTCGGTGCCCAGCACAGTCGAGCCGAATTTGCCGCGCAGATTGATCGTGGCGCCGCGAAGCTCAGGGGCGAGCACCTTCACATTGCCTGACCGGAAGCGCACTGCGGCACCAAGGGCCTCAAAGCCTCGCAGGTGCAAGTCGATTGGCCTGTCGCCGATGACGCAGCCTCCTGGTAGCGAGACCGTCGCTTCTTTCTCCCTGCCGAGCAACGGTCCGAGGACACATATCGATGCGCGCATTTTGCGAACGATGTCGTAGGGTGCCTCGGTGAGTACGTTCTCCGCCTTTACGGTCACTGTTCCGCTTGCACGCTCCACCTCGCAGCCAAGCTCGCTGAGGATTGTAAGCATGTAGTGGATATCGCTTAGGTCGGGCACCCGTGAGATTACACACGGTTCCTTTGTCAGCAGGGTGGCCGCCAAAATTGGGAGCGCGGAATTCTTGGAACCGCTTATGCGAACGGATCCGGTGAGCTTGGCTCCCCCGTGCACGATGATCTTGTCCATAATCTGTGGCTCTGTAGTTTTGATAGACCTTCCCGCATGCGGTGTCGCGTAAATTCTACCTCATGCGCCGCGGTCAGATTTGATCTTAAGGTTGTCGTGGAGATACTGCGGTGACGAAGCGTTCGACGCCCTGATAGTCTTTGCGTACGCGGATGTCCCGGTAACTCAATGTAGCGAGTCGCGCGGATACCTCGGCGGGCTGGTTATGTCCGATTTCCAGGAACAGAATTCCCTCCGGCGCCAGATAATCGGGAGCGGCGTCGACGAGCTTTCGAATGTGGCGGAGTCCATCCGGCCCGCCATCAAGCGCAGTGGGCGGATCGTGCCTTACCTCGCGTTGAAGGCCCACGAGTTCGTCCGACGCTATGTACGGGAGGTTGGCGACGATGGCGTCGAACGACCCTGCGGCAGCCGGGACGAGATCCGCTTCATGAAAGTCGATTCTCACTGAATGCTGCAGCGCGTTTTCACGAGCAAGGGTTAACGCATCGAGCGAAACGTCAGTGGCCGAGATCATCGCAAGGGGAAACGCAAGGGCCAGCGTGATTGCGACGACACCCGAGCCTGTGCCAACATCGAGAATTGTCATAGTGGCCTCATTGCGCAGAGTCTGAATGGCGAGCTCGGCAAGCTGCTCTGTCTCCGGTCGGGGGACCAGGGCCCGATGGTCGCTTAGAAAGGATCGCCCACAGAATTCCACCGTGCCTAGCAGGTGCTGGAGCGGTTTGCCCTTTCCCCGATCGCGAATCAAATCGCGGAACGGAGCCCGCTCCGCATCGGAGAGAGGACGATCGAATTCGAGGTAGAGATCGAGTCGTTTCTTACCGAGGGCATGTGCGAGCAGATGTTCTGCGTTAAGCCGCGGGCTTTCCACACCATGATTCTTGAGATAGCCGACCGCCGCCGTTAGAACCTCGATAACCGTCATTCCCGTAAAGTCGAGGGATGATGGCTGCCGCCGTGAGCCAGCTGCCGACCAAATAAATGTCGTCCCACCCGATCCATTAACCAATGTTTGCTTCTTTGAGCCTCTGCGAGATGTCGCTGGCCTGCAAGCTGTCGATCATCTCCTCGATGTCGCCTTCCATGAAGCGGTCGAGACTGTAAATGGTCAGCCCGATGCGATGGTCGGTCACGCGATTCTGCGGAAAGTTATAGGTGCGAATCTTTTCCTCCCTGCCTCCGCCTCCAATAAGGCTCCGGCGATGCGCGGAGTACTTTTCTTCCTCTTCGCGCCTTTTGTCCTCGAGGAGGCGGGCACGCATGATCTGCAGCGCTCGTTCCTTATTCTGTTGCTGGCTGCGGCCATCCTGACATCGCACGATGCGACCGGTCGGGATATGGAGGACCTGAACGGCGGAGTCCGTGGTGTTTACTCCTTGCCCTCCCGGACCGCCGGCGCGGCATACCTCGATGCGGAGATCCTCCATCTTGAGTTCGATATCGACTTCCTCGGCCTCGGGCAGCACCGCAACCGTAGCTGTGGAAGTATGGATGCGTCCCTGAGCTTCAGTGGCGGGGACACGTTGCACGCGATGGACGCCCGACTCGTATCGCATTTTGCGAAAGACGGAATCTCCCGAAAGCCTGAAGACAATTTCCTTCAAACCTCCAAGATCCGCTTCGCTGGAGTCCATCGTTTCGACCTTCCAGCCGTTGGCTTCCGCAAACCGGCAATACATGCGGTAGAGATCGGCGGCGAATAGAGCAGCCTCCGTTCCACCGGTTCCTGCCCGAATTTCGACGATGGCGTCGCGATCTTCGCCGGGTTCCGGAGGCAACAGAGCGATCTGAAGATCCTTCTCAAGTTCTTCCAGCCGCTTGTCGAGTTCAGGAAGTTCGGTAGCAGCCAGTTCCGCCATCTCCGCGTCCTCGCCCGCAGCAAGCGTTCGGCTTCCCTCAAGCTCCCGTTCAGTTCTTTCGTAGTTCTTCCAAAGGTCGATGACCTCCTTCAGGCGCGCGTGTTCGCGAAGGATCTCCCGTGCGCGGCCGGCATTGTCGAAAACCAACCCTCCACCAATTTCCTCTTCGAGCTCATGGAAACGGCGCCGCTTTTTTTCGATCAGGACAGAGTAGTCCATGGCTTGTTCGTGCCAGAAAAGGCGAAACGGTGATGGCGCGCGAGGGCGCAATCACCGTTTCGCGGTGGGAGAGAAATCTAGGCCTTTTTCCCTGGCTTTACGGCGCGCGTGGCGCGCAGGGTGCCGTAGCGGCGTTTGAACTTGTCCACACGTCCGGCGGTATCGACAAATTTCTGCTCGCCGGTAAAAAAGGGATGGCACGCGGCACAGATGCCAATTTTGATGTTGTCGCGGGTTGAGCGCGTGCGATACGTCGCGCCGCAGGCGCACACAACGACCGTTTCGACGTAGCTTGGATGTATCTCGGACTTCATTTCTATGGAAACTTTTAAACGTAGCAAGGAAGGCGAGTCGTGCAATAAGGAAAACAATCCGGTGCTGGAACGGTGGGGCCAAGTCGTCGCCGCCAGGAAGCATGAACCGGCGATATTTGCTGCGGACGGAACCGTTTGTCGGACATTCTCTTCGATCGAGGAAGAGGCCGGACGCTGGACGGACCGACTGGCCCGGCACCCCTCCGGCGGCGCGGTCTGTGTGCAGTTGGACAATTGCGCGGAATGGCCCGCAATCCTGCTTGGCATATGGCGAAGCGGTCGAACGCTTCTTCCCATGGAACGAGAGGTTCCTGATCATCGCCGCGCGCGGGTTGAAGAGCTTTGCTGCGCAGACCTACGCATCGTGCCCGGCGAGACCCAGGCACACGTTGTGCCTGTCGAGCAGCCACAGTCGGCCGCTACCTCACGGAGCGACCTGCTCAAGTTGACATCAGGGACCACCTCCGAGCCTCGTGCAATCGGCTTTAGTGCTGTACAGTTGCTTGCGGATTGCGACAACGTCTGCGACACCATGGGACTGCGAGAGGACGACCTCAACTACGGGGTTATTTCCTTCGCCCATTCGTACGGATTCAGCAATCTGGTTACGCCTCTTCTTTGCCGCGGGATCCCGCTTGTCGCGGCGTCCGATATCAGTCCTCGGGCGATTCTAGAGGGGCTGAGATCCAGTTCGGCAACCGTGCTGCCCGGGGTTCCTGCGATTTTCAGGAGCCTTGCCGAGTTTCCTGATGCGGGCGAGGCGCTTCGCCTCTGCATTTCAGCGGGTGCGCCGCTCGCGAAGGAGGTTGCGCGGAAATTCTTCGAGCGTTGGGGCCGTAAGATTCACTCCTTTTATGGGGCCTCGGAGTGCGGAGGAATCTGCTACGATTCCAGCGACTTGCCGGATACTCCGCCGGGCTATGTGGGACCTCCCTTGAAGGGCGTGGAACTTTGCATCGCAGGAGATGAACCCTCTCAAGTCTGGGTGCGCGGCCCTGCTGTGGGCTCCGGATATTGGCCGGCGGTCGAAGACGAGAATTTCAAGGACGGTGGTTTCCGCCCATCCGACTTGCTGGAGCGAATCGGGGACGGCTACGCAATCACGGGGCGAATTTCCGACCTGATAAACGTCGCCGGTCGGAAATTGAATCCGGATGAGGTCGAGCGGGTTCTCAAAATGTCACCGCACGTACGCGAGGCTGTCGTGCTGGGCTTGCCGGCGAGCGTGAGAGGCGAGGAGGTGGCCGCCTGTGTCCAGGGGGAAGCGACCGAAGCGGAATTGCGGACGCTTTGTGCGAGGAATCTGGCGGCATGGCAGGTGCCAAGACGCTGGTATTTCTTTAAAGAAATACCGTTGAATGCGCGTGGTAAAATCAGCCGTTCAGACCTTCGCGCCCGGCTGGCGCGGGAATGAGGCCGGTCCCTTCGAGACGTGTCAGCCATTCACGATAGGCGGAGGGCGAAATCTCCGACGGTTTGATTTCGCTTCGCCCGCCCCAGAAGACGTTCGTGTATGCTACGGGCATTCCCACGGATTTCAGATGCCTGTCGATGGCCTCCTTGTGTTCGAGAAGGCGATCTTTATCCGTCCCGTGTGCGACGGCCATTATGTTCACGTTATTGAATTCGGGCCCGCCTTCCCGCCAATAGCAATGGGTGAGGATTTCGTGGCGCCCGATCTCGCCGCCGGCCTCAATTTCGCGGCCGCGCGGCACTGCCCAGTGAAACAGGGCATTGAATCGTGTGACTCGCGTGCCGCTCTGGCTGGGTTTGACGTGTTCGAGGAAAGTTGAGAATCGACCGATGAGCTTGCGAGAGGCCAGCGATTCGGCGACCGCGAGGAACTCCTTCAGCGATACACCGGCCTCGGCCGCACGCGCCTCCCAAACTGGCTCCTGGATTTCATCGGGCGCAAACTCGCGCTTTAGCGCAGTCAATATACGCCACTCGTGGTCGCTCAGAGTGATCGTTTCGACGACGTGCATTTTAGCAGGTTCGGGCGCCTTGTCGCCAGGGTTGATCGTCTTGCGCCGCACGTGACCGACGCCCAGGGCGAAAATTCCCTTTGCCGGCATGAGACGGTATGCTTCCGCTCCCGTCCTCCGGCATAGAGCCTTGCAATGCGCATCGAGTGAGAATCCCGCCGGCACCTTTAGAGTTGTCCAAAGCTTGTAAGCCCCTCCCGGAATTTTTGCATCGGTCGAGCGGATCACCACATGTCCGGAATAGGGATCCTTTTGGAACATGAAGTCGAAGGCCGCATCCAGGTTTTCCAGCGGAACTTTCCAAGCTACCAGCGCGCCGGAGGCGAGGTTGGTCGCAAGCAGAGTCTGGCGCACGCGGCGGATTGTTCCGGCTTCGAGCATGTCCCGAATGCGCCCAAGCACAGTTTCGAGCGGCAGGCCGGCCTTCCGGGCGATCTCGGCGAACGGATCCCGGACAAAGCCGGTTATTTTATCCTCGGAAACAGAAAGGATCCGGGCGTTCACCGGATCGGTATGCTCAATGGAAACCATGGAGACATCTAATGCACTGTGCAGGCCGACGCGCAAGGGCTTTGCGGAGCGCGATTCTGCGGACATTGACCTTGGGCGCTTGTGTCCGGCATTCTGCGAGCCTTGATGGTTGAGAAAATTCAGACCCTTCTCACGCTTCTCGGCATCATCAGCATTCTGGCCGTGGTGGCGGAGCGAGTACGATTTCCGTTTCCGATCCTGCTCGTCATCGCCGGGCTGCTGATCGCCCTGTTTCCCGGGCTGCCGGAAGTGGGACTCGATCCGGAAATCGTCTTCCTGATATTTCTGCCGCCACTTCTCTTTTCGGCCGCGTGGAATTTTCCGTGGGAGACGTTTCGTTCGAACTTGATTCCGATCTTTGCGCTCGCGGTCGGGTTGGTCTTTGCAACGATCCTCTGTGTCGCCTGCGCGGCTTACTGGCTTATTCCAGGCATGACGCTTGCGTCGGGGTTCGTGCTCGGCGCGATTGTATCGCCGCCCGACGCGGTCGCCGCCACGGCGGTTTTGAGAGATCTTCGGGTGCCCAAGCGTCTCTCAGCGGTCCTCGAGGGCGAGAGCCTTGTTAATGATGCGAGCGGTCTGGTGGCGTATCAGTTTGCCGTGGCGGCGGTCGTCACAGGTTCGTTCTCGCTCGTAGAAGCGGGCGCTGATTTCGTATGGATGTCTGTGGGAGGCACAGTTTTTGGGTTGTTGGTTGGCATGGGCGTGGCATACCTGCATCGTCAACTGCGCGATACTTCGGTGGCGGTCACGCTCACTCTTCTCACGCCCTACGTTTCCTATCTTCCCGCGGAGCGGTTCGGATTTTCGGGAGTTCTTGCCGTGGTGGCAACGGGACTTTACATCGGTCACCGTTCATGGGAGGCGCTGGGTCCCGAGAGCCGCCTTCAGCGGGAGAGCATCTGGAAGCTTCTGGATTATCTGCTCAATGGCGTCGTCTTCATTCTGATCGGCCTGCAGTTTCCCTCCATAATTCGCGAGATGAGGATCCCAGTAGGTCAGATGATCTTTATCGGCGCCGCAATCTCCTTTGTGGTCATTGCAGTGCGATTTCTTTGGGTGTTTCCGCTAGTATATCTCGAGAACTACTTCCTGAGGCGGGGAGGAAACAACCACCTCAGCTTTGGCGGTCTTGTTGTCGCCTCGTGGGCGGGAATGCGGGGTGTCGTTTCGCTGGCCGCGGCGCTTGCGCTGCCGCTTACGATCTCGAGTGGCGAGGCCTTTCCGCACCGGCACATTATCTTGTTTCTCACGTTTTGCGTGATCTTTGTCACGCTCGTGCTCCAGGGTCTCACCTTGCCATGGGTTGCCCGCAAGTTGAAGGTCGAGGAGGCCGATTGGGATTTTCAGAGTGAGAACAAGGCGCGAATAACGCTTCTCGAGGAGCTCATTGCCGAGATCGATGGTTTGAAGCAGCGAGAAACGAGCCCGGAGTATCGGGAATCGCTCGAACGGTGGGGCGTCAATTTTCGAGAGCGCCTCCGGACACTCAAAGAACGCCTTGCGCTTCCCACCGAGATGAACCGCTACGCAGCGAGCAAGGACCGCGATCTCTTGCCAAAGCTGATGAATCATGCGCGCTCCCGCCTTGCCAAGATGCGTCGCAAGGGCGAAATCTCGGAAGAAGTCCGCAGGCGCATTGAACAGGACTTTGACATGGAGGAGCAAAGGATTAAGCGGCTCCTGGCGCGCTTGAACAACGAATAGCGGGCGGACTTCTCCCCTGAATTTGCCAACACGACCTACGGAATCGGTACGGAAGTAAATCTTCACATCCTCAACTCGTGTAAATCCGCAGAGCGAGTGCGGATTCTTCGTAAGGATCATTTGCGTCCAGCGACAAATCGATAAGCACGTCCTATGAAGACCAGAGCAACACCCTTCGACCGGTTCGTCGAGCAGCACTATCAGGGAGTCTATCAGATCGCAGCTGACTTGGTGATCGACCCCTTGGCCGCCGCACGGGTTACCGAGCGCGTGTTTCGGCACGCCCGTGACCTTATGTCCCGAACTGATAGTCTCGCCACGGCTCGGCACACCCTAATGAAAATCGTTGTTCTGGAAAGCGCGGCGGACAGTCTCCGCATGGCGACAGCGTAGGCATCCGATCTGGGCGACGGACTTCGAGGCTATATCTTGGTCACGCGGTAGGTGCGCGGCGTCGTTCCCGTCTGTTGACGGAAGACACGGATGAAATAGGAGGGCGCATTAAAGCCGCAAGCCCAGCAAATCTCGGCGACGTTACGTCTTGGGTCGGCAAGAAGGTCCTTCGCGATGTCCATTCGCTCGCGAGTGATCCATGCCGTTAGAGTGATTCCGCGCTCCTCATGGAAGCGCCGCGACAAATAGTCGGACGAGCATCCCAGCGCCCGCGCCACACGCGCAACGGACAGCTCGGGATCCGGCAGCAACGTGCGTGCAAGCTTTTCGGCCTCGGCGACCAAAGGCGAACGCGAAGCGTCCGCGGCGGACGGACGATTGAGTTCCCCGAGCAGAGTAATCAGGAAGGCCTCCAGCAAGCTTTGCTCAAAAGCGCGCCGATAGCCGTCGGGGACCATTGCTCCCGTTGACAACTCGTCCAAATAACGAAATCCCGCGCGGCCCCGCGGACTCGAGAGGTGTTCGGTGGCGACAGCCACGATCTCGCTTTCTGCCGTCGATGCCGCACGCTGAATGATAAATCCGTCCCTCGCGTGCATGCAGACGAGGACACCGTAGGGAGTTCGCAGGTTGCGCGGCGTCTCAGCGTGCGGCACACCGCTAGGCATCACGCAGACTTCCCCGCTACGGAGTCGGAAACTGTCGCCGGGACATTCGAAGTCGGTTCCACCGCCGGTTTGTATGAACAACTCCGGAGTCGCGTGAAAGAAAGAGCGCGGCCTGCGCTGAAAAAGTCCCACCTGTTGCGGAATGCGAATCTTCAAGCGGCCGGCCCGCAAGGACCCCAACACGCGCTCGAGATCTTTCGCGATCGCCAGCATGATGTCAGATTTTTACTACTAATCGCAGACAAATGCAACTTGTCTCGATTGCCTAAGGAGTAATAGCTGGGCATAGTTGAAACGGAAAATTCGTATGTCTAATCCTTTTCACGTTACTGTTTGGGGCGAGTTTCGCCATGAGAAGAAGAACCCTCGCGTCGCGGAAATTTATCCGCAGGGTATGCACGAGTCGATCGCCGCCTTCCTGCGCGGGCCCGATATTGAGGTGCGCACTGCGACTCTCGATGAGCCGGAACACGGTCTCACGGAATCCGTTCTTGATAAAACCGATGTCCTGGTCTGGTGGGGTCACATGGCGC
The DNA here is from genome assembly GCA_036525175.1 of Terrimicrobiaceae bacterium. Lineage (GTDB taxonomy): Bacteria > Verrucomicrobiota > Verrucomicrobiia > Chthoniobacterales > Terrimicrobiaceae > DASTFP01. The sequence continues at coordinate 8,873 of DATDAX010000264.1, read as the reverse complement.
ACGGCGATGTGAATGATGAGATTGTCGAGCGCGCGAAAAGGCGTGTCCTCGAAGGCATGGGCCTGGTTGTCCTTCATTCCGGACACTACGCAAAGCTCTTTAAGGCTCTCATGGGCACCACCTGCTCTCTGAAGTGGCGCGAAGCCAACGACAAGGAGCGTGTTTGGAATGTGATGCCGGCGCACCCCATCGCGCAGGGCATTGGCGAGTACTTCGAGATTCCGGCCGAAGAAATGTACGGCGAGCCCTTTGGCATTCCGGCGCCGGACGAGCTGATCTTTATCTCCTGGTTTACTGGAGGCGAAGTATTTCGGAGTGGTTGCACGTGGTATCGCGGCAACGGACGCATTTTTTACTTCCGTCCCGGCCATGAGACGTACCCCACGTACCAACATCCTCAGGTTCAGCGAGTTATTTTGAATGCCGTGGACTGGGCTCGTCCTTCGGTTCGCATTCCGGACGCCTGCCCGAACTCCGCTCCGCTCGAGGCGCTTCCGGATGATCCTGAGGCGCATTCCCGTTCCGCGGTAGGTTACAAGTAATCCCTTATTAACTGTGTCATGATCAAGAGTAAGAAAGTCGTACGTCTCGCCATTCTCGGCACCGGGCGGATGGCTGATTATCACGCCGAGAGATTTCGTGAGGTCGCCAATTGCCAGATCCTGGCCGCGGTCGACGTGGATCGCACGCGCGCTGAAGCCTTCTGCAAAAAGCACGGCATTCCCACCGCTTACACCAATTTGGAGGACGTGCTCGCGCGAACGGATATCGACGCGGTGAGCAATGTCACCCCGGACGGGTTCCACGCTCCACTCTCTATCAAGTGCCTGAAGGCGGGCAAACATGTTCTGTGTGAGAAACCTCTCGCTCTAAACTACCCGGACGCGCGGCGTATGGTCTCCGTGGCACAAAAGGCCGGCCTGATTAATATGGTCAACCTGTCGTATCGGGACTGGCCGTGCATTCAGGCTGTCTCGGCCCTTGTGCAGCGCGGTGGGTTGGGCGAGATGCGACATGTCGAGGCGAGCTACCTTCAGTCCTGGCTTCCCAGCAAGATCTGGGGCGACTGGCGCACGACTCCAACCTGGCTCTGGCGCCTCTCCTCATCACATGGGAGCAAGGGCGCGCTCGGCGACGTGGGTGTGCACATCATTGACTTTGCCACCTACCCGGTTGGCCATATCTCATCGGTTTATTGCCGGTTGAAGGCTTTCCGGAAGGCTCCGCGGGATCGCGTTGGTGAGTATGTCCTTGATGCGAATGATTCAGCCGTTCTTAGCATCGAGTTTAAGAACGGGGCGCTTGGCACTATCCACACGACCCGATGGGCCGGCGGTCACATCAATCGCCTTTACCTCAAAATCTCGGGCACAAAGGGCTCCGTGGAGATCGATTCCGAACGGGCCACGGATGCATACCGCATAAGTGCGGGGAAGGATCTGGATAAGGGTCTATGGAAGGACGTCAAGACAGCACCGGTGCCCAACAACTACCAGCGCTTCGTCAGGTCCATCTTGACCGGCAAACAGGATCAGCCTGACTTCGCGCGCGGCGCGGAGATCCAGAAGATTCTCGACGCTTGCTTCAAGTCGGATGCGGAGCAGAGGCCCGTGAGGGTTTAGCAGCAACGTGCCTTCAAGGGTTTGGCGCTAGACCGAGGGTCTTTCCCATTGGCTGGACTTGGCGGACCGCAAAACCGCTTCGATAACGGCCATGTTTTGAATCGACCCCTCGAGGCAAACCGGCAGTTCGCCGCCGTCGCGAATGCTCTTCGAAAACAAATCTCCCTGAATGGTGTATTGGTTGCAAACTTCGAAATCCAAGACCTCCGCGCTTCGGCCTGACATATCGACGCCGTCGTCGACAAAGATCCGGCAAGGTTTGTCAGGCGGAGCGTTGAATGGTATCTCGATCTCGATTCGGCCCTCAGTGCCAAGGATCTGCACCCTTTGATATGCGACAACCTGCGTGCTGCAAGTGAAGACCGACTGGCCCGCCGGAAAATCGAGCATCGCAGAACTCAGGATATCCGTCCCCGTTTCGCGGTTGAATTCGATGAGTCCGCAGACCCGCGATGGTTCTTCGTTGAAAACGAGGCGAGAGACATAGATCAGGTAGCAGCCAATATCCATAAGTGCGCCGCCGCCATATTCCGGGACGTTACGGATGTTTTTGGGATCTCGGTTGTAATAGCTGAAATATCCCATTACCGATCGGACCGGCCCAATGCGTCCCGCCGCGATCAGTTCGAAAGCTTTTCGCCATTGGGGATGCGTACGCACCATAAAAGCCTCGCCAATCTTCATGCCCGTTCGATTACGCGCTTCGAGAAGCACCTTGGCTTCCTGCACACTAAGACCGATCGGCTTTTCGCAGAGAACATGCTTGCCGGCTTCGGCAGCCTTGATCGACCATGGGACATGGAGGTGATTGGGGAGGGGATTGTAAATGGCTTCAATGTCCGGATCCGAGAGAAGGTCCTCGTAAGATCCGTAGGCTTTTGGAATTCCGAGTTTTGTTGCGGCTGATCGTGCTCTTTCGATATCCCTCGACGCAATAGCCACGACCTCCGAGCATTCTCCCTGCTGCATGGCCGGAATGACTTTTCTCATGGCGATTTCCGCGACGCCGAGAACACCCCATTTTACTTTCGGTTTCATGTTTTTCCTCAAGAGTCTGTTGAAAAATCCGCGCATGTCACGCATGAGATAGATGCTGTTGCCCACCGGGCAAATGGAATTGCCTGGGAGCACCGACCAGGGTGTTTACTGTGTTCTGTCCTCTTCCCAGCGATCATGTACTCTCCCTGGCATGATTAAGCCACGCCTGCCCGGCTTCACCATAGTCGATCATCCTCTTGTTAAAGCCAAAGTGACGATATTGCGGAACAAGGAAACGCCGACCGAGCTTTTCCGACGCACGTTGCACGAGTTGACTGCTCTGCTCGCCTTTGAAGCAACGCGCGATCTCGAGGTTGTGGACATCGACGTCGAGACTCCGATCGAGCGATGCAAGGGGCATCGCCTTTCAAAGGGCCTGACTGTTGTGCCAATCCTCCGGGCGGGGCTTGGAATGGCCGAGGCCATGCTGGATGTTCTCCCGCAAGCGCGACTTGGCCATGTGGGCACCTACAGGGACGAGACGACCTTCGAGCCGATGAGCTATTATTTCAAGGCTCCACGGGATCTCGCGGACTCCGACGTATTCCTTGTTGATCCCATGCTGGCCACTGGCAATAGCGCCGCGGACGCGGCGGCCAAGTTGAAGGCTGGTGGTGCCGTGCGCCTTCGGCTCATCGCATTGATCGGCTGTGTACCGGGAGCCCAGCATTTCAAAAGACAGCACCCTGAAGTGCCCGTGTACCTTGCCGCGCTTGATGAGAAGCTGAATGAACGCGCCTATATCGTTCCGGGACTCGGAGATGCCGGAGATCGTTACTGCGAAACATGAAAGTCGTACGGTCGCCTGATGCAGGCCTATGCCAGACCAAGCACGAAGCGGGCGGTCTCGTCAGCAGCCGCGGGTCGGCCAAGGGAAGCGGCGGCCTGCTGCCATTTGATCCATTCCCGCGCTCCGTTGGCAAACGCTCTGCGTGCGGTTTCCGAAATCTTGAGAGGTGTCGTGGCCAGAGCGCCCGCCTCCTTGTCGAGGATGAGACGGGCGTTTCCCGCCTCTTGGCCGGGAACGATCTGTGTGATGATCATAGGCGTTCGCGCGGCAAGTGATTCCTGCACCGTCGCGCCGCCTGCCTTGCTGATAAGGAGATGGCTTTCCGCCATGAGTCGAGGCATGTCCGGAGTCCAGCCAAAGACCTCAACCTTCCTTCCCTCCGCGGCCGAGAGAGCGGAGATTCGTCGGGCCAGATCTTCATCGCGCCCTGTGGTTACCGCGAGGCTTATCTCGTCAAGCGTGAGTAGACGTCTCGTAATCTCCGGGGCGATATGGCGACCTGAATTGACCACATAAAGGACGCGCCAGCGGCCGTCGGAGGGTGGGACGGAGCGCAACCCGTTGAGGCTCGCAAATATTCTTGGAACTGGAAAACCGAAGGTGCGGATTTTCTGCCCTGGCACTCCCGCCTTTGCGAGGATGTCTGCGGTCACATCGTTCGCAACCAGGAAGTAGTCGCTTTGAGCACGGTGCCAGACCGAATTGATTGTCAGCGAATCGGTGATGATCGTTACCAACTTAAACGGACGTTTCAGCCTGTTGCGGTAGAGGAAATCGAGAAGATGGTTGCAACCGGGATACGTGGAAACTACGACAGACGGTTGGTTCTGAACAATGAGGCGGCCTAGTCGCCGGGCTGCAGCTCCGTATATGCCGATGTGCTGCTCGACGATACGCGTGCGATCCATGACGTCGAAAGCCGTCTGCCAAAGATAAGGGAAGTGGTTGATGACAGACAGATAGCCCTTCTCGAGCATGCGGATCATCCAGCCGTACGCGTCGCGAAAGACGTCGCTGACGACGCAACTTGTCTCGGGGGATACCGCCAGGATGGCCTCGTGAAGATTGCGCGCAGCAGCGTTGTGCCCCTCTCCGAAACTGGCAGTGAGAATCAGGATGGACTTCACAGCCACTTCTTACGCTTGAAGAAAAGGATCATGCCAGCAGCTATGCACGCCATGAGGCCAAGGCAAAGAACATAGCCAAAGGGCCAGTTCAGTTCGGGCATGTTCCATGGTAGTTGGGTGTTGAAGTTCATTCCGTAGACGCCCGCAAGAAAGGTCAGCGGAATAAAGATGCTCGAAATGACCGTCAGCACGCGCATGATCTCATTGGTACGAAAGCCAAGGCTGGATAAGTAAACGTCCATGAGGCCGGTGCAGAGGTCACGGAAGTTTTCCAGAATGTCTATGACTTGCGAAGTATGGTCGTAACAGTCTCGAAGAAAGACCTGCGTTTCCTTCAGGATCAAACCCGAATCGTCGCGAACGAGGGTATTGAAAATCTCTCGCTGAGGCCAGGCAGTGCGGCGAAGCTGCAGCAAGAGGCGCTTTTGTTCGTAAAGTCTGTGGAGGGACTCCCGCGAAGGCTTATGCAGTAGTTGCTCCTCGATCGACTCAATGGAGTCACCAAGCGACTCCAAAATCGGATAGAATTGGTCCACAGTGGCGTCGAGCAAGGCGTATGCAAGATAGTCCGCTTTCATCTTGCGTGCGAAGCCGCGGCCGGCGCGCAGGCGAGAGCGAACTTGCTCGAAGACATCGTGTTCACTCTCCTCTTGAATCGTCAGGACAAAGCAGTCGCCAAGAAAAATGCTTAGCTGTTCAAGGGCAATCCTTCCTTTTGCCTCTTCATAGATCATTTCACTAACGATAAAAAAGTGATCATGGTAGTGTTCGACCTTAGGTCGTTGGGTCGTATTCAGAACGTCCTCGAGGGCGAGGGGATGGATTTTGAAGCGCTCGCTCAGCTTTCGCAACAGTTCGACATCAGACAAACCATCCACGTTTATCCAATTGGTCATGGAAGCATCGAAGCGCTCCATCAAGGCTTCGAAGGTCTCAAACTGTCCTTCGAAGATCGTCTCGTTGTCATACTGGATGAGCGTGATGACGGACGGGCCGGCTTTCGGCGCGTGGGAAACCAGCGTCGCCGGAGGTGTGCCGGGCAAATGATACCTGAGCCGGATCATTAAAAGACGGAAATAAGTGCTGTCCAGACGTCCAACTTCGCCTCCCCCAGCCGGGCAGCTCGCTTCGTCCCGGCCAGTCTGGAAGTTTCCTTCGGCATTGCCACTAGGTCGCCTTACCTGAGCGTTTCTGGCAACCCAAAAAATGGTCGAAACCCCTCGGCAATGCGGTAGATGAAGTGCCGGGTTCTGTCAGCTCACCGATCCGTGTCAGCCGAACGTTTGGAAACATCGCCTGCCATCCGCGACGCAGCCGGTCGACCAGTCGAGGAGCAACTGCCATCAACAGTTCGTAGTCTTCGCCATCCGACATCGCCTGTGTGCTGTCACACCCGCGTGTTCTTGGTAGCGCTGCGGGATCGATCTGAAAACCGCATTTGCTTGCCGAGGCAAGGCGCGGGAGGTCTGCAGCAAGGCCATCGCTGAGGTCCATCAACGCGCGTGCATATCCATGAGCACTCAGCCACCGCCCTTCGGCGACGCGCGGGACGAAATCCAGATGCCGCCCGCCAAGCGAGCCACCGAGCGTCCCTGTGACAAAGAGGATATCATTGGGCTGCCCGCCGGACCTCAGAATCAAACGCCCAGCCTCGACGCGGCCCACGATTGAGACGGATACGGCCGCGCATCGCGAGCGGGAGGTTTCCCCGCCGACAATGCCGACTCCGAAGCGCTTTGCCGCCTTGGTAAGCCCCTTATAAAACGACTTCCAGTATGCAACGGGACGATCCTCAGGGGAAAAGACGCTTAGGAGCGCGTGGAGCGGTTCTCCGCCCATCGCGGCGACGTCGCTCATCGGCCGGCAAAGTGCCTTCCATCCCACTCTGGAGGGATCATCTTCGGGAAGGTAATGGATGCCTTCAACGATGCAATCTGTCTTCAGGAGCAGCATCATTCGATCGCCAAGCCCACGGACAACCGCGCAATCGTCGCCCGGACCCACAACGGCATTTCGCCCAAGGGGAAGATCCGGAAGGAGGATATCCAGTAGTCTGTCCTCGCTGAGATCCCGAAGTTTCATTTCACCAGATCCGGCCATGCAAGGGTGAAAACTACGGTGATGCCATTGAACAGGGAGTGCATGAGTATGGGCGCCCACAACGAACCCGTTCCTTCATAAACCAATGTCAGAGCCACGGCGAGGACGAACAGTCCCGCCAGTGAGGGAATATGAGCGTGAATGGCCGAGAAAACCAACGCACTGACCACCATTGCCCACCAGCGCCCCGTGTAGCGGCGAAGTACTCCAAAAACATAGCCGCGAAAGATCAGTTCTTCGGCGACCGGAGCTAAGACCAGTGCCGTCACGATCAATAGCAGCCTGTCCTGCAAGCTCGCATTCTGGGCAAGGAACTGGAGCAGCGGCTGGGGCTCTGCATCCGCGCCCAGGAGGAGCAGGCATAGGGAATGAATGAAGTAAACCGCCGGCATTGCCGCCAGCAGACCCACGCAAGCCGCACTGAGATTGCGCGTGAAGCCAACGCCGCGAAGTCCAAATAAATCAAGGGGATTCCGGGCTCGGAGGATCAGAAAACTGAGCACAATGGCGATCAGCAATAAAGAAAAGATCGCTCCGACAATTAACATGTGCGTATTCAACTCGATCACGCGGTTGGCTGAACCCACGATATTCGTTAGAAACCATAGCACCAGAAAAGTAGTGAATACGATGTCGGCCAATCCATATTCTTGAACGACGGCCTGCGATCGGGATTGCGAATCTGATTTCGTGGCGAGACGGTGAAAATACGCCACGCTGCCAAGGCTGAGGACTCCGGAGAAAAGTAGTTCCACTAGACTGGCAGCTAGGGTGCGAAGAAAGGCGGAAGCAGGTAGACCCGCCCGGCTTCAAGCCGGGGAATCCCTTCAAGGATGTCGACCTTGATCGAAGGAGCCTTCGTCTCGCTAAACATTCGCAACAAGTTTCTCAGGCTCAAAGGTCGCTTGTAGCGAACGATCCGCGCCCCCGGCGCCCCACCTAGTTCGCGTGCCTTGGTGAAAGCATCCTCCACATATCCGAGTTGATTGACGAGTTTCGCCGCGTACGCATCCGTTCCGCTCAGGATCCGTCCATCCGCCACCCCGAGTCGAAGACTTTGCTCGTCCAAATTTCGTGACTTGGCCACAATGCCGACAAAGCGGTCGTAGCTTTGCATCACCAGACCTTCCACGTAAGCTTTCTCCTCCGGCGTCATCTCTCGCGCTCCGCTGAGCATATCCTTGAATTTACCGCTCTTAAAAACGACCGATTCAAGACCGACCTTGCCGAAGAGACTGCGGTAATTGAGCGTCGAGATGATTACGCCAATCGAGCCGGTAAAGGTCGTTGCGTTGCACATGATATAGTTCGCTCCACACGCAGCATAGTATGCGCCGGAGGCTCCGATGGAGTTGAAGTAAATCACGGTGGGCTTCTCCTTGCTGAATTCCTTGAGACTGTTGTACAGGACGTCGGAGGCTGTGATTTCACCGCCGGGGCTGTCCACCGAGATCACTACCGCCTTGACTTGAGCATCCGCGCGGGCCTGCTCAAGGGCGTTCTTGAATCCCTGCACCATGTCGTCACCAAGATCGCCGGCTTGATTGTGCGCGATTATGCCCTCCAAAGGAATTACCACAATCTTCTGACCCGCAGTCTCGCCGTCCCTGATGACGACTTCCTCGAAGTCCTTCTCACGGAGCGCCCGAACCGACGCAACGTTGGTGGTGCCGCGCACTCCAACGAGAGCCGCAAAAAGCAGCAGGTTGACGAACATGCTCGCACAAAGAGCAAGGAAGAGTGCAATGATGGCGCAACCGGACTTTTTCATTTCGACGGATTGATACGCTGCCTCATATCGCACCCTGCCTCAAGCGAGGATTTTCTCACATTTCCGGAGATCGCCAACCCTGTGAATAACTTGAGAACAAAACGTGCGTTCTTGGATTACTTGTTCACTGGTCTTTTGTGAATGACTCAGGAATTCTCTGTTCGAAGTCGATGACACGCACGGAAATCCAGAATGCGCTAAGTGTCCTTGGAAGGCGGCCGCTACGGAGCCTCGGTCAAAACTTTCTTCACGACATGAATCTGGCCCGCTGGATCGTCGGGCGACTAGGCATCGAGTCGGGCGACCATGTTTTGGAGATCGGCCCCGGGCTGGGTGCTCTTACGGAGGTACTCATTCGCGACGATGTCTTGCTCACGCTCGTCGAGAAGGATGATCGCATGGTGGCGTGGTTGCGCGAGCGATTC
>DATDAX010000263.1:0-13081 GCA_036525175.1 Terrimicrobiaceae bacterium | reverse complement strand
TTCACCGGATTGGCCGTACACGCCGACATAAACCCACCGCTCCTGCCTTTGACGGGTGGAGGTACTAAAGACAGCACTGCCCTCGCCCTCGGGAAAGTCAGCTTCTCCGGCCCTTTTTGCATAGCGACTGTCTCCCTTTATGACAAAAAAGAACTCCAGCTTGAGCGAATGCTTCTGTCTGCGCGGCTGCACAATCGTAACCTCAATGTCTTTGAAGGACGTGACCGTTCTCACGTAGCTCCCCCAAGCTGCTTTATACCGGTAATCTGTTGAGTTACCCCCGCTTACGTGCTGAGCTCGGATCGTCACATTCTCTCTGCCAAGCCGATCGAACGGCTTTATCTCTTCCCCTAAAGCAACCAAGGGCATCAGAACAAGGAAATGCAGAGCCTTCATCGTCGAACGTATAGATTCGAACCTTCGCAACCGTCGAATTGTTTCCGTATGGTAAGAGTCAAGCATCGAGAAACCAAGTGACAATTACTAATTCAATTGCGCACTTCTTGGGGCTTCCGAGCCAATAGCTTCTAACACACGCTTCGTCAAACCGCGCTCCCGTAAGGCGCGGCGGCGGCCGCCTTCTTATCCTGCTCCTGCTTCTCCTGCTCCTTGGACGAGGGTGCCGCACCTAGCACAAAGTAAAGCCCTTACCGGCTGAGGAAAGCGGGCCCGTGGACCCTGGATGAGGCGTCTTGGCAACCCGCCGTTCCGTTAGCGCTCTGGGCGCCGACCTTGTCGACCGCTATCTATTCCAATAGGTTAAAACCCTTAGCTGCGAGCGGTCCGTTCCGTGTTCGTCCGGCGCCTGCGAGTCTCTCCGGATAACTCTGCGTGGCTCGCAGCAAACATCCAGAGAACAGGGGACCTGTCTGTCTCCTGAGCGACGACCGTCGAGCCACTTTGCCTTCGCAAGCTCGCGCGCCTCGTCTCGCGAAGGACATGCTGCCTTCTACGCGCTATGCCTAAGAACGAGCTTTCGGGCTGCTGACCCAGGTTGACACGTGTTCCAACCATTTAGGCGCGACTTCTGAAGACTTCCTATTAAAGTGGCTATTGCCGAGGTTTCGGAGCCTAACGATCGCGAAATGCCTCCACGGCAAAGGTGACAACTGGCTCTGCCTTTCCCTTCACGTATTCGGGCGGGAGTTCGCGCACTTTGAAGCGGCTATCGAGCGCAGGCCTAACATCAGCACTGATGAGAATATCGACTCCCTGCTTGCGGGTGAGGCTTTCGATTCGCGCCGCGGTATTCACGACATCACCGATGACGGTGTACTCGAGATTCTCGCTCGAGCCAACAACACCCGCCACCACGTTTCCCTTATGAACTCCGATGCGCACATCGAGCGGTGGAAGGTTTTGCTTGCACAGCTCCTGGTTGTACCTGGCGATGGCCTCGCGCATGGAAAGCGCTGCGATCACAGCGTCAAGCGAATGCCACACATTGCTCTCTGGCGCGCCGAAAATGGCCATGACGCCATCGCCGATGAACTTGGCGACGTGGCCGCCATGGTGTGTCACGGCGGTGCTGGCTGCTTCAAAGTAGCCATTGAGCATGCGCACGAGGGTCTCCGGGCTCAGCGTTTCGCTTAGGGCGGTAAACTCGACAATATCTGCGAAGAGCACTGTGACTTCGCGTATCTCGCCCGAGGTCGACACCCCACGTTTGATCACCTCTTCGACGACGCGCTGCGGTGCGAACTGGTGAAAGGCCTGCTGCAGATTCTGAAGATCAAGTGTAGCCTTTTCGCGTGCAATTGCGAGGAACTGCGCTCTTCTTCTCATGCGGGAGAGCGCGATGGCGAGGACCGCGTTTGCGAGAATCGAGGCCGCGGCAACCCCGATCCAGCGCGCCGTCGCAGTCAACATCGATGGAGCATGATGCTCATGCGCGCGAGGCCATTGGCGTACGCGACCAGCCCGATGATCTCGAGCAGCACATCCCGCTCGAGACCTGTCGCAAAATCCTGAGCGAGCTGCTGGAGGCGACGGGTCTGATAGCGGACGGTCTCCCGCGCGAAGTGCAGGACTCTTAGCTCGAAGGGATCGAGTTTTTCAGAGGCAAGGTACGTCAAGAGGTGCTCGATCTCCGCATCGGTCCACCCGTCGCCTCGCAGAGCTTGGACGGCCTCTGCTTCGCAAGCGTCACAGTTCAAGCCTCGTGCCACCACAGCGAAGATGAGCGCTTTGACGCGCCGGGTGGTAATACTGGAATTCCATGCGCCGCTGAGGACGGTGGCGAGCGCTGCCTCGGCCGGAGAGCCCTTGAGCGCCTCGAGGATTCCCCTGCCCGGGCCGGAATAGTCCGCAGGATATGGGGCGCTGAAAACGCGGGAAGCCGACGCCCGGAAGTCCTTGCGTGAGAATGGCCGCTTCAGCTTTGTGAACCAATTTGCCTCGACCTCCTCCAAAGGATCAGGTGGCAAGGCGATCAGTGTGGCGAGCCGGTTGCCGCAGGCGTTGATCCCGGCAAGATAAGCAATCTCAGCGATTTCGATGGCAGAAAAGCCTGCAGCCATGAGTTCCTGAAGATCGCTTTCGGACGGGCGCGGAGCCGAACGCGAAACCTTGCGTGCGAATTCAAGCGCGGCCTTCTCCTTTTTTGTCAATTCGTTTGTGGCGAGACTCTCTTCCAGCCTCCGGATCAGCGCCTCGGAGTAGCCCATGATTCTCAACATGCTCCGAAAGGCCCCATAGCAATGTCTGCATGAGTTATCCATGGCCACCACCAGGCCTATCAAGCCGCCCAAAACCACCGGCACGTTGGGCGTGACACGAACCTGCATCAGTTCTTCGGCCTGCAAAAGCCAGCGTACCGGCGTGAGATACTTTGCCCCGGTCGTGGCTTTGCCTGTTGCGGACGCCTTCTCCCATGCCGGATCAGGCATCGGCGGTACCAACGGAACCTCACACCAATCGATCTGGTCAAGCGAGTAAACCATCGTTGGCTTATTTAACAGCCTGCACGACAAACCGGCAAACAGGAAGCGTCAACGCTCATAGCACGCGAGAGTTTTGAGCCCTACGGAAGAGGCTAGACCCTTCAAAACGAAGGATCAATACTCCACATCCGGCGGGTCGACGTTGGCGAATTTCACGCTCTGCCGCGGTTCGGCCATCATTTCGGTGACCGTATCCCGCCACGTTGCGTAGTGGGCAGTCTCCTTGTGCGCTGCGGGGGCCTCCGGGGTGCGATAGGCTTCCGTGAGGACGAACCGCGTGGGATCATCCGACTGTTGAAGAACGTCAAAGCGCGCAATTCCCGGTTCCTTCCTGCTTGCCTGTGCGTTCGCAATCGTCGCCGTCCGAAAGGCGTCAACGTGATCCGGCTTAACCTTCACGTGTACATGAACAACTAGCATGCGCCGAGGATAGCCTGCGAACCCCCAACCGGAAGGAGAAAACGCGCTTCACCGATCGGTGCGACCCCATCGAAGCAAGGCGCCCGACGGATCAAGAAGCACACGAGAGCCTCCCTTTGAATGCCCGTTTGCCGAGATACGTGTTGGTCAGGTTGCAGCCACAAGGCGGACATCGCGGATCTCTGGACGCCAGGATTGCGATTCGATAGGATAAACTTCATGGCAGCTGCCGCTATGACTCCTTCCTGGCGACGGCCCATCCCTAGGAAGCACGGCGGCGAACGGGTTCAGCGCTGGATCTTTGGCGCCTGGACGGCGCTCGTGTTCGCGTTCCTCTACATTCCGATCCTTCTGCTCGTCGCCTTCTCTTTCAACAGCTCGCGTCTCAACATCCGTTGGGAAGGCTTTTCACTGAAGTGGTATGCGGAACTTTTTGGAAACAGGACACTTCTTACGGCGTTTCAGAACAGCCTCATCGTTGCCACCGCGACAACGATTCTCGCGACGCTGCTGGGCACCATCGGGGCATGGATGCTGTACCGGTATCGATTTCCCTTTCAGCGCACTATTGGTTTGCTGATTTTCATACCGATGGTCATGCCCGAGGTGTTGATGGGGGCAAGCCTCCTCGCTGAATTCGTGCATTTTTTAAGGATGCCGCTTGGGTACACGACGCTCATCATTGCTCATACGACGTTCTGTTTTCCGTTTGTGTTGGTCGGTATCCAGGCGCGGCTCCACGGTTTGGATCCCTTCCTTGAAGAGGCTGCACTGGACTTGGGAGCAACGCCCGCGCAGGCCTTTAGGCTTGTCATCGTGCCCTACCTCATGCCGTCGATCATCTCAGGCGCATTGATGTCCTTCACGCTTTCGCTGGACGAATACATCGTTTCGGTCTTCACCACCGGCGCACAATCACAGACACTTCCGCTCAAGGTCTATGGGATGGCAAAGGTGGGTCTCAATCCTCAGCTTAATGCACTGAGCACGATTTTTGTCATCGCAACGATCGTGCTTGTTTTGTTGAGTGAGCTCCTTACTCGTCGAAAAAACTCATGAAAGAAATCGCTCGACACTCGTTGATCGCATTCCTCGCCGTGCTGGCGCTCGCCAGCTGCGGAAAGGCGCCCCAACCGCCAACCGCAAGCCAGCCCGCTACGCCCACACCAGCACCCACGCAAGCCGCCGAACCGGCTGGTGACCCCGATAAGAATCTTAATATCTTCTGCTGGTCCGAGTATATTCCTCAAGCGATTGTCGACGCGTTCACCAAGGAGACGGGAATCAAGGTTTCGGTGGAGACGTATGCTTCAAACGAGGAGATGCTTGCGAAGCTTTTCGCGGGTGGTGGCACCTATGATCTCATCCAGCCCAGCGAGTACGTGATCGAAGGGCTCATCAAGGAAAACATGCTCGCCCCTATCGATCGCCAGGCAATCCCAAACATGAAGAACATTGCGCCGGAGTTCACAAGCATGTCGTTCGATCCCGGCAACAAATATTCGATTCCTTACATGGCTGGGACAGTCGGGATCGTCGTTAATACCGAGCTCGTCCAGGATGATATCAAGACCTACAATGACGTATTTCAAGAAAAGTTCAGCAAGAACATCGTCGTGCTCGACGATGCGCGCGAGATCGTAAGCTGGGGCTTTGAGAGTATGGGCATTCCTATCAACGAAGTGTCCGACGAGAATCTCGAAAAGGTCAGGCCGGTGCTCGAGAAATGGCTGCCCCTGGTGAAGGTCTTCGATTCCGACAGCCCAAAGACGGCCTTGCTAAATGGAGACGTCGCTTTGGGAGTCGTCTGGGCAGGCGAGGGCGCCATTTTGCTCAACGAGGACAAAAAATTCAAGTGGGTCGTGCCGGCGGAGGGGGCCCATCTGTTTGTGGACAGTCTTGCCATTCCGAAGTCGGCCAAGCATGTCAAGAACGCCGAGCTCTTCATTAATTTCATCCTCAGGCCGGACATTAGCGCCAAGGTGTCTGAAGCCTTTCCATACTTGAATCCGAACGTCGCGGCGCGCGAACTTCTTACGCCAGCACAACGTAACAATCCTGCGAGTTTTCCCACTGCGGATCAGCTCGCAAACATGCAAACCTTCAAGGACATCGGCGAACAGGCGACCAAGATCGACGAGTTGGTGACCTCGCTGAAAGCGCAATGATATGGCAGCCGGGGCAACAGCCACGTCCCTGCAAACAGGCGCCGCCTTCAGACGTCGACCTGGTTTTCCTGCGTGGCTGGTGCTCACACCGCTCCTTGTCTGGCTGATCCTCTTCGTCATCGTCCCGACGGTCGTGCTCATCGTATTAAGCCTGGGCGAACAAAAAGGTCTTGGGACGATTCATTTCACCTTCACACTCAAGAACTACGCCCGCGCCTTCGACTGGACGTGGCTGAAGGTACTGCTCATCTCCGTCAACTATGCCCTGTTGACTACCATCATTTGCACGATCGTCGGTTATCCTGCGGCGTACTTCATCGGACGCTCTTCTGAAAGAATGCGCAACATTCTGCTCACTCTCGTGATGATCCCCTTTTGGACGAGCTTCCTTATCCGCACCTACGCGTGGATCACGATCCTCAGCAAGGAAGGGCTGCTCAATGCGTTCCTCGTTTCGGCCAAGATCATCCCGGAGCCTATCGGGATCCTGTATACGCCGTTCGCCTCGGTGCTGGGTTTGGTATATAACTATCTACCATTCATGATCTTACCTATATACACGAGCGTCGAGCGCCTGGATAATGCGCTCATCGAAGCCGCCTACGACCTGGGAGCTGGGCCGCTGCGGGCGTTCTCGCAAGTCATCATTCCGCTCACCCAGCCCGGCATCGTAGCCGGTGCGCTCCTCGTCTTTATTCCATCAATCGCCATGTTCGCCATCACCAATCTCATGGGTGGAGGCGACCCTCCCACCATAGGCGACGTCATCTATAAGCAGTTCACCTCCGGCCGCAACCAGCCCTTCGGCGCTGCCTTGGGCTGTCTTCTGCTTCTCATTTTCTTCTTTTCGCTCTGGGTCACACGACGCCAACGAGCGGAATAGAAATTGCTTTGTTCACTCACAGTTCACGCAAGATTGCCTAGGCAAAAAAATCGGACCATCGAGTCCAAACACCCATGCGAAAAACCAAAATCATCTGCACACTTGGCCCAGCCACCGATTCACCCGAAAAGCTCCGCGCCCTGATTATGGCCGGCGCAAACATCTTCCGGCTCAATATGAGCCACGCTCCTCACGACTGGGTGCGAAACGTGGTGAAGGAAATTCGTGCCATTTCCTCGGAGCTGGGCGTCATGACGGGAATTCTCCTCGACACCCAGGGGCCCGCGATCCGAACCGGCGACCTGAAGACAAAACTCAATCTTCGGCCCGGCGACATCTTCGAATTCACGGTGCGTGGCGAACGCAGCGAGGACGTGCATTCCGTCGACGTCAACTACGAGGGGCTCGTTGACGATATCTCCGTGGGAGACGTAGTGCTCGTGGACAATGGCGTTATCCATATGAAAGTCCTTTCCAAGGACTACCATCGCATCCGATGCCAGGTGCTGACAGAGGGCGTTCTTGGATCGCGACGCCATATCAATCTTCCCGGCGTCAGGGTCAATCTTCCGCCGCTCACGGAGAAGGACCTCGCGGACATCGAGCTCGGGGTATCCGTGGGCGTCGATTACGTGGCTTTGAGCTTTTGTCGCCAGGCGTCGGACATCGAAGCGCTCAGGCGCGTCCTTGGAGAACTTGGCAGTCAGGCGCGGGTCATCGCGAAAATTGAAGACCAGCACGCGGTGAGCGTTCTCGACGATATTATCGAGAAATGCGATGCGATCATGGTCGCGCGAGGTGATCTGGGAATTGAGTGCCCGATGGAAGAACTTCCCATCATCCAGCGCCGCACTGTTATGCGGTGCATTCAGCGGGGGCGGCAGGTGATCGTCGCCACGCACATGCTCGAGTCTATGATTGAGAATCCGCTTCCGACCCGAGCGGAGATTACCGATGTGGCAAATGCTGTCTTTGAACAAGCCGATGCCATCATGCTGAGCGGTGAGACGACCGTCGGCAAGTACCCCATCGAATGCGTGCAGGTCTTCGATCGCGTGGCGCGCAGAATGGAGCAAACGGGCGGGGCGGGATTTCACGGAGAAGCTGAGACCCAGAGTATCCGTCACAAGGCCGTCCGGTCCGCAGTTGAACTCGCAAACGCCCTTCCGGAGTCGAAAATCGTTGTTTTCACACGGCGCGGCTACATGGCCGACCATTTCAGCCAACTTCGACCGGAACAGGCTACCATATACGCTTTTACGCCGAGCGAAGAGGTTGCGCGCCGCCTGACATTGAATTGGGCAACCCTTCCCATTGTGATGAGATTCGACCTCGATCCCGAGCATACGGTCGCGGAGGCCGAGAAACTCTTGCTTAACCGGGGACTGGTTCAGATTGGCACCCAACTGGTCATTTTTACTGACATCCTGACCGGAAGCGACCGCTTCGATTCCATTCAGCTTCGGAAGGTCAGTTAGCCCAGATTGCGGACTCAGGCGACCGGCGCCTTTCGCATCCGAACGCCACGCGGTCGCTGGAATTCATCCGCGGATATGCCTTATTGGACGGGTGGCGTACAAGCCTGCAGGGTGCCCTGCGCGAAAGGAACGCCCGCCCGTATCGAGCAGCCACCAAACGGTCAAGTCGCCCGCGAGGAACCCCACTTCTTGAGAAGTCGTTCGGGAGCGGTTGGAACGCCGTAGCCATTAAATCGTGCAAGAAGATATCCCGTCACGCATCCTCCCAAATGCGCTGCATGCCCAATCCATGGCTCAAAGCCTACGAGAAAAAACAAAAACGAAGATCCTGTCAGGCCCCAACCCAAATATTTTGCCCGAAACCGCAACGGGACCACGAAAAACAAAAGCATCACAATTTGCGCCTCCGGGAATATTGTGGCAAAGGCTAGGATGACACCGCAAACCGCCCCGGACGCACCCAACAGGAGAGAGCTACCCCCTTCCAAAAGCAACTGGGCGAGTCCTCCGGCGACCGCGCATGCGATGTAAAGGGCGAGAAACCGACCTGTTCCCATTACCCGTTCCACGATCCGACCCGCAAACCAAAGTCCGGCCATATTGAAAAGGAGATGCCAGATGTTCCCGTGCAAGAACGCGTGGGTCAGGAGTTGCCACCAGCGGCCTTCCTCGATACCTGCACCGCTTAGGGCGTAAAGCTCCAGCAGCCGTTCGTTGAGGTCCGGTCTCAGCAAGCGATAAAGAAAAACACCGACGTTGAACGCAATGAGAACCCCAACCGCGCTGACCCACCTCCGCTTTTCCGTCATCGGCAAAAATCTATGCGGATTTGTTTTCCGTGTCCAATGCCCGGGGAACAAGGACCCGCAATTTGCCGATCGAGAAACCGAACTCGTATGGCAAGGTCCCGGTCAGTTCCCCATCGATCTCCACCGGCACAGGCTCGCGGCTCGTAAGCCGAAGGCCGCGGCTCTGAAAGTACTCCACATCAGGAAGCGCCGGGTGGTTGCCGAAGACAATTGCTTGAAAGTATCGGATAAGATCCCAATGGCTTTGATTCTGAAAAACCAATACATCGAGAAGCCCATCGTCGAGCCGCGCGTCTCGAAAAAGGACGAAAGGACCTCCGTAGAGGCGGCCGTTTCCGACCAGCACAAAGCTGCCTTCGCGCGTAGCGCCATCCACAGGCTCGATAAGGATCTTCGGCGGTTGGCGGGAGGCAACTTGAGCAAGCGTGAGAAGGTAACTCATCGGTCCCAGGGCTTTCTTGGAGTCCGGCGTCGTCTGGCGGACCACTTCGGCATCGAGGCCCACGCCAGCGAGTTGGACGAAGTACTCCTGGTTGGCTCGAGGAAGGTCGACCAAGCGCGAAACCCCTTCCTCGATCACCCGCCAGGCCTTGCCAAGGTTGTTTTGAGGGATTCCCAGTTCGGTCGCGAACACGTTCATCGTCCCAACCGGAAGGATCCCAAATTGAACGTCCGTTCCAGCGATGCCATTGACGACTTCATTGATGGTTCCATCTCCGCCCGCCGCCACGATGGTGTCGTATCCCTGAGTCACAGCGCGGGCTGCCAGAGCCCTGGCGTCGCCGGGAGAACCTGTGCTTCGCACGAGGACATGGTGCGAAAGCGATGCAATCTTGTCGCGCAACGCTTTGGCACGCTCACCCCGAGCGGCCGGGTTCAAGATGACGAGAATTTTCTGACTCTTGTTCACGCTTCACATTCCGGAAAAGTTACGTAGCTTCCCCGCGTGTTCATTTTTGCCAAGAGATTTCTTTTTGTGGTGGCCGGCGTCGTCGCGTTGGCTGCGATCGTCCTGCTTTGCGTGAATCTTTACCTTCAATCTGGTGGAGTCCAGCAGCGTATTCGCGACTCCGCGCAACGTTCGCTGGGAACCGAAGTCAAGATTCGGAGCTCCATGTACTTGCCGTGGAGCGGCCTTGTTATTCGCGGAATCAGCGTACCCGATCCAGCGAATCCCAACACCAATTTTGTCGAAGCCGAGGCTTTGCGAATTCGCTTCTCCCTCCGCCCGCTCATGGAAGGGCGTTTTGTAATCACCGAATGCACACTCTTTCAGCCGAAAGTGATCGTTCGTCAGCTTGAAAATGGCGATTGGGTCCTTCCGCTGGGCGCCAAGCGTGCGGAGGCTGTGGAGGCCCCAAAGGAACCCGCTGCGACCGCCACAAAAGGAATCTCCTTCAAGGCGGAGCTCCAGAATGCCCGTCTTCGCGGAGGAAGCATCGTCTTCCTGAATGCGAAGAACCGTGCCATCGTCACTCTGGAGAAAACAGATATCAGCGCGAACGTCGCGCCGGACCGTTCTGCGACCGGGATGTTCGAGATCGGACGATCCAATTTCTTCGGTTCGCTCAAGCCGCGTAAAGTTGGTGGCGCATTTACCTGGGACGGCAAGACCCTCGATTTGCCGGATATTGAGGGGACGCTCGCAGGAGGCAAGCTTGCCGGCAAGTACCGCGTCGAGACTAGTGAGCAGCCGTCGTTCGAGCTCGCACTGCAGGTCACGGGGGTGCTTCTGCGGAAGCTTGCTGAGGATGCCCAGATCGAACAGGGGAAGACAGAGGGCTCTCTTCAGGGTTCGCTTGATCTCAGCGGCGATCCGCGCGACAGCGCGTCGCTTACCGGGACAGGACATTTCGAGCTTGTTTCTGCGAGGCTCAGGCCCGTTGAATTTCTCGTCAAGCTGGGCGAACTTCTTCAGATCGACGAACTTCAGTTGCTCAAGCTTAGCGATGCTCGAATCGACGCAACGATTCGTGATGAGCGCGTCCAAGTCGATGACGTCATATTGAAGTCCGACAATCTCATCCTCCGCGGTAACGGGCCGGTTCGTTTCAATGGGAAGATGAACCTCGAGGCAAGCCTGCTCGTCAACCGCAAACTCCAGCAGCAACTCAAAGGTGTGCTAAGCAAGAATTTTGTGGATTCGGAGGATCCCGAGTACCGTCAGCTTCCCTTCACGGTGACGGGTCGAATCGACAACCCGCGAACAGACCTGATTGACAAGCTGATCGGTGCGAAAGTCGGACAAGACGTCGGGGGCATGCTCATGAACATCCTGCGCTCAGGCGCCCCACAGAAGGCTGACGACAAGAAGGAAGCAGAGGGCAACTGAAACTCCCATGCGCGTCATAGCCGGCGAAGCTCGCGGCCTGCATCTTAGCGCGCCGTCCCCCGCCATCCGACCGACGATGGATCGCGTCCGCGAAGCAATTTTCTCGAGTCTGGGCGATGCCGTTCCGGGAGCTCTGGTGCTGGACCTCTTCGCCGGCTCCGGTGCGATAGGCATCGAGGCGCTAAGTCGGGGCGCGGCTTCCGCAGTTTTCGTGGATGTTAACCCGCGCTGCGTGGAATGCATACGCGAGAATCTTCGCCGCGCCAGGCTCGAAGCCTCTGTGCAGGCGATGGACGCGCTGAAATTCCTCGAGCTCTACGCCGAAGGTGGTTACGACCTGATATTCGCGGACCCACCCTACGGAAAGTCGGCCAAGGATCGCGATTTCGCCGGCGAACTGCTTCATCTCCCGACGCTGGCGCGCGCTCTGCGTCCTGGCGGCATGTTTATTCTTGAACGGGTTGCCGGAAGCAAAGAACCAGAAACAGGCACCGTTTCGCTTGTTCGCGTCCGCCGGTATGGCGAAAGTGAGGTTGCGTATTACATCCCCGCCTGAATGACCGCGGTCCGACTCCTCTATAACCTTGCTTTTCCCTTCGTCCTGCTCGCGCTGCTGCCGAGTTTTCTCTTCCGCATGCTAAAGCGGGGCAAGTACCGCCACAAGTTTGGCCAGCGATTTGCAATCTACTCACCGCGGGTCCGCCGAAAGCTTTCACGCGGAGGATGGACTTGGGTGCATGCTGTAAGTGTCGGCGAAGTCTTGATTGCTTTGAAATTGATCCGTGAGTTGACGAGCCGTGATCCAGGGCTTCGCGTGGTTCTTTCCACAACGACGTCGACCGGATATGCGCTGGCAAGCAAGCAATCGGGCGACCATTTTGAAGCGATTTATAACCCCGTGGATTTCTTTTGGACGGCGAGGCGCGCGGTTCATCTGATTCGCCCGAGACGGCTCATCCTTGTCGAAGCCGAAGTGTGGCCGAATCTCACCGCCGAGGCAAAGGCTCAGGGTGCCACGTTGGCCCTCGTGAACGCACGACTCTCCAAACGCTCCGAATCCCGATATCGAATGATTCGGCCGCTCACTGCCGCTATATTCAACCAACTCGATCTTCTCTGCGTTCAGGAACCGGCCGACGCAGAGCGGTGGGAAAACTTGGGCGTGGCTGCACGAAAAATCCTCTGCACCGGCAGCATTAAATTTGATGACCAGACGGACGACAACCGCTCCCCTCAGGATTTTCGAAAGATTCTGGCAAAGCTCGGGGTCGGAGAATCTGCACCGATCGTCCTGGCGGGAAGCACGCATTCGGGCGAGGAAACGTTAATCGGTGAGATTGTGGTTCGATTGAAGCGAGACTTTCCAGACCTCTTTTATTTGGTCGTTCCCCGGCATGCCGAACGCTGGAGGGAGGTCCGGGAGCAACTCGACAGACTTGGCCTCCGGGTGGCACTTCGAGCAAACGAGGATCGTAACTCAATGAATCCGGACACTCTGCTTGTCAATACCACCGGCGAGTTGCGCGACTGGTATGATCAAGCAACGGTCGTTTTCGTGGGCAAAAGTCTGACCGCCCACGGGGGCCAGAATCCAGCCGAGGCGGTCGCCGCAGGAAAAGCGGTCGTTTTTGGACCGAATATGGAGAACTTTTCCTCACTGGCCGCCCAACTTGTGCGCGAGGGCGGCGCCTCCCAAGTCGCAGACGGCGCTGCACTCGAAGAACAGTTTAGAAAACTGCTTTCTCATGCGGAGAAGCGCAGCCAGCTTGCGGCCAATGGAGCCCGATGCCTCGAAGTGCACTACGGTGCCACCGCCCGAACCTGCCGCGCGTTGGAGGAGCTTGAGTCCACGCGGATCGCAGCAGTCGCGTAGGACTGTTGGCCCGGAACAAAGCGCGGCCACAATGGCGCGCTTGGAAACACGCACAATCCTGCTGCATCAGTTTGAATGAAGCCGGCTCTGCGGGATAGCTTGGGTCGCTTGCCCTGGGTAGCTCCACTGCAGCCGCACATCGAGCCGCCTCCGCGCTCGTAGAACTGCAGCTCGAT
>DATDAX010000262.1:0-4884 GCA_036525175.1 Terrimicrobiaceae bacterium | reverse complement strand
TCCTTCGGCCATTGCTCCAATGCGGCTCTGAACGCGTCGTGCAGCGCATCTTCAGCAAGGTCGAAGTCCCCTAGGAGGCGGATCAATGTGGCAAGGATTCGTCGCGACTCCGAGCGATACAGTGCATCGACCCCTTCGCGGACCTTATCTGCTGAGCGCTCAACCATCAGCGAATCTAGCACGCATTCATGGATAAGGGACTGCCCTGACCATCTTGCGCGGGCCTTTTCTTGCGCGCCAATTCCGAGACCGCAACGCTATGACCGCGCCAGTTCCCTGACGCGCCGTCGGGCGTCGTCCTCGATGCGCATGCACATCAGATCACAGAGCTGATAGAGCCTCTTGTCCGCAAGGGCGTAGCGGGCAAAGTTCCCTTCGCGCTCGCGAGCCACGAATCGAGCGTTCAGCAGCACGCCCAAGTGCTTGGAGACATTCCCCTGCTTCAGCCCTGTCGCCTCGATCAACTCCGAAACCGTCAATGGCTTCTCCATCAGCGCCCGCAATAGCTTGAGACGGGAGGATTCCGAGAGAATTCTAAACAGTCGCGCGGCCTCTTCGACCTGCGCGTCGGACATCGAAGAGTTCTTTTTCCCTTGCATATCGCTAAATAGTAGTATAGTTATATATTATCAAATGAAAATGCAAAATGCAAGTATTGAGGCACCTGTTGGGAGGATATCCCCCTTGGAGGTTCGCGAAGGAAATGCGCTGATGCTGGACGTTCGAACGCCGGCGGAATTTGAGGAGGCGCACATTGAGGGTTCGGTCTTGCATCCGCTAAGCGGGTTGGATGCCGGTGAAGTCGCCAGGTTGTCGGCAGGCAAGGACGAATGCGTTTTGATATGCCGTTCGGGCAATCGCGCGCGTCAGGCTGCCGAGAAGCTCAAGGGAAGCGGAATCACCTCCGTCAAAGTCCTCGAAGGTGGTGTGCAGGCATGGGAAGCGTTGGGCCTGCCTCTTAATCGCGGCCGCTCGGTGATGTCGCTGGAGCGCCAGGTGCGCATTGCGGCGGGAGCGCTCGTTTTCATTGGCGCGCTGCTCGGCTATTTTGTCCATCCGGCCTGGATCGCCCTGTCAGCCTTCGTTGGAGCGGGTCTTGTTTTTGCAGGCATTACCAACACTTGCGGCATGGGCCTGCTGATCGCCAGGATGCCATGGAACAATCGCTCGCGCGGCGGCGCTGGCCCGCAACGCTGATTGACCAACTGAATCAACGAATCCTCATATGCTTTTACGACAGATTTTCGATCCCCATCTCGCCCAATATGCTTATCTCGTGGGCTGCCAACGCACCGGAGAGGCGTTGCTCATCGATCCCGAACGCGACATCGATCGCTATCGGGAAATGGCTGCGGAGAACGACCTTCGCATTACTGCGGTGGCCGAGACACACATCCATGCGGACTTTGTGAGTGGCGGTCGCGAGTTCGCGCAGGACCCGAACGTCGATCTTTACCTCTCGGCAGAAGGCGGGCCCGATTGGACGTATCAGTGGCCGGCCGGGCGACCGCGAACGCACTTTCTCAAGCATGGAGATCACTTCATGGTTGGCAATATTCGGGTCGAGGCGGTCCACACTCCCGGTCACACGCCGGAGCACTTAAGCTATCTCATCACGGATTTGGGAGGCGGGGCGGATCAGCCCATTGCGCTGGCGACCGGCGATTTCGTTTTTGTCGGAGATGTTGGCCGTCCCGACCTGCTGGAATCCGCCGCAGCCATCAAAGGCACGATGGAACCTTCTGCCCAAAAGCTTCGGGAATCTCTGCGTGATCGTCTGGCACCCTTTGCGGACTATCTGCAACTTCTGCCCGCTCACGGTGCGGGAAGCGCTTGCGGCAAGGCTCTCGGAGCCGTGCCCACGAGCACTCTCGGCTACGAGCGGCGGTTCAATAACTCGCTCAAGCTCGCCATCAATGACGGCGATGCATTTGTGCGAGAAATCCTGTCGGGCCAGCCGGAGCCGCCGCTTTACTTTGCGACCATGAAGCAGGTGAACCGCGATGGCATCGCAGTGACCGGCGGGGTGCCAAAGCCGCCGCGCCTCAAGGCAGCCGAGTTTTCCCGCATAGTCGCCGATAAGGATGTACAGATTCTTGATACACGAGAGGATCGGAAGGCGTTTGACGCGGCGCACGTCGTGCGGGCTATTCACGCGCCGCTGCGATCGGCGTTTTTCTCCACTACTGCCGGCTCGTATCTCGCGGAGAACGATTCTATCGTGCTGGTGCTGGAGAAGGACGAAGACGCCGATCTCGCCGTACGACAACTCTACCGCATCGGCTTCGATCACATCGTTGGCTGGATCACCGCCGGTGAAGCGAAAGCTGGCGGATTGTTTGCTGAGCGAGAAGAGCGAATTGACTTTCCCGATTTCCAGCCTGCAAGGGCGCTGGAGCAAGGAGAAATCATTGATGTGCGCACCTCGGCGGAATTTCAGAGGGGCCACCTCGAAGGCGCGCGCTCGTTTCCCTATACTCGATTGAAGACACGCCTGGGCGAACTGCCGAAAAATCGACGGCTTTTCATCCACTGCGGCACAGGAAGACGGGCCTCACTGGCTGCATCGTTCCTGCGCTCCGAGGGTTTCGACGCCGTGCATATCGACGGAGTATGCGCCGAATGTGAGCAGATCGCCTCAGCCGAGGGGATCGCGCACTAGGGGCAGATGCCGTTAGCCCTATTTTATGGCAGTGTTGTCGGTCTGTCCCTTGGCTTGACCGGCGGCGGCGGATCGATCTTTGCCGTTCCGCTTCTCGTTTACGGCCTGGGACTCGATTTTCGGAGTTCTGTTGCGTTGTCGTTGGCTGTCGTCGGGTTGACTTCCGCTTATGGAGCTGCATTGCAGGCTAGGCAAGGGCATGTGCTGTGGGGCGCAGGTGCGGTACTTGGTCTCGGCGGTGTCCTTGCGGCTCCACTTGGTGCGTGGATCGGCGCGCAGATGCCGCAGCGGCTGTCGCTTCTGCTGTTCGCGGCGCTCATGGTATTTATCGGCGCGAGGATGCTTCGACGGACAGATGCGGCAACCGATGTGCCCCTTTCGTGGATAAGTTGCCAGAGGCAGCCCAACGGTTACCCCCATTTCAATCTTGCCTGCGCCGGAAAACTCGTGGTCGCCGGCGCGATCTCAGGGACCTTGTCCGGAATCTTTGGCGTCGGCGGCGGCTTTCTCATTGTCCCCGCTCTGCTTCTGGTGGCATGCATTAGCATTGAGCGTGCCCTCGCGACGTCGTTGATCGGAATCGCGCTCATTGCCGCTTCGGGCTTCGCAGCGAATGCCCAGCATGTCGGTTCGGGCCTGGGAAAGCTCTCGACGTGGTTCCTTGCGGGATCAGCCGCGGGCATGACTCTCGGTGCATGGTCAAAGACGTTCATCCCGGCGCGCGGTCTCAACGTGATCTTCGGACTCAGCGTGCTGGGCGTCGCCGCATTCGTGGTTCTTCAGAATTTGTCCTTGATCCCGTAATCCTGCCTACTCCGGCAAACCAGCCTCGCGCAGCGCGTCGAGGTAGCGATCCATGACGGTAGGATCCTTCCAGGGAACGGCAGCACGGGTTTTGGCGATGGTTGTGCCGGGAGCGGTGCTCAAAAGCGCAGCCAAGGCCGCTCGCGCCTTCTCCGTTTGGCCAAGGACTGTGCAGCATGCCGTCAGGAGCCGATGCGCGGTCGGAAACTTATGATACAGATGAATGGGAGAGCATTTCAAAACGGGGGCTAAGCCTTCTTCTCAATTTCCGTCTCCTGTTCGCTTTGCATTCCCGGATACCAGCGACCGAAGGTCTCACGGAGTGATCATTGAGGACCTTCGTCCGCACCTGGAGCAGATTGTGCGCTCCGGACTCCGCTCCATCGCATTTGCTGCTTCTTCACCATGCGCTTGCTCACGACTTGATTCACCGCGGACTCTGCGAAGACCGTTGAAATCTTCTCTCCGTGCCGGTAACGATCCCCATAATTTGGGATGAAGTGCTGGTTCGCTTCGATATAGCCGCGAAATTCTCGCACAGCCTTCAAGAGTTTCCTTCGGCTCTCACCGTCATGCGGCAGGAAATCCAGCTCGCCTTCAATATCCTCGATCGTATCCAGCGCCCGTAGCACATTCCCGTGCCAGAGAAACCATTTCACTCGCTTGAGTTCTTTACCAATATCGACTGTGCCTAATTCTTCCTCTGCGTCTTCAGTAGGTGGCATGTGCGCTGGTGTCATGTTCTGCTCGTTCGCCAGCCCCTTGGCCGTTTGCCCCATTACCCTGAGCCGCATTGCGACGTGAAACCAATCCAGCCAATGTTCTGACTCCGGACTCAGATAGAGCGGCAGCTCCCGCACGTCGTCCGCGCCGTCGGACAGGAAGGTCACCTGCTGGTTGGCCTGAAGCCCTTGTGATTTCATCAGTTCGAATAACCGCCGCTTCGGCTTTGTGTCGTAGGTCTGCACGTAAGCAAAGCATTTCGCAGCGCCTTCCTCTGGCATGCTCTTGCCCGCGATCACTTCGAACCAGCCTTCACCACGAGACTTCTGGTCCTTGGCGTGGATAAAGCCACCGTCCAATCCTACGGTGAGCGGCGGCCCAGGCGGAGGCAGCGCATCCCAATCTCGCTGACACCCATCGATGAATTGCCACTTTTCTTCTTCCAGTTCCGCTTCCATCCGTTCGGCTACCCGTTGCAGATTTCGGTAGACGCCAGCTACCTTTATATCCCCTCCAGTCGGCAGCACTTCGGCCAATAGCTTCGCGGTTGAGCCGTACGAGATCATAGCCGCAAACTTGTTCTCCAGGTAAGCCAACTCTGGGGCCGTTCGCCCCGTCAGCAATTCTGCAAGCGGACTGAAGCTGCGGTGCTCCTCCTCGTTGCAACATCCGCAATGGTAGAGAGTCGCAACTTG
>DATDAX010000261.1:0-2157 GCA_036525175.1 Terrimicrobiaceae bacterium | reverse complement strand
GGTGAAATTACGGTCGTCGCCTGGAATTGACCAAGCTTTGCCGCGAGCAAACCGCAGACATGCGCGGCCACTGTGGCGTCCTGCAACAAGAGCGCGCATTGGAAAAACTGGCGGCTATGCAAACCGGAGCGGAGAATGAAGTGACCCTGCAGGAGGGCGCCGGTCTTACGGAAAAGTTCAAGGACGTCGCTCATGAGACAGTTTGAAATGTTTGTGGCAAGGGTCGCAACGCTAGAGTGGTTCTCGTAAGAAACTTCCAATACGCTCGGGCGAAAGACGTTCGTAGATGTAGCGGCGGTGTCCCCACCGCCGGAAAGGCCAGCCTACGACCGTGGGGACACGGCCAGCTACAGTTTGCCAGGCGTTCTCCGCATTTGGGCTCCCGCACCTTTTTGGAAATTTCCTATGAGAATCGCTCTCGGCAGCTTCCACGGATCGATCAACTCTCATCCGGTTGGCTTTCGTCTTTGCCGGTCGCAGCATTGACAAAAGAAAGGCCCTTCTTCTGCCGGTCCAAAAATTCGATGGCCAGGGCACGGTAGGCCGCCGCGCCAGAACCAGAGGGGTCGTGTTCGAGAATGGTGCGGCCATGGCTGGGCGCTTCGCCAAACCGAATCGTTCTTGGGATTACCGTTTCAAACGCGACATCTTGAAAGTGATCTCGCACCTCCTTGACCACCGCTGGATTCAGGTTTGTACGATTGTCGTACATCGTCATTAGCAGGCCGCAAATGCTTAGTCCGGGATTCGCTCCGCATGCGCGAATCTGATCCGTCACCTGCATCAACAGACCAAGTCCCTCCAACGCATAATATTCGCACTGTATCGGGATGAGGACTTCATCGGCCGCGGCAAGGGCGTTGGACATCAGGATCCCGAGCGATGGCGGACAATCAAGGAACATGTATTCGAACTGGCTCTGCGCACGAAGCGGCTCAATGACCCTGCGAAGCTGAAGCATGTGTTCGTCCATCCGAGCCACTTCCACCTCGGCGCCTGCCATATCGAGATCTGCCGGAATCGCAAAAAGATTCGGCATTCGGGTCGCAACGACAAGGTCCTGCACGGGCCGGGCGCCGATCATGGCCTGATAGAGGCTCTGCCCGGCGAATTCGCCCAGGGCAAGCGCACTTGTGGCATTTCCCTGAGGATCCAAATCGGCAAGAAGGACACGCTTGCCAGCCTCGGCGAGCGCGGCGGAGAGGTTCAAGGACGTCGTGGTCTTTCCCACTCCACCCTTTTGGTTTGCGACGGCGATAATTTTCACATGGAACGTCTTGAATAATACGCCAGGAGTCCGTCTGCAACCGCGTCGGCGTACTCGCGATAAATGCTCTTTCGCATGACTCCTCCGAAATCACGTAGCCCTTCGTAATCGCCGGCCTGGATGCGTTCAAACACAAGGCGACTGTTCATCACGTAAGGCTCGATATAGACGACCGGACAGGAGAAGAGCCGGTTGGCAAGGAGGTTGCGTGCCCACACATACGGATTGGCATTCACACGTAGTGCCGTGCCGGTGAGATAGGAATACGGCGGCAGTCCTGTGGCCGCAGCCATCTTGCGAGAGATGACGTTGGCCAGCGCGACCTCTTCGAGGAAGGAGCGGTTGAGAAGCTTGACGAGCATGTCGTAACGTTGATCCTCATAACGGATCTCCTGAGCGCTCATGGCTCCTGTAATCAGGAAGTGAAGATGGTTTTGATCGACGAGCTGAGGATCATCAGCCTCACCCCATGGCTCGGCATTGAAATGAAGGCAAACGACGACGTCGGGGCGAATGACTTCATTGACCAGGACCGCGCGTCTTCGGATTTCCGCCACGCGGTAAAAAAGCCGCTCGCTTTCCTTTCGAAGGCTTTCCTCGTCATTGGGAAGTCCCCTCTCGGAGAGTGACTCAGTCGCAACATTTTCGAGTTGGTCTGGGGCCAAAGAAGTAGCTGGACCCGGCCTGGAACGCGTCAGAAAAACCTGCGCTCCAAGTTCCTCGAGGCGCGGAGCCAGAAGTTCGGCCACGGCAAGCGTCATGTCTCCCTCGGTCACCGGGGGTGAGTCGCCGATTTGAAACCAACGCTGCTCCATTTTCGCCCAATAGCCGCCGATATGACCAGGGTCGAGGGCAATCTTAAGACCGGCAAGTGGCTTGCCGGGCTCTTC
>DATDAX010000260.1:0-3226 GCA_036525175.1 Terrimicrobiaceae bacterium | reverse complement strand
CATCGAAGCGAAGGCAGCCTGGGATGCAGGTGCCACTGAGGAGGAGATGAAACCGGCGCTGCAATTGATCCGTCAGGCGCAGTGGCGCTGGGATTGGGTTGCCGCGCATAACGGGATGGGCTTCCATTCGCCGCAGGAGTGCGCGCGCGTGCTCGGCACGTCCATAGACAAAGCCGGCTTGGCGCGCCTGCAGATCAATCGCATTCTTATGGCGCGCGGCGTGATGGACCCGGTGCCGATCCCGGATCTCTCGACTAAAGAAAAGGCTCAAGCATACATCGGACTGGACATGGCGAAGCTCAATCAGGAGAAGGAGGAATTCCTGAGGACGGTGATCCCCCGATGGGACAAGGAGGCCGCGGAGCGCCAAGCAGCAATGGGTCAATAGCGGAACGAAAAGGACTGGAACCGCCGCTGAATCTACGCCATCTCAAGCGGTTTATCGATCGATTCTCGTCGTTTTGAGTTTTAGACGAGGCACAAACGCCAGAGCCATGATCGCGAGTTGGCTCACCACAAACGTTCCCAGCCAGAAGGGCGCGCCGTCCATGAACCCGTAGGAATGCAGCCCGACACCCAGCATGTTAACCCCAAACCATGAAAAGCTGGTGATCACGTTTCCGAAAACCGCACAGGCCATCAGCGCCCGATCGTCCAGAAATCGTCCCCAGCGCAGGTGCAGGATCATGGCGTTCCATAGAACGATAAGGAGCGCGCCATTCTCCTTTGGGTCCCACCCCCAAAATCGTCCCCACGATTGATCCGCCCAGATGCCGCCAAGAATTGTGCCAACAAAGCTGAACAGGAGAGCAAAGCACGTCACCCCGTAGACGGTCCCCGCATAGTTGACCCCGCGTATGAGTCCGATGGCGGCGAGGGCGCCCGCGACGAATGTCGCCGAATATCCAATCGTGATCACAACGACGTGCGTCGCCAGCCAGAAGTTCGAATCGAGCACGGCGCGCATGACCTCCACGGTGTCGCCATCCGCGCCGAGGTTGAGAGCGATCACGAGCGTGAGAAATCCGATCATGGCTGCCGCCATTGCCCCGACTCCGGTCCGCTGAATGCGTTCGATCACACCGCCGCCCGCGACGGCGGCCCAGCCGACAAAGATCGCCGACGCGTAGAGACTCGTCACGGGCGGGCGCTCCTGGATATACATCCGCAGGAGCAACCCGATGGTGTGTCCGGCAAAGGCAACGAGCAAGAGGGCTGTCGCCGTCGAGCGCAACGTGCGCGGCCACGCGAGCCACGAAACGCAGAGAGCGAGAAAAGCCGTCAGGTAGAGCACGGCGCCTTTGCGGAAAAGATCGAGGCGATTGAACAGCGCTTCGACCTCCGCACGCTTGGTTGCCTCGGGAAAGTGGTCC
Organism: Terrimicrobiaceae bacterium; assembly: GCA_036525175.1. Classification (GTDB taxonomy): domain Bacteria; phylum Verrucomicrobiota; class Verrucomicrobiia; order Chthoniobacterales; family Terrimicrobiaceae; genus DASTFP01. The sequence goes on along the minus strand of DATDAX010000260.1, from coordinate 1,853 downwards.
TTCAGCCAGGTGAGGAGCGAATGGACGTGGCCGTTGAAATGGCTCCACGAGTTCGCGCCGAAGCTCTGGACAATGTCGTTGTAGGCGCGGACATGCGGGGGGATGACATCATCGCCAAGGCTGCGCGCAAGGCTTTCAGCCAGCGTGATCCATTCGCCCCGTGGATTGTTGGAGTGGGGATATCCAATGGGTCGGAAATGTGCCAGTTCGGCTTCCGCGGAGTACCGCATGAGCGCCTGCTGGATTTCTGCGATCTGCCAGTCGCTTACTGTGTTCGAGGCCTCTTGGCGAATGCTGCGCGCCACCGGTTGCAGCTCGCGCTCATGTTTTTCCAGAAGGCGTCCAAGTTGACCTGAATCGCCCGCAAGCAGGCTATGTCGCAACCGCCAGTAGAGCGTCACGGCGTAATCGAACTTCAGAACCGCGCGCTGAAAGTCGTTCCGCTCGTCGGGTCGCAGTTGTCGGGCGGATTCCGCCTGATCGCGCAGCGCGAGTCCGTATGCGCGAATATCGTTAAACGACAGGGCTCGCCTTGGTCCCGGCGGCTGGCCAAGCAGCGTGAGCAAGTCGGGATGATGCGCGGTCAATACGGGATAAGTATCGGCCGTCTCCGGGCGCGCCAGGACATCGAGCAACCAGTGCGTTGCGGTAAGTTGCTCTCCCTGCGGTGTCGTCAAATTCTGTTTTCCAGACATCGTCAGCAGCGCACCTCGGGCGAGCGTGCCGAAGCATTTGAGTCTGCCGTCGGCCAACACTGGCAGACGCGCGAACGCATCGAGATCCGGTGCACCGCTCGGGATAAAGCGCCAAAGCCCTGAAATCAACCATGCACCCGCGAGGATGGCGGTTGCGACTGCGACGGCCGTCACCTTTGGTGTCGCGGCAGCCGTGTGCGCATCTTTCCGGCGGGTTGATCGAGCGAGATGCGAGACGAACTGCCATACAAGTCCGGCCCCGACCATCGCGCATGCGATGTACGGCAGCAACCAGCCGGGGTTGTGTACGACCTGGAGAATCGAGGTGCGATCGTCGTTCGCGAAGCTAGCCTGGTAGAACGTTTCGCCCGCGTAGCGAAGGGGTTGATTCATCGAAATGACGACCTCCCGGTCTTCGTTCCTCTGGGGATTGTTCAGCCGCACGCGGCTCGCGAATTGGCTTGGGACTTCGGTGCCGGGATGCCGTTGGTGCGTGAATTTGATGAGTTGCATCGAGTAAGGCCGGTAGACCCGCTCCGGTCGCATGGCGATCCAGTAGCTGCGCCCGCTGTATGCGAACCGCTGCGGTTCGTCGATCGCCATAGAAACCAGCCATGTGCCAAGCGAGCCGTTTTCACCGATCAACTCAACCTCTGCGCTGACGGTGTTGCGTCCGTCGGTCGTGACGACGGGCGGCTGCTCCCTCAGGCTCATCCCCGTGCCGATTCCGCGGTTCGCCAGGGATGCGCCGCCTGTCACAAATGGCGCGCGCAAGAACACCTGTGAATTCTGATAGAACTTCTGCACCTTTAACCGAAAAGGCAGAGCGCTGTGCTCGATGAGCTTGCCGGAGGCAAGCGAGCCCTCGGCGATTGACCGCACTCGATCACGCTCCGGCGACGAACTGTCCACAATTACCAGTTCCGCGTGCCGGGGCTTTTCGCTGTAAGAGCGCTTCACGCCTTCGTCGAGCGTGATTTGCGTTTCTCGGGCGAACAAGCCGGTGATCAACTCGCTGAGAAGCAACATCGCCAACCCGGCGTGAATCGTGACGATCGGAGCCTTTTTCCAGGTCCAGGTAAAACGACTGGCGTGCGCAGCGATTAGGTTCGCAAGCAACAGGCCGCCGAGCAGCCAGCCCCCTGGAAAGACCGGCGC
>DATDAX010000259.1:0-4647 GCA_036525175.1 Terrimicrobiaceae bacterium | reverse complement strand
GCCTCTTCGCCCAGACCGCGTCGAACCTCGCGCCAAAAAGCGCCGACCAAAGAACTACCACTTACTAACACACCCACGACACGCAATGGTCGTTCCAAACCACAGAAACCGTCCTAAACCCGCCTTATCTTAGCGCCATTCCACACTGACCCCGATCTTCCATACATTCCCATTCGGTTGTAGGCCGCAAGCGTGCGATCGGGCGTTGGAAGAAGAAATCTTGCCAACTCCTTCGGCCATCAATATCAGTCCAGAACCTCTAACCGATTTTTCAGTTCGTGCCATCATGTCCCCTGCGGAAAACCAAAGACAGCCGTATGATGGTGAAAGTGATGACGTACTGCGAGACAAGCTGATGAAAGTGTTCTGACTCTAACAACCTCTCACCATGATCATTAAACCAACCTCTCTAACGATGTCCCAGCTCCTCGGGTCGAAGAACGAGCAGTATGTCATTCCGGCCTATCAGAGACGATTTTCCTGGAAGGAGAAGCAACTTGCTGAGCTTTGGCATGATATAGACATCCTGGGAACGCAGGACACTCACCTACTTGGTAGTATTGTGTGTTTGACGGGTGCTCATACGGCAGGAATTAACCAACTGGAACTTGTAGACGGACAGCAGCGCCTTACATCCCTTTGCATCCTGCTTCATTGTATCAAAGACCGGCTAAATGAGGAGGGGCAGGAGGATGAGGTTCGGGAATTGGGTGCGATGCTTCACGCCAAGGCGCCTAATGGTGACGTCGCCGCAAAAATTCGTCTCGATTCACTCGATGCTGATGAGTTTAGAAAGCACGTCAAAGGCGAAACTCCTGAGAGGGTTTTCAACACTGACCTTGCGCATGCCTTTACCTGCCTCCGCGAATTGGTTGCCGATAAAACCATGGAAGACGTGAAACAATTTCTTTACCGTCTAGTCAACGAATCAATCATCGTTCGACTGGATGTCACCAATGCGAAAGACGCCTTCAAGCTGTTCGAAACAATAAACAACCGTGGCCTGAAGCTAAGTCCTCCCGACATTATCAAGAACTTCATCCTCGGAAATGCGGCCCGCTTTGGAGAACGGCAGCTGGATTTGGCACGAGAGAAGTGGGGGGAACTGCTGTGCAATCTCGACGGGGTGAATGTGGAAACATTCTTTCGCTACTTCTTGGTCGCCAGCCTCAAGTCACGGGTGCGGGCTAGCTTCGTGATCGGCGGTTTCAAGAAACTTTTCATGCAGAGCGTCTGGGAGGCTGAAAAATTGCCAGAGATTCATTGGTATGCTGATAGCCCGGCTGAACCCGACGAGATCGCGGATGAAGACGCCGACGACCCTGAAGAAAACGAGCTGACCGCAGAAGAGGAGCTCGAATTTGCGGGGCCTATTTCTAGGATTCCCTTCAGAGAGTTCATCAATCGTCTGACAACTTTCGCCAAGATATACGCGCAGATTTACAATGCCGCGACCGGCAACGCGAAACTGGATCGCCGCCTGCGAAACCTTAAAATGATCAAATCCCTCCAAAGCTATGGATTCTTAATGTCAATGCGAGCGGGCGGTTGCGATGATGTCACGTTCGAAAAAGTTCTCGAATTAACGGAAGCCTTCATGTTGAGGCGGCACGTTTGCCGTGAGCGTTCTAGCGAAAACGAAAGCATCTTTGGCCGTCTCTGCGGCGCCGATCCGGCGAGTCCGCTGGAGATGGCTGTCGAAGTCTACCGCGAATTCTGCCCTACTGATGATCAGTTTCGCGAGTCATTCGCCAGCGTAGAGTTCGGAACAAACCTCATTGAACGGGCTAGGTATTGTCTCGAGCAGATCGAGGTTACAAACCATGGTTCGTATCAGGAACTGGCCGTCCTTGGACCCGAGAATGTTCACGTGGAACACATTATTCCTCTCAAAATCAAGAGCAAGAAGGCCAAGGAAGAATGGGGTGATTGGCCCTCCTATCTGGGCGACAAGTCGGATCTCAGGCATCCCCGCTACGTATCCCGAATAGGAAATCTAACGCTGTTTGCAGGATCGCTGAATATCGGTGCATCGAATAACCCGTACTCGCGTAAGAAGGCGGCTTACAAGGAATCATCGATTCGCATGACCAACGAATTACCGAAGCGCTTTTCGGATTTCCGGTTCGCCCAAGTAGACAAGCGTTCCACAACTCTAGCGGATTCGGCGATCAAGTTGTGGCCTATTCCATAGTCATATTGACTTCCGCATTGCCGATCACCGATACCCTTGCCCGCCTGACTTGCGTCGAGCGGGCAACGGCGATGAAACTGCTGGTGGAAGTTTGGCAAGGGCCTCAAGGCTGGCTGGGTTGCAAAGCTTTATCTGAATTCAGTTCCGCCTGTCTTTTTAAACAACCCGCCTGCTGAGATGAGCACCAAACACACCGAGGTGCTCCCACTCTAGTAATTTCCCTTCAACGAATGCCTTGGCCTCGTCCAAGGGTATCGTCGGACTCTTCGATGGTTCGAGAACCGTCATTTCTTCGCCACCGATAATAATCGTCGCAACAAAAGGGCCGGAGAATTCAAGCGTGATCGGATTGAGTTGGTGAGGAAGCTGACGGATTTTAAGCCAGACATCATAATGGAGGCCATTATGCTCCATCCGCCATTGGTATTCACACGTAATCTTTGAATCGGACATTGCTACCAAATAAGCCTCGTGGCGTAATCCGTTAGGGTCAAGCCCCTCAGGCGTCAGGGTGTCTGTTGAAAATAGGCGTCTGAGGGATCCATGTCGTTACTTTGTTGCCGGAGGCGTCTTCCATCGGCCCTTGCTGCTGATATTTGTCATTCTCCTTCCCCAAGTCCGGACCCGCAAGATCGAAGAAACCTCATCTTGCGCGAAATCCCGACTCTTCACAAAGCTCACTCACCAATAAAATGTCCGCTCTGCGCAAGGCTTGCACATCTCTGTTTTTCTTCCATCGGTGACGCGCTTTTCCAGGGCATCCGCCCTTTCTACCGTGTAACCCATCTTCCTGGTCACTTTGTAACCCATGTTCTCTGTTCATATCGAGTGCGGGTTCGGTGAGGGCTCTGCCACTTCTGACCTGTTCGATCCAGCGCCCACTCGGAGACGCCCAGGTCGCGTGCCACTTCAGTGATGGTGCGCCCAGCATTTACCAGACCCACTGCGTTATCTTTAAACTCGCAGTCGTAACGACGACTGCTTCGGCTTTTGCTGCTTATCTTTGTCATTCTCCTTCCCTCAGCCCAACCCGTAAGATCGAAGAAACCTCAGTCACTCGACCTCGACTGATACGTCGTCGCCCGAAACAATAATCTTGTAACTGCGCACGTCCTCCACTGCGGGCGGGGTAAGAGCCTTGCCGGTCTGGAGATCGAATTCCGCACCATGCCACGGGCAAGTCACACATCCACTTTCGATGACGCCTTCGCTGAGCGGACCGCCCTCATGTGTGCATTCGTCGTCGATGGCGTAAAAGCATCCGTCCACGTTGAATACGGCAATGCACCTCCCGGCAATCTCGAACTTTCGAGCGCTCCCGGGAGGAACGTCCGTAACTCTTGTGATTCGGTAAAGTGCCATTGGCGATCCTTCTTTCTCGGATCAATCATACGCGGCGCCCAATGCGGATGCGGATTCGACCATTCCCGCCGGCAACTCTTCAAGAGCGTCTGCGCGGCATTAACTTGAACATCACCGACCTAGTTGAAGCGCGCAAGTTGGGGCAATTCCGAGCCGTCGTGGCGATGGAATGCCCGCCGGTTGGCTGTGGTCTGTTCGACGAAGCGGGCATGGCTCGCGGCTGGAATGGAATTGGAAATGGGGGCCAGTGTGGGGTCAGTGCGCACGCTGACCCCACGCTGACCCCACGCTGACCCCGTTTCATGCGCTGCCCGGGAAGATCGGGCCGGCTTGCCAGTCCAGCCGACGCGCACTACGTATTTCTCGTATGCGCGCGACCCTTCGATGGATGCTCGCCGGGCTGCTGCCGATTGCCGTCTGCGCCGCGCAGCCCGACAACACGGCCCGACAGGCCGAACGCAGCCGAATGGTCGACGAGCAAATCGCTAGCCGCGGGATCGGCCATGCGCCGACGCTCAACGCGCTGCGCAAGGTTCCCCGCCACCGGTTCGTGCCTGCGGAGTATCGCCGAGCCGCGTACGACGACTCGGCCCTGCCCATCGGGTACGGCCAGACCATTTCGCAGCCGTTCATCGTGGCCACCATGACCGAGATCGCGGCCATCACGCCCTCCACCAACGTGCTCGAAATCGGCACGGGCTCCGGTTACCAGGCGGCTGTCGCGGCGGAGTTGAGCGACCAGGTGTTCACCATCGAGATTGTGCCGGCGCTCGCCGAACGCGCCGCCGTCACGCTCAAGGAACTCGGCTACCAGCACGTCACCGTGCGGACGGGTGATGGTTACCACGGGTGGCCGGAACACGCGCCGTTCGACGTGATCATCGTGACCGCAGCCGCCGACACCGTCCCGCCGCCGCTCATCGCGCAACTCAAGGACGGCGGTCGCCTGTTGATCCCGGTCGGGCCGCAGTTCGGCGTGCAGAATCTCGTCCTCGTCACCAAACAGGAGGGCAAGGTGCGCACGCGCACGCTGATGCCGGTGCGGTTCGTGCCGTTGACCCGCGCAAAGCCGTGAACCCGGCCCCATCGCC
>DATDAX010000258.1:0-9608 GCA_036525175.1 Terrimicrobiaceae bacterium | reverse complement strand
CCCTTGTTTTCGGCGATCGTGCGCGTCAAAGCAGGGCGGTCTTGGAGATAGTAATAGCAAAGGATGATGCGCAGCGTCGCTCGCTCTCCGTATTGCGCCGCGTCCAATTTTCGCGCCGTTTCGAGGCTTTCGATCGCGCTTTTGTAATCCTTGTCCTCAAAGGCGGCCCAGCCGATCCAGAAATTCGCCTGCCCAGCCGCTGAGCTCTTGGGATAGTCTTCGAGAAGCTTGCGAAACGCGGCGGTCATGCCTTTGTAGTCCTGCTGCTGGCCGAGAACGAGGGCCTTTTGTTGGAGGGCGAGTTCGCGCTCGGGTGTCTCCGCGTAAGAGTCGATGATCTGATCGAAGTCTTTGAGGGCGGCGGCGTAGTCCTTGTTTTGTTGGAACGCCAATCCACGCTGGGCGATGGCCGATGGAAGGGTGGCGCTGCCGGCGTTCTTATCGATGTATTGGGTGTAAGTCTTGATGGCTCCTGGATAGTCGGCGGTCTGTGCCTGGCACCATCCGAGCTTGTAGAGCGCCTTGGTTTTCAGATCGTCAGAGAGCCCGCTCTCGCCGAGTTTTGCGTAAAGCGGCCCCGCCTCGGCATATTTCTTCTGCTTAAAGAGCGATTCGGCCTTGAGAAGGCTCGCCTGCGCCCGTTCGAGCGGATCGGTGGCGCGCTGGAGAAAATCGTCCGCCTCCTGCACGAGCTTCGGATCATCCAACTGATACATGCTGAGCAGGCGGTGGAAGCGAGCGTCCGGCGAGGATGGCGAGTTCGGGAACTGGGCGAGCAGGCGGTCGTAGATGGCGCGCGCGGCCCGCGCATTGCCAAGCTGCCTCTGGGAATCTCCCGCAAGCACCATGATCTCGGCGCGCGCATCATCGGGCATTCCTGCGGGCACCTTTTCCGACATATCGACGACCTTTTTGTAGGCGCCCAGTTCAAAATTGAGCCGGATCGCTCCGAGGAATGCCGTCGGCTTCCAATCGCCGATTTCCGGGAGGGCAAGGGCGGCATTGAAGAGTTTGACCGCGCGTTGCTTGTCGCCGAGTTCCGCGGCAAGAGAAGCTGCTTTGACCGCCGCCTCTGCGCGCACAGCAGACGGAGCCGAACCATCGGCGATGTCCGAAAAGCTGTCCAGAGCCTCCTTTTTTCGGCCCGCCGCCGCAGCGTTTTCCGCCAGCGAAATGCGCGCATAGTGGAGATATGGGTTGTTCTTTTGAACGGCGGCCACCTCCCCGTAGAACTTGGCGGCATCCTCGGGACGCTTCAGACGGTCAAGACAGCGGGCGATGTTGTAATTGGCTGAGAGACGCACTTCGTCATCGGCGGCCTCCTTGGCAGCCATTCGGAATTGGATGAGGGCAGGGTCGTACTTTTTCTCAGCGTAAAGGTATTCGCCAAGCCGGTAGGCGCCCGCGCCCGCGAATTCTCCCTGCCGAAACTCCTGCAGCAGCTTCTCGTAGCCGGCGCGTGCCGACTCCTCGTTGCCGAGCATTCGATGGCACTCAGCGAGACGGAACAACGCTACATCGCGCCCTTTGGCGGAGGGATAGGTGATAAGGAACTTTTCATATCCCTGAATCGCGTAATCATACATCTTCCGCGAATACGTGCTGTTCGCGAGATTCAGTTCTCCTTCGGCGGTCGTTTCTTCAGTCGCAGTAGAAGGGCTGAGCCGGATGTCGCCGCTCTCGGCCTCGGGTGAAGACTGAGGCACCGGAGTCGCCACGGCCGGGGCCGGGCTTGAGGGCGCTACCAGGATGCGCCCCTGAGGCCTGTACGGAGTCGATTCTGGACGGGGAGTTGCGAGCGGAGGTGGGGAAGGTTGGACCCGCTCCATCCATGCGGGATTCTGAAACGGATCCGGCGGGGGTGAGGAAAGCGGGGTGGCTACAGGTTTCGCGACAGGGATTGCCCTGGGGGCCGGCACGGGACTCGGTGAGGGCTTTTCAACAGGAAGCGCTCGGCGAACCTCAGGCTGCCAAAACTGCGGCTGCTGGCCAAAGATGATTCCAGCGGAACCCAGGAGGATAACTCCGACTCCAACGCGCATTACTCAGGCTTACTGGTGGCGAAAGCCACATTCCAGATGTTGGCGGCCCGGCAAATGTCAAGCGCATCAACAACATAGCGGTAATCCACGTTTTCGTCCCCGCGCAAGACCACCGCCTGGTCAGGGTAAAGCTTGGCGACGCGAGTGAGGGTTTCCAGCAGCTCGTCTGAGGACATCAGTCGCCTGTTCATGAAGATCGCCCCATCCTTCTTTACGTTGAGGATCACTTCGCCGGCAGGACGCCTATTCTCCTTGCCTTCGCGAGCCGCCGGAACCTTCACGTCGAGCTCGGCCTCGTTCCGGGAAAAATTCCACGTCAGCATAAAAAACACCAACAGGAACAGGAGGATGTCCACCATCGGCGCGATCTGAAAGACAATGCGCTCGGGGTAGACGTGCGTCCGAAAATTCATGACACTTCCACGCTCTCGGTCTGCACACTGGTCGGCGCATTTTTCACGCCGACGGTGCTCAGGAGAGCGAGGAGTTGCGTGCTGGCGGCTTCCAGCTCAGAAATTAGCGCATGCGCGCGGCCGCGAAAGTACGAGTACGCCGCCATCGCCGGGATGCCAATAAGGAGGCCCGCTGCTGTGGCGATGAGCGCCTCGCCTATTCCCTGGGCCAGCATCGTCGGGCGTGTTGCCGCCGCATCGATGGCAATGGCACCGAAGGATCTGACGATGCCGATGACCGTTCCGAGCAGCCCAACCATGGGCGAGATGGTGCCGATGTCGGCAAGATATGCAACCTGCTGGTTGAGCGCGCTCGCCTGCCGCACGCCCTCGGTCTGGGCGATCTCACGGATCTCTGCCATTGTGGCCTTCGGATTCTTCGTAAGGAAATCCATGATGCGTTCGACGACGCGCGCAATCGCTTCGTTGTGGCGGTGCGAAACGGCAAGCAATCCAAGAAAGTCCCGCTTGCGGATCAGGGCATCCGAGGTCTGCATGAAGCGCTTTGTGACCATGCTCCCCCGGCGGAGGGAAAACAAGAAGGCAACGATCAACGCGACAGTGACTACCGAAAGAAACGCGAGCGGGACCATCGCTGGGCCGCCCGCCTTTAGGACCTGCCAAAGATTCGCCGTCTTTATGAATTCGGCGGCGGCTGGGGTTTCGGTCGCTTGCGCCATGAGAGGTGCGCAAAGGGCAAGGGAGGCGAGCCCTGTCAGGACAATTTTCATTGAATCGCGATAGAATAGTGCCTTCCAGCCGCGGCGCAAGCCCCTCAGTAAGGCACGCTTGATCCGCCCCTGAAATTCTCCATGCTCGTGGTTTGCTTCGTGGTACAGTTTCAGCATGCCCGAAGACATGCAAGCCCGACTTCGCGATGTGCCGCACAAGCCCGGCATCTATGTGATGCGAGACCGCCTCAAACGGGTGATCTATGTCGGCAAGGCGCGCGACCTGCGAAAGAGGCTGTCGCACTATTTCACTCCGTCGCGGCAGACGAGGGCGGATCCCAAGACGCGCGCTCTCATCGACAGCATCTGGGAATTCGAGTGGCACATCGTGCGCAGCGAAGCCGAGGCGGTGCTCTTCGAGGGCCGCCTGATCAAGGAGTTCCGGCCCAAGTACAACGTCAGTTTTCGCGACGACAAGCGCTTCCTGCTCGTGCGCGTAAACCCCAACGATCCCTGGCCAAAATTCCAACTCACCCGACTGCGAAAAGACGATGGCGCACGCTATTTTGGCCCGTTCGCACATAGCGGCGCACTGCGCACTACGCTGGGTGCCATCCGAAAGAAGTTTGGTATTCGGTCGTGCCGTCCACCGGTGCCGGGCGAGCGCGACTACAGGCATTGTCTGGATCATATCATAAAAAATTGCTCCGCCCCATGCATCGGAAGGATCGTCCAGAGTGACTATCTGCGCCGCGTCGAGGAAGCCTGCGAGTTTCTCGAGGGCGCGTCGCGTCAGATGATCGAGCAAGTGGAGGCCGAAATGAAGTCCGCAGCGGAGAAACTCGATTTCGAGAAGGCGGCACAATTGCGCAATCTTCTCGACGATCTCAAGCGAACAACAAAGCCCATGACGCGCTTTACTCGGAAGGCGCTGCCAACCTCGATCGACCCGCAGGAAGACCTCCGGGCGCTGGCGGATGCCCTCCAGCTCGGCCGGGCTCCACGCATTATGGAATGCTTCGATATTTCCAATATCTCAAGCACCCACATCGTCGCCAGTATGGTGCGATTTAAGGACGGCGTGCCGGATCGTGCCAGCTACCGGCGCTACAGGATCAAAGGGACGCCGACCCAGGATGACTTCGCCAGCATGGCAGAGGTCGTCCGAAGGCGTTACTCGCGCGTGCTGCGAGAGGCGCAACAAGACAAGACACCTCTCGTCAAGCGGGACGATGGTACGGTCGACTATTCGCCGGAGTTCAGCCAGGAATCTCCAGCGCAAACCCTCTTGCAGACGGCGATGCTGGACAATCAGCCGTCCGGCTTGCCGGATCTCATCATCGTCGATGGCGGAAAGGGGCAACTCTCCAGCGCGTGCAGGGAACTTCAGCGCCTGGGGCTCTACCAGCAGCCTATCATCGGCCTCGCCAAAGAGTTTGAGGAAATCTACCGGCCCGGACGCCCGCTCCCGTTGCATCTCCCCGAGGACAGCGGAGCCCTGAAGCTGCTCCAGCGGATTCGCGACGAAGCTCATCGATTCGCCAACAGTTTCCATAGCCTCCTTCTCAAGAAGCGCATCAGCGAAAGCCTGCTCGACGAGATTCCGGGCGTCTCCGCGTCGCGCAAGAAAGCGCTGCTGGAAGCCTTCGGCTCGGTTGAACGAATCCGAAAGAGTTCCGTGGAGGAGATCTCCTCAGTCAGTGGCATCGGCCCCAGACTCGGCGAGCAAATTTCCCAGTACCTCTCACGCCCGTAGGCCGAAAGCTCACAGTAGAGCAAGGTCGGACAAGCATTGGGCGGCTCGAAACGCGATTCCATTAAGCGCACAGCCGCTCGAACACGCTGCCGGAGTCGGTGGCGACAACTGGACCAATCAGTCCAGCGTCCTACGGTATCGCAGAGCCCCGAAGGTCATCACCAGAAGTCCGAAGACAAGGATTGGCCAGATGTCGGGCCAGACATCGGAAAATCCGTTGCCTTTCAGCAGAATGCCGCGCAACACGCGCAGGAAATGTGTCAGGGGCAGCGCCTGGCCGATGACTTGCGCCCATTCTGGCATGCCGCGAAAGGGAAACATGAATCCGGAAAGCAACAGCGAGGGCAGGAAGAAAAAGAACGACATCTGCATCGCCTGTAGCTGGTTGCTTGCGAGTGTGGAAATCGTGATCCCGACGGCCAGCGTCGCGGCAATAAAGCTTAGTGCGCACAGGTAGAGCAAGGGCAGACTTCCCACCATCGGCACGTGAAACAGGACCCTCGCCGCAAGAAGTATCACCGTAACCTGGACGTATCCTACCAGGATGTAAGGGACGATCTTGCCGGTCATGACCTCCAGCGGCAAAGCCGGCGTGGCGAGCAGGCTTTCCATCGTCCCCCGTTCGCGCTCCCGCGTTACCGCCAGCGCGGTGATCATGACCATGGTCATGGTAAGCACGACTCCCATCAGACCCGGAACGATATTGTACTGGGTGATGCGATCAGGATTGTATTCGAGGTGAATTCTCATTTCGACCGGCCCGGGCCGCGCAGCGAGATCTTTTAACGGTCCGGCCAAGTCGCGATCGAAGGCCGTGCGCGCAATCTCATTCATGACCTGCACAGCGGAGCTGACGGCGGAAGGATCGGTGGCGTCAGCCTGGACAAGCATTGCCGGTCTGTCTCCGCGCACGAGCCGGCGGGAAAAGTCCGTCGGCAGATTCACGACGAATTGCACCTCGCCGCGAGCCAGCAGACCGCGTGCGGCTTCCTCGGTTTGCACATTGTCGACGATCCTGAAGTAGCCGCTGTTTTCCATCGCATGAATGAACCTGCGTGCAAACGGGCTGTTGTCGGAGGCGAGTACCGCGACGGGCAGATTCTTAGGATCCGAGTTGATCGCGAACCCAAAGAGAATGAGCTGAAGGATGGGGATGCCGAACATCATCGCAAAAGTCAGACGATCGCGTCGCATCTGGATGAATTCCTTCCTGACGATCGCAACAAAGCGGGCGAAATTGAAAGAAAACGGGATCATGGTCGGCCGGCGAAGGCACACATCACTTCGATGATTTCCTTCATTGGAAATTGTCGCGGGAGGTCTGCATAAGCCCGATGAAAGCGTCCTCAAGGCCCGGTTCAATCCTTTGCCAGGCGTAAGGCTCCTTACGGAACGGGCCGATTTCGCGCTCGATCGCTTCGCCGTCGCGTCCGCTTACGTGAAGCTTGTTGCCAAAGGCGGCGACCTGCTCGATTCCCGCCAGCCCCTGGAGTTGCTGCGAGAGCCGGCCAAGCTGTGGTCCGGAGACCTCCCACGTCGTCAGACGCGCGGAAGCCAGCACATCATGAAGCGTGCCCTTGGCGAGCAACTTCCCATAGGCGATGTAAGCCAGGCGGTGGCAGCGCTCTGCCTCGTCCATGTAGTGGGTTGTGACCAGGACGGTGAGTCCCTCTGCGGCGAGACGATGGATTTCGTCCCAAAAGTCGCGGCGCGCCTTGGGATCGACACCCGCGGTCGGTTCGTCGAGAAGGAGCAGTTCCGGTCTGTGGATGAGACATGCCGCAAGTGCCAGGCGTTGTTTCCATCCGCCGGAAAGCTGCCCCGCAAGCTGGTTGCCGCGCCCCTCGAGTCCAAGACTCTCCAGCATCTTTCTGACCGCCTCCGAGGCGTCCGGCATTTCGTAGATGTCGGCGACAAAGCGCAAATTCTCGGCCAGCGAGAGATCCTCGTAAAGGCTGAAGCGCTGCGTCATATAGCCGACGCGCCTTTTGATGGAATCGCTCTCCTTGATGACATCGTATCCGAGACACGTTCCGCTTCCGGAATCCGGCTTGAGAAGCCCGCAGAGAATTCTCAGGAACGTCGTCTTTCCGCTGCCGTTTGGACCGAGAAATCCATAAATTTCCCCCCGGCGCACTTGCATGGCGAGTCCGTCGACGACAACGCGTCCGCTAAAGCTCTTCGTGACGCCTTCGACGTCAACGGCCAGCCCGCGCATTCCTTCCCCGTCAGCGATCATTTGACCTGCTCCGCAAGATGCCCGCTTTCGCTCGCTGACTTTAACCTGACCTCGACAGGCGCACCAGGATGCAGCTGACGGGCGCCCTCGGCTCCAAGCGAAGCCTCAACAAGGTAGACCAGCTTTCCGCGGTTCTCCCTGCTGTAAATGATCGGCAGTGTGTATTCGGCCTGCGGCGAGACAAAGCTCACCTTGCCCTCAAGAGGCCCAGCCAGCCCATCCATCCGAATCTCCAAGGGCGTTCCAACCTGCATCTTCCCCAGATCACCCTCGGGAACAAAGAAACGCACTTTCATGTATTCGGGCGGAAGCACCGACAAGACAGGCGTGCCGGCGGGAACCCACTCCCCGGGACGAAAATACGTGTCGTACACAAGGCCGCTCGCGGGCGCCGCTTGCTGCTTCTGGGCAAATCTCCAGTCAGCCTGCTCGAGGCCGCGCTGCCTCGCCGCTGCCGCATGCTGCGCGGTGAGGAGGGCCTGTTGAGCGGTGTCGTAATCTTCGGACGCTATCACGCGCTTGTCGCGCAGGCTCTTCGCCCGCGTGTAGTCCATCGTCGCCTTGTCGAGACGCGCCCTGCTCTCACGCAAAGTTTCCTCGGCTTCCGCGCGAGCGGCCCGCTCCTCTTCGCGCTCCAGTTCGAAAAGGAATGCCGCCTTCTCAACCTGGTCACCCCGCCGGACCGCCAGCCGCTCAAGCTTGCCCGCCAGCGGCGCCGATACATACACCAACTCGCCCTCGCCATAACCTGAAAAAAATGCCGGCTCCGCCGCATCCCTCCTCGTCAGCTGAAACCAAACCGCCGCAACAACGGCAATCAGCCCCGCAACAATGATGAATCGCAGCTTTTTCATTTTCCCGGAAAAGGACGCCGGGCTCTCCGCCCCGTGGGTGTCAGGATTCCATCAAACAAGATCGCCAGGATGTGATCCAAGGCTTCCCTCGGACGCAGCCGCAGTTCTTCGACCGCCTCCGGACGGATGATGCCTTGAATGGAAAGCACGAGCATCCGGATCAACAGCTCGCGGTTGACTTGCTTGCGAACGTGCCCCGTCCGAATTCCCTCCTCAAACAAGCGGCCAAAATAGCGCGGAATCGCACGGCCGCGAAACTCCTCAACCACCCGAAAACATTCCGGCGCATACCGCCGAATGTCCTCAAGAAAAACCGGGCTCACCTCCGCAACCTTGCTCTGCAAGAACCCCGCAAGATGCCCCAGCTTCGCAGGAAAGCATTCCTTCGCGCTCACAATAGCCTCCAAACCCAGGTCCACCTCGCCCGTCCGGCGCACCAAAACCGCCCTCAATAACTCCTCCTTGCTCTCAAAATGCGAATAAAGCGTCTTCTTGCTCATCCCAAGTTCCCGCGCCAAGTCGTCCATCAATACCCGGCTGAACCCGGAACGCAAAAATACCCGCTCCGCAGTCGCCACGATGCGATCGCGATTCCCAGATGATAATGAAGTTCTCACTAAGGAAACTTATAGCGTTTCTTGAGTTTCCTTGCAAGGGAAATTTTTGCGTTGTGATGCGAACCTTTACAGAGCGCCTTCTCTTGCGCCCTTACTGTGAGCCCGCCAGTGCGGTGGCTACCAATCCGCGTTGGTGCCGCGGGTATCGATGTGTGTGAAGCTTCCGTAGCGGCCGACGCCGCCTTGAAACAATCCGGCAGAGCGCATGGCGCGAGCCATGGCGGCCACCTTCCCAGGGGGGCACTTGAAGACGATGTCGATCGCGTTGTTTTGCACGTGGTACGAATTGCTCTTCGCGCCGCGGCACCGCGCGTTGTACGCGGGGGTGCGGTATACGGAGACGATCTCCCCCACGGGCATGTCCAGCCGATCAGCGAGCTGGTCGACGACCTTCAATGTGGATCGAATGTTGCGCCACAGGTAACGCGGGGGAAGAGTATTGCGCACGCTGCCGTGTGTCTTGGCATGGGGAGCGATCACCTGGCGAATCGACATCTGGCGAAATTGCATGCGCTCGAGAAAATCGGCATAGTTCGGAAGCTGAGAGCCGAGCTGTGGAATCCAGCTGGAGGGAATGTCGAGCTTGGTGAGCAGGCCGCGCGGCACCGATTGATAGCTGGAGAAAAAGTCCATGAACGCGTGAGAAGTCTCACTGCCTGCAACAAGGCCGGCGCCGGTGAACGCGAGTAAACGCAGGACGCCGCGCCGCGTGAGGAGAGAAGGTTTTTGGTCGTCGTCGGGCGTCATCTCAGCGCAAGTCTCGCTAACAAAGCACAAATCGATCATGTGCAAAGCAGTTTTTACCCGTGTGTCAAACAATTTGAACCGAAAAGATCCGCTCTGATTTCTGATCGATTGGTGAAAAAAAGATTTTCCTTAGCCCCCCAAGTCCGGTAACCAAGAGTGGTGGTGAACGTCAGCAGACAAGTCTCAGCCATGTGTTTGCGGGTCTTTGGATTATTGTTCTGCTTCGTAGC
>DATDAX010000257.1:0-4295 GCA_036525175.1 Terrimicrobiaceae bacterium | reverse complement strand
CGCTCCATCGCCCTCGCAATGAAGCTCGGACAGGCACGCAGCCTCGAGGATGCCTCGGAATGCCCTCCCGTTTTTCTCATCGACGACGTATTTGGAGAACTTGATCCCGCCCGCCGTAACAATCTCCTCGCGGCACTTCCGGCCTCCGCGCAAAAGCTTGTCACCGCAACGAGTCTCCAATGGATGGCGTTCCCTGAGGATGCTGCGGAATACCTCCTCAGGGACGGAAGAGTGACAAATAAGATCTGAACGTCGTCCGCGGTAATGTTTCAGCGGCCTAAACGCCGTATTGCATCGTGCTCGTATTGGAGGTATGGCCCGGGACTATGACGCAGACGGAGGCCTTCGTAGCGCTAAACATGCTGCCGCGCGTGGGTCCCGTGCGTGTGAAGAAGCTGCTGGAGGTTTTTGGTTCGCCGCAGGGAATCTTGCAGGCGAGAGCCAAGGATCTGCGCAATGTTCAAGGGATCGGAAGTGAGGTCGCGGAATCGATCGCGTCGTGGGAAACCCATTCCGTCAAAGAAGAACTTGGGCGCGTCCGGGCGTTCGGAGCGACGATCATCAGCCAGGCTGACCCGTCATATCCGACACTGCTGAGAGAGATTCACGACCCGCCCATCGTGCTGTACGTATGGGGAGATCTCAGAGACTCTCATGCAATCGGAATCGTCGGAACGCGAAAGCCGTCACATTATGCCGCCGAATGCGCTAAGAAGCTTGCGTATCAACTCGCCTATGCGGGTCTCACAGTTGTGAGCGGACTCGCTCGCGGAATCGATACCGCCGCGCACCAAGCCGCACTCGCGGCCAAAGGCAGAACCCTGGCCGTTCTGGGAAGCGGGCTCGACGCTCTGTATCCTCCCGAGAATCGAGAGTTAGCAGAACGGATCTCCAGATCCGGCGCCATAATTACGGAGTTTCCAATGACGACCACGGCCGATCGGCAGACTTTTCCCATGCGCAATCGCATCATTAGCGGCCTCTCAACTGGTCTCCTCGTTGTTGAAGCCGGGACTGCGAGCGGAGCGTTGATCAGCGCCGGGCAGGCCGCAGATCAAGGGCGTTCGATTTATGCAATCCCAGGCAGAATCGACCATCCCGGAGCCATCGGCTCGAACCGCTTGATCCAGCAAGGCGCCAAACTCGTTACCTGCGCGCAGGACATTCTCGATGATTTCGGCCTTCTCTTCCGAAACACGCCAAGTCTCTCGCGTCCGGCTGCGGGGCTAAATTTGACACCCATTGAGCACTCCGTGCGCGAATCTATTGGTGATGAGGAAACATCGATCGACACGATCATTGCCAAATGCGGGTTGCCAACACACGAGGTCTCTTCTACGTTGCTCGCCCTTGAGATGCGAAAACTGGTCAAGCAATTGCCCGGTAGCCGCTTCGTGAAAATCCAATAACATGCCAAAAGCTCTCGTCATAGCTGAGAAGCCGAGTGTCGCAGCCGACATCGCACGCGCTCTCGGCAAAGTTCCAAAGAAAAACGAGCTCTTTGAGAACGATGATTACGTGATCACTTCCGCCATCGGCCACCTGGTCGAGCTTTGTCTGCCCGGTGAGATGGATAAGAAGCGTGGCAAGTGGAGCTTTTCGAATCTTCCGATCATTCCTGATCATTTCGATCTTAAGCCCATCGAGAAAACCCAGGCGCGATTCAATCTCGTCAAGCGCCTGCTCAAACGTGTTGACATTGACGAAGTCATCAACGCCTGTGACGCGGGCCGCGAAGGCGAATTGATCTTTCACTACCTCCTGAAGCTTGCGGGAAATAAGAAGCCTACACGCCGCCTCTGGCTGCAAAGCATGACTCCCGAAGCGATTCGCGAAGGATTCGCCTCACTCCGGGCGGGGACCGAACTGGCGCCCCTGGCAGATGCCGCCGTCTGCCGCAGCGAAAGCGACTGGCTGGTAGGAATCAATGGCACCCGCGCCATGACCGCCTTCAATTCGAAAGGCGGAGGCTTTCAACTCACGCCTGTTGGCCGCGTTCAGACGCCGACGCTCGCCATTCTCGCCGAACGTGAAATCAGCATCCGCGATTTCAACCCGCGCACCTACTTTGAGGTCTTCGGAGATTTTGATGTTCTCGCGAAGGAAGAGTCGAAGGCGTCACAGGGAGCGAGGAGCTATCGCGGCCGCTGGTTCGATGAGACCTTCAGGAAGAACGGCGGCGACGACGCGCGGCCCGAACGGATCTGGGAGAAGCCGCGTGCCGAGGAGGTCGCTGCAAAATGCGCAGGAAAACAGGGCACCATTGAGGAGGAAAAGAAGCCGACCACTCAGATCTCGCCTCTCCTGTACGACCTCACCACACTCCAACGCGAAGCCAACTCCCGCTTCTCGCTGAGCGCGCGCCGCACGCTTCAGATTGCCCAGGCGCTGTATGAACGGCATAAGGTCCTGACCTATCCGCGGACGGACTCGCGATATCTTCCCGAGGACTATCTTGGCAATACAAAAGCCGTGCTAACCAAGTTTGAAAATCCGGAGCTCGGCGCTCATGCCCAAAAGGCGCTTGCCCAAGGATGGGTAAGAGCTAACAAGCGAATCTTCAACGATGCGAAGGTGACCGATCACCATGCGATCATCCCGACCGGGGTCTCCACGAAAAATCTCGACGATTTCGAGATGAAGATCTTCGACATGGTAGCCAGACGTTTCATCGCCGTCTTTTACCCCGCCGCGCAGTTCGAGGTTACGACGCGAATCACGCGCGTAGAAGGTGAAGCCTTCAAGACCGAGGGCAAGATCATTATCGATCCCGGCTGGTTGGCTGTCTACGGGAAACAGGCCTCAGGCGATGGTGAGCAGACTCTTTGCAGCGTGGCGGACGGCGAACGGGCTCATACCCGTAACATCGAAATCACCGAGAACCAGACCAAGCCACCCGCTCGCTTCTCGGAAGGCACACTGCTCACCGCGATGGAAGGTGCCGGGAAACTCGTCGAAGATGAGGAACTCCGCGAAGCGATGAGCCAGCGAGGTCTCGGCACTCCCGCAACGCGTGCCCAAATCATCGAAGGGCTTCTCCTCGACGGTTATATCAACCGTCAGGGGCGTGAACTCATCGTCACGCAGAAGGGACTTTCCCTTATCAACCTGCTCCGGGGAATCGGCATCCATGCGCTGACGTCTCCGGAAATGACGGGAGAGTGGGAATTCAAACTCAAGCAAATGGAACACCGCGCCATGCCGCGCCCCGAATTTATGCGGGAGATCCGCCACTTCGCCGAAGACATCGTAGCAAAAGCAAAGAACTTTTCCGGCGATAGTGTTGAAGGTCAGTTCACCGATCTCGACGCCAAATGCCCGAAATGTGGCGCCACAGGGTTCAAGGAATCCTACAAAGCTTACGAATGCAAAGCGTGCGGACTCGTCCTCTGGAAAAACATGGCCGGACGCGAACTCGAACGCGACGAGGTCAAGAACCTGCTTCAAACCGGGACCGTCGGTCCCCTCGAAGGCTTCCGCAGCAAACTCGGCCGACCGTTCTCAGCCGTCGTCAAGCTTGATGGAGAATTCAAGCAGGCCTTCGATTTTGGCGACACAGCCAATGGTAGCGGACAGGCGCTCGATTTTTCCACACTTCCTCCCGTTGCCCCCTGCCCGGTCTGCAAGTCCGGCACAATCCATGATACTGGAAATGCGTACCAGTGCAGCAACACGGGGAAATGCAAATTCCGGATGGGCAAAACGATTTGCCAGCGCGAAGTCCCTCGCGAGCAGGTCATCAAGCTTATTGAAACCGGAAAGACCGACCTCATCCCGCGCTTCATCTCAAAGAAAGGCAAGCCGTTCTCGGCCTTTCTCAAGCTCGAGGGCGATAAGGTTGGATTTGAATTCGAAGCGCGAAAGGCCGCTGCAAAGAAGACCTCAGCGAAGGATCGAGCCACACAGGCAGCGGCGTAGTCGCTACGGACTCGTTCGGCAGGTCGGTCCCTCGCAACGGATCGGAGGCTATTAGTGTCTCGCGCCGATCTCGGCAGCCACTTTTAGACGCAGCGCATTCAACCGAATGAAGCCGGTCGCATCGTCCTGATTGTAGGCCTGCGTCGGATCGGCCTCCATTGTGGCGATATGCGGGTTGTAGAGGCTCACCGGACTCTTGCGTCCTGCAGCGATGATATTTCCTTTATAGAGCCTGAGTCGGACGGTTCCCGTCACGTTCTTCTGCGACTCAGTGATAAGAGCTTGCAGCGCCTCACGCTCGGGCGCGAACCAGAAGCCATTGTAGACCAGAGCGCTATAGCGCGGAATGAGCGTGTCACGCAAATGCATCACCTCCC
>DATDAX010000256.1:0-7330 GCA_036525175.1 Terrimicrobiaceae bacterium | reverse complement strand
TCCG
Organism: Terrimicrobiaceae bacterium; assembly: GCA_036525175.1. Lineage (GTDB taxonomy): Bacteria > Verrucomicrobiota > Verrucomicrobiia > Chthoniobacterales > Terrimicrobiaceae > DASTFP01. Next base: position 7,326 of record DATDAX010000256.1, on the reverse strand, counting down.
GCGGGCATACCACCTTGTTCTGGATCCGGCGGACGCTGTCGATGATCAGCGTAAGCATGTAGACGGAAACCGCGGCGAGCGGAATCATGACGATGCCGCCCTCTCTGAGGACCTCCATGAAAGTCTTGTCCTTGTGCTTTGGGGCTGCGGGCTGCTGCCCGGCAGCTTGCTCCGAAGCTGCCTGGTCGGCCGGAGCGGGCGATTCCTGTGCCTGCGAGTCAAGAACGAACGGAACGAATCCGAGCAGGACGGCGAGGGCCACGATGCGAATAACGCCGGCGGCGGAGCTAGAGTTGACTATTGATTTCTTCATTTTCTGATTTGGCTTCGGGTTTCTTGAGGAAATTTTCCCACACGGGCTTTTCTTCCTTTTCTTCGGATTTTTCGGGAGTCTGGGACTGTTGCGCGCTGCTTGCTGGATCGGTGGACTTCTTGGTTTTTAGGTTTACCGAGGCGGCCGCTGCGAGCAGTTGATCAACGTTCACGGGTTCCTTCTTCGCCCAGTAGTTTTTCGAGAAGAGCAGGCTCAATTCCTGGCGGACCGAGGTCCCTACCGCGGTATAGTCGATCGCATCGTCCATGATCTTTTCGCTCTCCGCGCGCGCCAAACCGGCCTTTTGTTTCACCAGCACCTCTCCCATTTTTTCGTAGCAGGCGGCTGCAAGGTAGAGCGACTCGGGATAAACCGGTGCCTCGATACGAGTGATGGCGACGGCCTCTCCGGCCTCCAGGGCAGCTTCGTGGAATTTTCCTTTCGCGAGGAAGATCCGCGTCCGAACGATGCGGTCCAGCGGAAAATTCAAATCGTCCGGGTTTGTGCGAGGGAAATCCTTCATCAGGGCCTCTGCCTTTTCGGTTTCATTTTTGTCGCACAGAATGAAGGCGCGAATCAGCGTCGCACGCAGAGGGGCCTCCTTGTTCTCTCCAAAATTCAGGGAATTCAACAATGCCTCGGCTTCGGCGTATTTGCGGGTCTGCCGGTACGCGTCTGCAAAATTAAGGAATTCTTCCGTGACGTTGCATTGTGGCAGCGCGGTGAAACTGCGCATCGGTTCGAGCGCGGGATAGAGCGAGACCGCCTTTTCCACGTCGCCTCTGCGATATGCCTCCGAGGCTTGCCTTACAGGCGCGGGAAGGTCGAACTGCACTGCAGAAATGGTATTCGCGGGGATGGCGGCAGTCCCGCCGCCCGCAACGAGGTACAAATTTCCTCCTGCGAGTCTTGCGGCGTGGGCACTGCTGGCTCTTTCGGTCTTGCTGTCAGTGATTTTCGCCGCGTAACCTCCCGGGGACGGAGCGGCAGGGTTCTGGCCGCGCGCGAGGCCGAAGGCGGCGAGCAGAAGGCATGCGGCGAGTGAGATCCTCATGGCTATTGGAGCTCCTTGAGCCGTTGTTCGGCCGACACGTATTCGGAGGTCGAGCGCAGGGATTGATTGGCGAGCATTTCGCCGAGAGTGCGCACGGCATCATCCTTCAAGCCCAACTTTTCGGAGATCTCCGCGCAGCGAAGGTACGCTTTAGCGGTCCATTCCTTGTAATGCGGGTAGAGGACGTAGATGCGCTGAAAGAAAGCATAGGCTTCCTTCTCTTTACCTTGTTCGCGGAGGCTTTCGCCAATGAAATAGAGGGCTTCGGGCCAAAGCTCGCCCTTCCATTCCTTGACCTGCAACACCTCCTCGTAGCGTTTGACAGCCTCGTCGAAATGTCCCTGGATGCGTTTGACGTCGCCTAGTCGCATCGTTGCCCGCGCGGCGACTTCATTCATCGGAGACGTTCTGATCGCTTTGTTGAATCCGACTTCGGCCTCTTTCCAGTCGCGCCGTTCGAAGGCAAAATTGCCGAGTTTCAGGAATGCCTCTCCCGTCCATTGTGTTGGCCCGAACTTGTCAATCGCGGCGCGCGACGCGGTTTCGCCCAGCGTCGGGTTCGTCTTTTCGAGAACTTGCGTCATCCAGAGCAGAACCGCCGGGCTGGCGAGCTCTACGTCGCCGGCGCTCAGGACAGGCGGAGTGGCAGAGGGGTCGATTTTGGAGAGAGCCCTTTGAAACCTCAGGGCACGCGTGCGTTCCTGCTGCTGGTCCGCGGTGAGCGCGGCAGAGCGAATGACATCGAGCGGTTGCACGCCACCCACAGAGCGCGCCTCCTCGCAGTACGCATCAATGATAATATCAATTCCCATTGCCTTCGGGTCGTTGCCGTACTTTTCGATGGCCTGCCAGTAGGTATCCAGCGCCTCCTTGGACTTTTTCTGGACCTGTTGCGCAAAGCCCTTGCGATAGATCGCCTGGGTGTAGTCTCCGGCCAGCCCATATTTGTCAAGGTAACGGGTGAACCAATCTTCCATCTCCTTGAACTGCTCAAGCTGCTCGTAGATGCGTCCGACTTGAAGCGCTGCATAGTCGATCTGGCTTTGCTTTACGGCGCAATCCTCGACTTGCTTATAGTGATCGAGTGCCTTCTCGAGCTCTCCGATGGCCCCATAACAGTCGGCAAGCAGTGTGTGCGCTTCAGGAGTGAGCGTGCCCGTGGGAAGTTCCTTTAGAAATCCTTCGAGCTTCTCGGCAGCCGCAGAATAATTCTCGAGCCCGTAGAGGCAGACGGCGCTCCGGAAGCTGGCGTCCTCATACAGCTTTCCGTCGGTGCCCTTCTCGGTGAATCGATTAAAGGCATCGAGCGCGTCCTTGTAGTTGTCTTCGAAAAGAAAGGTCATGCCGACCCAGTAGATGCCAGGGGACGCCTTGTCGCTGCTTGGAAAGTCCCTGCTCAGCGTCTGGAACGTCTGCCGGGAGTCCGCGAACCGTGCATCCTGGAACTGCGAGAAGCCAAGCATGTAGAGAATTTGGTCCTTGAATGCGTGCTCCGGTCTGATCTTGAGGACCTCGGAATAATAGTCGATCGCCGTCGTATACTCCTTGTTTCGGATGAAGACCTGGCCAAGTTGAAGGCTCACGTCCTCCCACTGCTTGCCGTTGGGAAACGACGACATGTACTTCAGCCCCGCTTCCTTCGCCTTGGCGTCCTGCTCGAGCTGGGCCGCAAGGGCGAATGCGCCGTAGCAAGAGTCCTCAGCCAGCTTTCCGTTGGGGTAGTCTTCGTAAATCTTCCAGAAAGTCCAAAAGGCTTCATAGAGCCGTCCTGTGGAAAAATATGCCTGAGCGACGCGCATGAGGAGATCCTCGGAAAAATCGGGGACTGCTTCGAGTTGCGTACGCTCGTTCTGGAGATCCTTGATGCGACGATTAATGTCCACCACGAGCTCGAGTTGCCCCGACTTGAGCACATGGCTTCTCCACAACATCAAGTCCTCTTCATACTTCTTGTTAGCCTCGAGAAGGCGGGCTGGAGGAAGCACCAGGTTGTAGAAGAGCAGCGCCAGAACTTCCTGTTGTGCGGAAAACATCTTATCGCCACCATTGAGGAGGGCCATGTTGAAATCGATGCTCAGTCTTGCCCTTGGGGCCTTGGTCAACATATCCGGAAGCAACTCGACCACTTTTGCACCTTGATCGGATTCGATGTAGGATTGCGCTAGCCAAACGACTGCCTGTTCACGCTGCTCGTCAGTCCAGCTTTTCTGCAGCATCACGAGCAGAACCGGAACCGCGTCCGCCCACTTTTGATTACGCATGTGGGATGAGGCCAGCTTCTCCATGATCGTGAAGCTCTCCGCTTCCGTCAGCTTTAGCTCGAGAAGTTTCCTGTATTGATCGGCAGCATCGGCATAACGCTTGGATTGCACAAGCGTATCGGCGTAAAGCTCGAGAACCTTGCGGTAGCGGTTGCTCTTTGGATGAGCTTTCAGGAAACTCTCGAACGCGAGGGATGCCTCGTCCCACTGGTCATTGAAAACATACCCAAGACCCAGGAAATATCGGAAGCCTTCGACCTTGGCTTGCATCTGCGGGTCCTTGGATTCCCCGAGGCGAGTCACCAGTTCGGCAAGAACAGGAGTCGCCTCGGCATATTTCTGAGCTCCCACCATGAAGGCCGCCTGCTTCTCGAGGTCCCCCGTCGAAAGCTGCGATAAATCAGCCGAAGGTTGTTGTTCCTGAGCACGGAGCCCCGTCGTCAGAAATAACGAGAACACTCCAATCGCCAGCGCGCATCGCGTGCCGCGAAAGAGTGCCTTTGTTTGCTTGCGAAAAAACAAGACAAACACTCCGATGAAATATTTGGTTTGCAAGAACGGAGGGAAAAAGTCTCCTAAAATCGATTCCATGCAATCAAAACAATTTTCATAATTTTTCAACAACAAATTGCCGTTCCGGTCTGCAAATCTCTTTGGATTGCCAAAAAGAAGAAGTTATCGGGTGGCCGGAATCGTCGTTGATGTCGTTTTTCTTCGCCGTTCGGCATCGCGGAAAGCGAGGGCCGGCATTTGAATGCCAGGCTGCGAAGGGGAATATGAGTGTGCGCTCGAGGAAGGCTCGCGCGTATTAGTCACTCGATTTCACGGATGAGGGCGATGGCCCACGGGGCAAGATGCAATTTCAGGCGCAGCGAGCCCTGCTTGTTCACCGTGACGATTTGACGATGCGTGTCCCAGGCGAAGTCCCGCAGGAGGGAGATCTGGTCCGGCGTTGGCGATGAGGGACTTCCCATGGCCTGCCACTGGCGCAAAGCGAAGCCATGCTGTGCGTCCACCGTTTCAACCAGGAAGGCGGAATTCGGGGGAAGGTGGTGGATTTCCATCTCGCGGGAGGCCGGCGCCCCAAAGGCGAGAGTTCTTTCCGCGGCGTCGAGCGAACTGGCAAACGGCGGCGCGTCGGCATGCTGGGCGGGAAAGTGGCAAAGGACGGCCCGGAAGCGTCCACCCGATGTGGTTCGTGTGGCAAGGAAGCCATCCGCGCGCCAAATCTCTTCCTCTCCGAGTTGATTGAGGAAACGGTAAGCGTGGAAGGCGGGTTTTACGATTCCCTGATAGTTAACCAGTCCGAACCCCCCGTGGAATGCCGTGTCTCCTGCCCCGTGCTCCTCGAAGACATCTGTGAACGTCCAGTAGGCCAGCGAATCCACCAATCCAGAAGCCTCGATATTTGTCTTGATGATGTAAGCGGCCGACTGGGGAAAATCATGGGTAAAGTCTCGCGCGGAAGGACTTGTGCTCCACTCAGTAAGGTGTATTTCGGCGGATGGAAAGGCGCTTTGATCCACGATCGTGCGCAGCCACTGAAGATCGCGCAGGGTGGAGTCGACCGGGCGGGTCCGCATGCCGTCCACGTCGTGGCCGAAGGGAATATCTGTGGGATACGGGTGCGCCGAAACGAAGTCTACCGGCAGCCTTTCCTGCTCGCAGAACGCAAGAAATTCACGAATCCAAACACCCTGCCAGTCGGCATCGCCCAGGTGTTTGAGGTGACCCGTTACAGACTTCTCCCCGGCTTGCTGTTCGCCTTCGAATCGGCCATCGGGAACGAAATTGCTCGTTGCGGGGCCGCCCACCTTGAGGTGCGAGTCGATCGACTTCACCGCGGTAACCGTTGCGCGGTACAGCTCGAAGTACTTGCTCCTGGTCGAGTTAAAGAAGAACCACAGGTTCGGTTCATTCCAAACCTCGAAATACCACCGCCGGACTTCCTGGATCCCGTAACGCTGGATGAAGTGCGCCACAAGTTTGCAGACGAGCGCAGACCAATCCCGATAGTGGTCGGGTGGTGTCACATGCGCTTGCCACCAGAAGCAGCGAAAGTCCGACTCACCTGCCAGGTCCTTAGGGAAAAAACCAAACTCGACGAAAGGCCTTATCCCTTGAGCAAGCAACGCATCAATCAGATCATCAACATATTGCCAATTGAAGATCAAGCTCCCGTTCTGCCGCCTGCAAACGAACATGTCGTCGTGCAAGAGACCATGGAAGCGAAGATATCGCATTCCGCAATGCTTTGAAACGAGCTGAAGATGCTCTCTCCATCCCGCTCGAAGCCCCTCGTTCGCTCGCCCCGCAGCGGAGCAAAAATTCCAGTAGGGCCGAAGCATTGCGCCCATTCCGGACGCTGAAAACTCAATTTTGGCGCTCGATCCAACTTCCATGAGGTGCCCTTCGCCGTTGCTGCCCGCAACGGAACCTGATTGGAGGGATTCTAGAACTGAAGGAGTGGACATTTCGGCCCTAAATGACTAGACAGTTTGCATACCTGTCAAACATAAACCATGCTTTTACAACAAAAATCTCTAATCGTATGCAGGCTACTGCCGCAAGGAATCCACTTTGCAACTTCGAGCGCTACCTTGTTGAAAGAATGTTGCTTTTCTTATAATTTTCCGCCAAACGACCCGTTGCTTTGCGTATTTTGAGCAGGAGAGTTTTTCTTTACGTTTAAATACGCTTTAGCGAAGATATCGAGTCTCAATCCGGTTGTGAACACCGGGTGCCGCTTCCCCAATTTATGATGCCAGAATCCGATTCGAGCAGGATCGCCGTCAACCTTTCGAACTTAACCTTGCCATGCCTGGAGTCTGAGGCGTCCGGCAAACAGAATTGCCGATAGCCATGGCCTTGGAAAAGACTGATACCCTCGGGATCATCAACAACAGTCCTCGTGCGAGGGCGATTCGGCATATTCAGGAATGGATTACTGACGGTCGTTTGGCGGCCGGCTCGCGATTGCCCTCCGAGATGCGGCTTGCCACCAAGCTCAATGTCTCGCGAACCACGGTGCGTCTCGCGTTGGAGGACCTCGAGAGGCAGGGGATGATTCACTCGGAAAGCCGGAGGCGGATTGTCAACGGAACGATCAAGGCGCAGAAGACGTTTCTCTCTGATGCCATTGCGCTGATCATGGAATCGCCGGCGCAGCACGAGTTCTCCGAGAAGATGCACAACACGTGGCACATCAATTTCATTCATGCCGGGGCGGTCCACGCGGTGCGAATGGCGGGATTTGATGCATTGACAGTCCATCCCAAGCGGATCGCGGGCGACTTGCTCCAGCGCCTGATCATGGAGCGTCCCGGCGGCGCGATCGTCCTGTGTGGCGTCGTGCAGGACAAGTCGGGCGAGCACATCGGCAGGGCTTTCCGGGAGGGCAACATTCCTTTTGTGATCTACGGGGATATGGGACTTGCGCGGGACAATCCGAGCTTCGCCGCGGAAATAGACTCCGTGGCTTCCGACCATGAGGCCGGTTCCTACGCGTTGACGAAATGGCTCATCAGCCAGGGACGCAAGCGCATCCTGCGTTTCTGGCAGCTCGCCGTCTCAGGCCCGTCCGAAGTCCAGCCATGGCTTGGACACCGCAATGCCGGTTACGAGCGCGCGATGCGCGAAGCAGGCCTCGAGCCGCTGCCTGCCGTGGAAATTTTCGACCCGGGCTATCACAATTTCGA
>DATDAX010000255.1:0-25817 GCA_036525175.1 Terrimicrobiaceae bacterium | reverse complement strand
GAAAGCGATCTGTCACGACCTCAAGGGCTTGTTGCACGGCTGGTTTGAATACTTCAAGCACAGCAAGAGCAACGTCTTTGCGACAATCGATGGCTACACACGAGGCAGGCTGCGAAGCATCCTGCGCAAGCGCCGCGGAGGTACAGGGCGCGGCCGGGGCCGCGATCATCAGCGTTGGTCCAATGACTTCTTCCACGCCCAAGGCCTGATCTCCCTGAGTCAATGCCGGCGGGCGATTCGTCAATCTCCGTAAGGAGCACCCACCAACTGGAGAGCCGGATGCGGGAAATCCGCCTGTCCGGTTCGGGAGAGGGGGCGGTTCAATCCCGTCCCTATCTCATCAACGAACGGCCGAGCTTTTCGGCAATGATTTGCGAGAGATGCTCTAGCCGCCCGCGCCCCTTCCCTTACGAGGTCTTCCCTCGTCCGCGTCGATGTAATCGAACATCGTTCGAATGTCGTCGCGATTCTCCATGCCGCTTTCCCTCTTTCGTCTCTCGAGAATTTCCGTTCCCTCATCGTCGCAGCCTCTTTTCCGCATAAACTCGCTCCAAACGTAAACTTCCTCCTCGCTTGGTCTGCGACCTGCCGAAAAGCTCCACTCGAGGACGGCCGAGTCATCCAATCCTTCGAGAACTTTCTTCGCCAATTCATCGTAAGAGACATGAAGGAAGTCCACGCATCGCTTGTCGAATCCTGAGCCCAGGTTTTGGTGCAGATCGTGGTGGAGAACGCCGGCCCGTTTGAGGCGAATCTTGTCGAGCATTCGTCCGAAATAGACGACTCCGCCGACCTTTTCGTGAGGGCTGCGAGGATATTTCATCAAGGCAAAGATGGCTGAGCTTTCCTGCGCTTGCCATCGAGGATTGAGGCAAGAACGAATAACCCGGCTGCGATACAAATACAGGAGTCCGCCACGTTAAACGCGGGCCAACGTCCGTACACTGGCAGAATGAAATCGAGAAAATCGATCACGTGGCCGTGCAGCAAGCGGTCCGTCAGATTGCCCGCGACTCCGGCAACGAGGAGCGCACATGCCCACCGCGAAGGTCCGTCCACGAAGACGCCCTTCCATCCCAGAATGGCAAGGATGATCAATGCAGAGCAAGATAGGACGATAAAGAAGAGGTTGTTGTCTCTCAGCATTCCGAAGGCGGCGCCCGTGTTGTGGACCTGGACGAGGTTGAAGAATCCTGGAATCACCGCAATCATCTCTTCCGGTGAGATGCGCGAAACGACGAGCACCTTCGTGAGCTGATCCAGAATATAGAGGGGCAGCGAGACGGACAGCCAGAGCTTCATGATCGGATGCATCCCAAGTGTTCCGCGGGCTGGAAGATGTTCCGGTTAGCCCGCGTGCATCGGCGCCTGGATAACCGCATCCGCGCAGCGCCGGCAAAGCGCAGGATGTGCCGGATTGCCACCCACATCCTCTCGATACCTCCAGCACCTTTCGCACCGCGTATTAGGTGTCTTCGAAACCTCCACCGAAAAGCTCGCCGACTCTTCAAGATCCAGATCACTGATCACGAATATTTCGTCCAGTTCATCTCGATACTTCCTGGTTACCTGAATCTCCTCTCCTTCGCAGATACGCACCAGCACCCTTGCTTCGAGCGTCCCTCCGATCGTCTTTGCCTTTTGGGCACTCTCAACCGCTTGCATGATTCTTGTCCTCAGCTCCAAGAGTGCATCAAATTCCTGGATGACCAGCGGGTTCGTCCAATCCGGATCGGTCTCCGGAAAGAGCTGGACGTGCACCGAGTCGTCGGAGCGAAAGTAACCCCACGCTTCCTCACTGGTGAATGCCAGAACCGGCGCGAGGAGGCGGCAAAGGGAGTCAAAAACTGTGGACATGACGTATTGCGTCGCGCGACGGCGAGCGGAATCCGGCGGGTCGCAGTAGAGCCGGTCCTTGGTAATGTCCACGTATAGGCTGCTCAAATCGACCGCACAAAACTGATTTATCGAATGGTAGACGCGGTGAAACTCAAGCTTTTCATAGGCGTCGCGGCAGGTGGCAATGAGGGATTGCAGTTTTGCCAATACCCATCGGTCCACGAGGGTGAAGTGTTCACGCTGAGGCTCGCGAGTTCCGTCGTAGTCGTGCAGGTTTGCGAGGAGAATACGCAGCGTGTTACGAATACGCCGATAGGCGTCTGAAAGCCGCGTGAAGATTTCCTCCGAAAAGGGAACGTCGTCGGTGAAATTGACGCTGCTGACCCACAATCGCAAAAGGTCTGCGCCGTAATTGTTGACGTAGTGGTCGGCGTCGGACGGCTTTTGATATGCGCCTTGTGCGGACTTCGAAATTTTCTTCTTTGTATCGACGTCGACGACGAAGCCGTGCGTGAGAACGGCGCGGTATGGCGCAACACCATTGAGTGCGATCGACGTCATCAGCGAACTCTGGAACCACCCGCGATGCTGGTCAGTGGCCTCAAGATACAAATCTGCAGGGAACCGGAGTTCCTCGCGCTTGCGTAGAACCGCCTCGTGGCTCACTCCAGAATCGATCCAGACGTCCAGCGTGTCGTTTCGGCGTGTCCATGGGGACCGTTCGTAGCCGAGTTTCTCTAGGAGTTCCGCATCGGAAAGATCAAACCAGACATTTGTTCCCCTCGCTTCGACGAGATCCGCGACACGCCGGGCAAGCTCGGGAGCGAGCGGATTTTCGAGGATGGGCCTGTTGTTCTCGTCGTAAAAGACGGGGAGCGGAACTCCCCAGGAACGCTGGCGCGAAATGCACCAATCCGGGCGCGATTCGACGGTTCCGTAGATGCGATTTCGACCCCAGTGCGGCAGCCAAGTGACTTCGTCGATCGCCCGCAAGGCCTGCTGGCGCAGCGCGTCGACTCGGATAAAAAATTGTTCGACGGCGCGAAAGACGACAGGCGTTTTCGAACGCCAGCAGTGTGGATACGAGTGCCTGTAGACTTGCTCGCCGAGGAGCGCGCCTCGCTGGCGCAAATGCTCGACGACTTCGCTGTTGGCATCGAAAACATACTTGCCCGCCCAGACGGGCACGCCAACCTCCTCGGTAAAGCGCCCGTGGTCATCGACGGGCGACAGAATGGGCAATCCGTTTTCGACACCGGCCGCGTAGTCATCCGCCCCGTGTCCAGGCGCGATATGAACCTGACCCGTGCCCGTGTCGAGCGTCACGAAATCGGCAAGAATCACACGGGATCTTCGATCGAGAAACGGATGCTGTGTTTCGGTATCCTTCAGTTCGGCTCCAAGAAAGGCCTGGGATTCGCCTTCGTTGACACGTTTCCACTGTGTGGCCTCTTCGAAGGCAGGGACCAGCTCGCGCGCGATTACGAAGAGTTCCTCGCGACCGGTTTCTTCGTTTCGAAAACGCCTGAGCCAGTAGGTATAATCACGCTTGATTGCAATCGCGACGTTCGCCGGCAGCGTCCAAGGCGTCGTCGTCCAGATGACCATGCTCGCCTTTTCCGCCAAGGGCCCGCTTACGATCGGAAACTTGACGAGAATCGCAGGGTCTTCGCGCTCAGCGTACTCCACTTCCGCTTCGGCGAGAGCCGTCTGCGCCCCGGTGCTCCAATACACCGGCTTCTTCGACTGATAAACGAGTCCCTTCTCCAGGAATTTTGCAAATGCACGAATGATCTCGGCTTCATACTGCGGGGCAAGGGTTAGATACGGGTTCTCCCAATCCCCAAGGACTCCCAGCCGGCGGAACTGCCGCTTCTGGATCTCGATGAATTTTCGTGCATAGGCATCCGACCGCTTGCGGACTTCCACGGGAGAGAGTCCTTTCGACTCCCTGATCACCTTGAACTCAATCGGCAGACCGTGGCAATCCCAGCCGGGAATGTATGGCGCGCGATAACCAGCCATCGAACGCGACTTCACCACGAAGTCCTTGAGAATCTTGTTCAGGGCCGTACCCATGTGCACATCTCCATTGGCGAAAGGCGGGCCGTCGTGCAGCACATAAGTCCTCGCGGCGTCCTTTCTCGCCTCCTGAATGCGCTCGTAGAGCTTCTGACTCTCCCAGCGAGCAAGAATCTCCGGTTCTCGGGCCGTTAGCCCGGCCTTCATCGGAAAATCCGTCTTGGGAAGGTTCAGTGTGTCCTTATAGCTGCTCATTGGAAACAAGCACCCTTAGCAGCGCCTCTCGAAACGGTCAAACCTGCCGCTCGTTCGTCCAAATGGTACTGACTCTTACGAGAATTCCATTCAGAGTGACACCCACCGCAATGAAAGACAATCCTGACTGGCGCCTGATACCTCGCGACTTGCTAGTAGTCATGAGTCTCACGTTCTTCGCGAGCTGCAAACCTCAGCCGGTCGCGCCGCCGCCCGCGGAAGTTTCCGTTACGCAGCCATCGATGAAGGAGGTTACCGAATGGGATGATTTCACCGGACGAATCGAACCAATCAAGTCGGTCGAAGTGCGCGCGCGGGTCAGCGGCTATCTCAATTCCATCCATTTTAAGGACGGGCAAGAAGTGAAGGCGGGCGATCTGTTGTTTGTGATCGATCCGAGACCCTATGAAGCTGAGGCGGAGCGCGCTCGAGCCAACTTCAAACGCACTCAAGCCCAGCGCAATCTGGCTCTTCAGAACCTTCAGCGCGCCGAGAAGCTGATGCAGGGCAGTACGATAGCCCCTGAACAATTTGACGCCCGCCGCAACGAATACGATATCGCCGTTGCGAATGTCGCCGAGGCAGAAGCGGCGGCGAAGGCAGCGGAACTCGATCTTGAGTTTACGCAGGTGAAAGCGCCAATAGATGGCCGCATCAGCCGTAGATTCGCGGACGAAGGCAATCTGGTGACCGGAGGTTCGACGCAGTCGACACTGCTCACGACGATCGTGCCGTTCAATCCGTTGTATGTCACCTTCGATGCGGACGAGCGCCTGGTGCTTAAGTATAGCCGTCTCGATCTCTCCGGCCAGCGCAGGTCTTCTCGCGGCACGCCAAATCCCGTTCGGATTGCCCTGTCGGACGAGACAGAATTCTCACGCGAGGGAAAAATGGATTTTGTGGATAACCGCCTTGACCCCGAAACCGGCACCCTGCGCGCACGCGCTCTTGTCGACAATTCCGACGGGCTGCTCACCCCCGGGTTGTTTGTGCGTTTGCAACTTAAGGGACGCGGGCCATACCCCGCCCTGCTTATTCCCGACGAGGCCATCGGAACCGATCAGTCGAAAAGGTTCGTCATGGTGGTGGACAAGGACGGTTTGGCGCAGCGGCGGTTCGTCACACCGGGCCGGCTTTACGACGGTTTGCGCGCAGTTGACGAGGGCTTGACCGCCGAAGACAAGGTCATCGTTGGCGGGATCATGCGAGTCCGGCCGGGAGTGCCTGTCAAAGTGAAGGAATCCTCTGCTACACCGGCGAAGGAATAAGCCAAGGCGGCGCTCATGAATTTTTCCAGAATCTTCATCGATCGGCCGATCTTCGCGGCAGTCCTTTCCATCCTGATCGTACTCGTTGGGTCGATTGCCTACCAGGCGCTCCCGCTTGCGCAATATCCCGAGGTCGCCCCGCCCACGATCGTCGTGCGCGCTTCCTATCCCGGTGCGAGTCCGCAAGTCATCGCCGAAACGGTTGCCACTCCCATTGAGCAAGAAATCAATGGCGTGGAAGACATGCTCTATATGTCGAGCCAAAGCGCGAGCGATGGTTCGATGACGCTGACGGTCACGTTCAAGCTCGGTACCGACCTCGATAAGGCCCAAGTGCTCGTTCAGAATCGCGTTGCCATTGCGGAGCCCAGATTGCCGGAGGAAGTCCGGCGCGTCGGCGTAACTACGCTAAAGAGTTCGCCGGACCTCCTCATGGTCGTCCACATGGTTTCGCCGGATGACTCGTACGATCAGCTCTACATCAGTAACTATGCGATCCTGCACGTGCGTGAGCAGCTCAAGCGGCTCGAAGGCGTAGGAGATGTCAATCTCTACGGCGCGCGAGAATACAGCATGCGAGTCTGGCTCGATCCAAGCCGGCTTACGTTTCAAAATCTCACGACGACTGAAGTGGTCACCGCGTTGAGAAATCAAAACGTGCAGGTCGCGGCGGGGGTCATTGGCCAACCTCCGCTCGATAGCGAAAGGGCTTTCCAGGTGAACATTGTTGCGCAGGGACGTCTCGTGGCCCCTGAGGAATTCGAGGGAATTATCGTGAAGACCGGCGAGGATGGGCGCGTTGTGCGCCTGGGCGATGTGGCCCGCGTCGAACTTGGAGCCCAGGACTATGTGGTGAACAGCTACCTCGATGGGAAGCCCGCCGTAGCGATGGTCGTTCAGCAACGTCCTGGCTCAAACGCCTTGGCGACCGCTGAGCGGGTGCGCGAACGCATGCGCGAGTTGAGCGCCGATTTCCCCAAAGGCATCGAATACCGAGTCGTGTATGATCCCACCGTCTTCATCGACGAGTCGATTCGCGCCGTCATTCACACCATTTTCGAGGCCGCCCTCCTCGTCGTTGTGGTTGTCATGGTCTTTTTGCAATCGTGGAGGGCTTCGATCATCCCTATTCTCGCCATTCCCGTGTCCCTGGTGGGGACTTTTGCCGTGATGGCCGCTCTGGGGTTTTCGCTGAACAATCTTTCGCTATTCGGACTTGTTCTCGCCATCGGTATTGTGGTGGACGACGCCATCGTAGTGGTCGAGAACGTTGAGCGCAATCTGGCCGAAGGCCTCGCCCCTCGGGATGCGACCATCAAGGCCATGCAAGAGGTCGGCGGTGCACTTGTGGCCATCGCACTCGTGTTGGGGGCTGTTTTCGTGCCGACGGCATTCATCAGCGGAATCTCGGGCCAGTTCTACCGGCAGTTTGCTCTTACCATTGCGGTAGCAACGGCGTTTTCCGCCTTCGTCTCCCTCACTCTCAGCCCTGCGCTTTGCCGCATCCTTCTCCAGCCTCACGGCGCCAAGAGGGATTGGTTTGCCCGCGTATGGGATTTCTCCCTTGGCTGGTTCTTTCGACTGTTCAATCGGGGGTTTGACGCGGCCTCTAGGGGTTACGGTGGTCTTGTTGCAGGTGTCACGCGTCGCAGCGCGATCGTGCTGATCCTTTACCTCGGTTTGCTTGCTCTTACCGTGTTCGGTTTTGTGAAGGTGCCCTCCGGGTTTATTCCGGCCCAGGATCAAGGCTATCTCATCGTCATTGTGCAGTTGCCTGAAGGGGCTTCGCTGACCCGAAGCGACAAGGTTGTCCGGAAGATCACCGATCTTGCCCGCGAAGTCGAAGGCGTGACATCTGTGGTGGCATTTGCGGGTTTCGATGCTGCGTCGGGCACGAATGCGCCCAACAAGGCCGCGCTCTTCACGCGCCTCGCTCCCTTCGAAGAACGCGTCAAGAAAGGATTGTCCGGTCCGAGAATCCTCGCCGCCCTTCGCGCGAAAGTGGCCACAATCGATGAGGCCTTGGTGCTCGTCTTCCCTCCCCCACCCGTCCGTGGCATGGGCAATGTCGGTGGATTCCGCATGATGGTCGAAGATCGGCGCGGTCGCGGGTATCAAGCTCTCCAACAAGCCGCTCAGGAGGTCGTGGCCGAAGGGACGAAGCAGCCGCAACTCGTCGGCCTGTTCAGCAGCTTCCGGGCCGATGCGCCGCAATTTTACGCCGACATCGATCGAACGAAGGCGCAGATGCTCAATGTTCCGATGGAGAACGTCTTCGCCACCTTGCAGACACAAATGGGATCAATCTATGTAAACGATCTCAATCTCTACGGGCGTACCTTTCGCGTCATCGCACAAGCCGACGGCCGATTTCGAGCGGATCCCGATGACGTCGCTAAGCTTCGCACGCGCAGCGCTAGCGGGGCGTCTGTTCCGCTGGGAACGATCCTTTCGATCGAACCCCGCACCGGGCCCTCCCGAGTCGAACGCTACAACCTTTACCCCGCAGCCGCTGTGGATGGGGACACCGCGCCGGGGTTCAGTTCCGGTCAGGCGCTTACCGCGATGGCGGATGCCGCCGGACGCGCGCTGCCTGACGGCTTTGGCTTCGAGTGGACTTCGCTCGCCTATCAGCAGATCCTTGCGGGCAATACCGCCGCAGTCATCTTTCCGCTTTGCGTGCTGTTTGTCTTTCTCATTCTCTCCGCGCTGTACGAGAGCTGGTCATTGCCCCTGAGCATCATTCTTGTCGTCCCCATGTGTGTGCTTGCCGCGCTCGCAGGGGTCTGGCTCCGCGGTATGGACAACAATATCCTCACCCAGATCGGTTTTGTCGTGTTGGTGGGTCTGGCCTGCAAGAATGCCATTCTCATCGTAGAGTTCGCAAAACAGCGCGAAGAGCAAGGCAGCGACCGATTTCAGGCCGTCGCCGAGGCTAGCACGCTGAGACTTCGCCCGATCCTGATGACGAGCTTCGCATTCATCCTCGGCGTTCTGCCACTCGTGCTCGCGCAGGGCGCAGGTGCGGAGATGCGGCAGTCTCTTGGCACCGCTGTATTTTCCGGCATGCTCGGAGTGACCTTCTTCGGCTTGATCCTGACGCCGGTCTTCTATGTTGTGATCCGGAAATTCGCTGTCGGTAGAAAACCGGCTCCCGTACCGGCGCTCGCAGAGCCGCAAGTTCCAAGCGCCTGAGCGTTTTCGGTTCTTCCGATTCGCTGTTTGAGAGCCGGGAAACAGCGCCAGCAGAGGCGCCTCGAATCGTAGGAATTCGATGCGAAGTCCTCAGCCGTCGGCTGAATGGCTGCTATTTCGGCAGAGGACCGATTGTCACGCTTCCCGAGAATAGGTGCTTTCCCTCGTAGACGGTTAGATCGCAGCGTCCCTCGCTGATTCCGCGATTGCCCCGTTGCTCGACAATCATAATAGGCGATGAACGGCCGTCGGGGGGCAACTTGAGTCGCATTGCACCGGAGGAAGAAAATCTCAGCGTGTTGACGGGACTACCGGCCTTGAGTTCCACATTGCCCGCACGCATTGTGATGGCAAGTTCCGCTTGCGTTGTGTTGTGCAATGTAAGACCGAGCCTGCGGCCTGCCGATCCTTCAATGACCTCGACTTCGATTCCGAATTTTCCCGTTCGATAGCCGTCTTGCAAGGTGAGCGTGGTCGGCTGGGCGGATGCCCTTTCGGGCGGGCTTGGGTTGGGCGGAGCCTCAGCCCGCGATTGATCGACTCCGCTGTCTTGCAGTTGCATCTCAAACCCCGATACTTTCGTGCCGTCCTGCTTAAAGACTGCCGCGACCTGTCGGACGATACCAAACGGGACGGAATCGCTCAGCCAAAGAGTGCCTGTTTCTTGCGTCGGAACCTGGCCCCCGGCGCGTAGAGAGTAAGCGTAACGGTCGCATGTCCGGCCACCGATTCTTTCGGTTGCCTCAAAGGTGACTGCTCCATGGAAATCTTTCTCGGCTCGCCGGATCTGATCGAGCGTCTCGTTGTCCACTGTCATCTCCAGTCCCCCGGAGGACATCGACATCCTTTCGATAAACTTCCCGAAGCTCAACCCGTTACGCGCGAGATTGAAGTTTCGCGGCATGAAGTAGGTGTTCTTGGATTTGGAATCCTTTCCAGGTCCAGCGAGGATCTTCACGGTCAGCCCGATAACGATGTGGCCGTTGTCATCGGGTTGCCTTTGGTAGACAAAAGTGGACTTCGAGTCATCGCCAGAACTTAGAAGATATTCCGACCAGGCCCCGGGCTTCGTTGCCTCGAAGTAGGATCTCCGCAACTCGCCGCTCCTTGCCGTGGCAATCAAGGCGAACAGAATCGCCAGACTGAATGGCACGATAACACCACCCTTCATTCTTCCAAACACGAGCATCAGACTCAGCCTCTGGTTGCCGTTTCCGAATGGAAAGCCCCGATGGTCAAGTGGCTCGCGGCCAGGTCATCGATTTCCATAAGGCTCTCCACGTGGGCAAGGCGATCGCGAAGCCGTGGTCCGCCGGGCATTCCGCGTGTGTAAGCCATGAGCCGGGACCGCATGGCCTTCATGGCCGTGCGCTCGTCACGTTTCCAAATGATTTCCTGCGCGCAATGATCGCGTATCAAACGCCACCTGTCCTCGAGGGAAGGCGGGGGAACGCAGGTGCCCGCGACCAGCGCTGCTCGCACTTCGGAGAATATCCACGGCGAGGCCATCGCGGCGCGCCCAATCATCAGACCGGCAACATCCGTTTCCTTCTTTCGCTTCAAGGCATCCTGGGCGCTTGCGATGTCTCCATTGCCGATGACCGGAACGCTCACGGTCGACGCAACCTCCGCGATAACTGACCAGTCAGCGCGCCCCGAATAGCCCTGCTCCTTTGTGCGTCCGTGAATGGCGATTCGCCGCACGCCGGACTGCTCGAGAATGTGTGCGGCTTCTACGGCATTAATCGAGCGATGGTCCCATCCGATGCGGATCTTCGCTGTCACTGGGACCGGATGCGCAGCGCGCACAACAGCTTCCGCCACGCGCGCCAGCAGCGGACAATCCCTAAGCAGCGCCGATCCGCCATTCTTGCAGACAACTTTGTTTACCGGGCACCCGAAGTTGAGATCGAGAAAGTCGGGACACACCCAGTCGATTACCGCTCGCGCGGCCTCGGCGAGACGCTCCGGCTCGGCCCCAAACAATTGAACGCCGAGAGGCCGTTCGTCTTCGCAAAACTCAAGGTAGTATTTGGTGCGCGCATTTCTGTGCAGAATGCCTTCTGCCGAAACGAACTCTGTGGTGAGAATGTCCGCGCCCTTCGACTTGCAAATCCGCCGAAAGACCGTGTTCGTCACGCCAGCCATTGGCGCAAGAAACAATGGAAAATTCTCACACATCCGCTCAGGATGTTCGATTGAGGATCGCATAGCGCAAGGGATTTTTCCGCGGATCGAATCGAAGCTGGCACCCGGACGGGCAGACTGGTAGGGCAATCGGATGGCATTGCTGGAGAAAATCTCCGCGGCATCCCGCCTCATCAAAGGGCTTCTGCTGCGCATTCCCTTTCGCGAGGTTTGGCTCTCGGTAGCTCTCCTTCTGATCGTCGGGGAAAACTATCCGTTTTCCAACTTCCCGATGTACTCCAATCTTGAGGACGAATCGGTGTATTTCATCGTAAGGAACAGCCGAGGGGAGACGGTTCCGTACGTCACGAGCTTTCGCTCGCGTTCCTCATATGTTCCCAAGGCGTTAAAGGCGGAGCGCAGGAAGCTCGAATTGGAAGGCATGAGTTCCGAAGCCGCCCTGACGCAGGCCGGGAAGAATGTCATGCTGTATTTGCTCGAGAGGGCAGAACCACAGAAAAGGGAAGACCTTTTGCGAAACGGCCTGAAGTTGATCGAGGTGCGTATTTCCGTGAATGATTCTCGTCTCAAGGAAGAAGAAAGTATCGTGGCGGAGTTAGCACCCTGATCCTGATGAAGTTTGATAGCCGGATTGTTCCCCATGCGGGATGGGAGATGACTTTGATGCGGATCGCCTTCGCCGCAATGGTCTGGCAAAGCGTTCCATCCTTTTACTACCAAACCACGCTGTCCCACCCAAATGGCCTCGCTCATTTCCTGGATCTCACTTTTCTGATGAATCCCGAGGTTCTGGGGATCCTTCGTGGCTTGCTTGCAGCGGCTGTCCTCTTCTACGCAGCAGGTCTTTTCATGTTCCTTTCGCTTGGCGTCATGACCTTCATGCTCGCAGCATGCGGGTCGCTCGAAAATTCGCAAGGGGCCATCAATCATTCGCTTCAGCCGCTGGCCCTGGTCGCGCTGGCGCAGTGGGGCGTTGCAGGATATTTCGCCGTCCGCGATCATGTCGCGCGCAAGCGTCCTTTCTTTCCGGTCGCGACCGGGGAAACCCATCGTCGGCTCGTTCACGCCGCGAAGGTCGCTCTCGTTTCGTGCTATGTTACGTCAGCCTTTACCAAGCTGGAGCGGACCGACGGCCAGTGGATCCTGAGAGCGCCTAACCTGGCAGTTGCCATTGCCAAGACGAACACCAAATCCTATCTCAACATCCTGGAGCCCGCGGATCATTTGGCGAAAGCAGTTCCCCAGGTCATCATTGAGCATCCTAATTTGACGCGCATCTTTTTCGGTTTTGGAATCGCGCTGGAGTTGTTCGCGTTTCTGGCCCTCATGGGACGATGGCCCGCTATTGTGATCGGAACGAGCCTTATTCTTATGCACGACATGATCGCGCGCGTGATGGATTTGCATTTTTCCATCTTTGAACGACTGGCGTTCATATTTCTCGTCAACGCGCCCTGGTTGGCTGTGTTTGCCATCGGGAGCGTCTGGAATCTGGCAAGCCGCTGGATGCGACGGGCGGCGGGTCAGGATCGGAGCGAGCGGGCGAGCATCTCGTAAACCTCGCTCTGAATGGCGGAGATTGTCTCAAGGGACAGCCCAGGGTTTGCGACGACAAACGACTCACCGGTGCCGGTATGCTCGTAGACAAGCAGGCTGGCGTCGTTCGATTCGACGGGACGCAAGATCCGCTTTCTTTCGAGCATCAATGCTAGGATGTAGCGCGCGTTTACCGAGGTGGGATCTTGTTCGGCTACGAGGCGCCGCAGCAGGTTCTCGGCGTCGTCCTTCGGGAGAGGTTCCGGCGGGCGTGGTGTGGGTGCTTCGTATTTCGAACGCCAGAACGAAAATGGCTCGATATTCGCGTTGCGTTCGTTCCAGGCCTCCTCGCTGATGTCTTCACGCCGGAACCCGTCGCCATCCCGGAAAAGCAGCGTGTAAAAGCATTCTCCTTGTTCGAACTGCTTTCCTGTGCGCGCGCAGCATCGTGCGCGGCACTTGATTTCCCACTCGCCCTCCATGTCAACTCGTCCAGGGAAGCTTGATCTTGGGAAGATCGCGGTTGGTCGACCTGAACCACAGCAAGCCGAGACCGATGAGGAAATATACCGCCATCGGGCCCCACGTCGCGAGCCATGGCGAGATGCGATTCCCCTTCCCCAGCGCCACAAAGAGGCTGCTAAAGAAGACAAGGGAAAAGAACAATCCAATCGCGGTCGCTACCCCTCCCAGAATGCCTCGGCGCGAATACACAATTCCCATAGGAGCCGCGATGAACACAACAAGCAAACACACCCATGGCAGTGCCCATCGATAATGCAGTTGGGTGCGATACGGTGCGAGGCGGACTTCGGGAAAGTCCCTGTTGAAGACCAGATAATCTTCAAGCTCCGGCACGGAAAGGTAATCCGGATTCATGACTGAGCTGGCAATTCTCCACGGAGTCTCGCGCCAGCCTTCGATTTCCATCTCGTCGTGCAGTTCAGACTTTGAGATTCGTCCGTCCTGATCGATTTCGACATAGCGTGCCCGCTGCAGGTTCCAGCTCTTGCTAATCTCGTTGTAGTGGGCGTCACGGGCATACCACTGCTTGACGATATTCCCGTCCGCATCCTGCTGAACGATCTGCAGATCGATGAGCCGCTGGCTATCCGCGAACACCTTCCGCGCAAACCAGGTGCGCAAATCCTCCCGATTCCTGTACAGGTGGCCCGTCAGGCCAACCTCGGTTGTCTTGCCCCGCTTGATATCCCTTAACATTCGCTTCTTGATCATGGCAGCGTGCGGGGCGCTCTCGTAGTTGAAATAGCCCGTGATCACGACAAGTACCAGGCCCACTACCATGAGCGGCACAAGCACACGGGTTACGCTGACGCCGGCTCCAAGCATGGAAATGATCTCATTGGAGCGCGACATCGCCGTCAGCGAATACAGGAGAGCAAGCAAAGCACCGATCGGAAGGGAGATGACGATGATTTCGGGAATCTGCGATTTGTAGTATTCGAGCAATAGGCCAAAACCGACTTTGCCTTGAAGGAAATCCGGGAGATTGTCGCTGAGATCAAAGATGAACCAGATGGCGATGAAGCCCACTACGCAGTAGATGAAGGGCATGAAGAACTTTTGCAGCACGTAGCGATCGAGTATTCTCATCAGTTGCAAACCCTCAACCAGTAATGGCCGCCTTCGATTCCGTCAACAAGCCACCGCTTCGCTCATGATCTCACTCAGGGAGGAGTCCGGCGGCCAATGGCGCAGCCCCTTTGTGGATGAGATCGAGAAGATATTCTCCCCCGAAGGACTTCTTTCAGCAGCGTCCCATTACGAGTATCGTGCCGAGCAACAACACATGGCGTGCGACGTGGCCCGGGCGCTCGAGTCCGCTGGGCACCTTGTCGTCGAGGCCGGCACAGGGGTGGGGAAGTCACTGGCCTATCTTATCCCGGCGGCCTTATACGCCGTGCGAACGAAAAGCAAAGCTGTCATCTCGACGCATACCATTGCGCTGCAGGAGCAGCTTATATACAAGGACATTCCCCTTGTTCAGAAGCTGCTGCCTATCGAGTTCGAAGCCGCTTTGCTGAAAGGACGGCATAACTTTCTTTGCGGGACGCGACTCGAACGTGCAATGGGTCAGGCGTCCGACCTCTTCACCTCCGGGCAACGCGGCGAACTGGAGCGAATCCGGGAGTGGAGCCTTACGACGAGGAACGGTTCGCTTAGCGATTTCGAGGTTCAGCCTGACCCGGAGGTTTGGGAGGAGGTGAGAAGCGAACAACACGTCTGCACCCAGAAAACGTGTTCCAAAAACCCGCGCTGCTTCTATCAGGCCATGCGCCGCAGGGTCCTTGCCGCCGACGTAGTTGTGCTCAACCATGCGCTCTTTTTCACGCTTCTTGGAGGCATGGTTGATCTCGAGGAGCGTGGGAACGGCGTTCTTTTTGCGAAGGACTTCGTCATTCTCGATGAGGCGCACACGATCGAAGACGTCGCCTCCCGCCACATCGGGATCGAGATCTCCCAGCTTGGCTTGCGACGAACCTTGCAGCGACTCTACAACCCGCGAGCCAGAAAGGGCCTCTTCCAAGCGATGAAGAATGGCCCGGCGTGCAGCGCTGTTGCCGACTTGATTCCTAAAGCCGACGCTTTTTTCAACCGGATCGCAGCAGGCTGCGTGTTTAAGCGCGGACGTGTTTTTCGTGTTCGCGAACCTGGGCTTGCCGATGCCTCTGACCTCAGCGCCGGGCTCATCCGCCTGAGCGAACTCCTGAAGATTGAGGCCGGGAAGGAAAGCAACGAAGATCGCGCGAGTGAGCTGCGGGAGGCTGTGAGCCGCCTGCACGAGGCCCGGTTTGCGATTGAGGATTTTCTTCGGATCGAACATCCCGATCACGTCTATTGGGTCGAGCAGTATGGTCGCAGGGACGTTCTGTGCGCCTTGCACGCGGCGCCGATTCGGCCTGCGGAAACCCTTCGACGCCTCATCTTTCGAGAGCGAACGTCCACCGTGCTCACCAGTGCCACCCTCTCAGTGGGAGGCGGCGATCTCTCTTACTTTAGGACCCGCGTGGGCGCACGGGACTGTCGTGCCGTTCAGATTGGCAGTCCTTTCGATTACAAGAGACAGATGACTCTGCACGTCGTGAAAGCGATGCCCGAGCCAAAAGATCCCGGCTATGACGCAGCTCTGGAGAAGTGGATTGCGCACTTTGTCGATCAAAGCCGGGCACGCGCTTTTGTCCTGTTTACGAGTTACCAAAGCATGCGCGGGGCGGCGCAGGCCCTCAAGGGCCACTTCCTCGCAAAGGGGTGGAATCTCCTCGTGCAGGGGGACGGAATGCCCGCGCTTAAAATGGTGCAGGAATTTCGCAGCAATCCGCAGAGCGTCCTCTTTGGAGTGGACAGCTTCTGGAGCGGTGTCGACGTGCCTGGGGAGGCGCTCTCAAGTGTCATTATCACACGGCTTCCGTTTGTCACTCCTGATCATCCTCTCACGGAGGCACGGCTGGAAAGCATCGAAATGGAGGGTGGCCGCCCCTTCGAACAATACTCCCTGCCCGAAGCCATTCTTAAGCTGCGTCAAGGAGTCGGACGCCTCATCCGCACCAAGTCCGACACCGGCACGATTGTCATCCTCGACAGCCGCATTTTCAATAAGCCATACGGACGCGCCTTTCTACGCGCTTTGCCCGAATGCCCGATCCAGGTCCACTAAAGCCCTACGATGGCAGCAAATTTGGCTGTCTGAGCATTCTCGGCTGGGTTCTCGTAGCGGCGGCTCTGACGACCGTTCTAACCCTCTTGCTGATCTGGAGAACAGGCGCGGAAGTCACGCAGGAAGCCCGACGCATTGCCGAATCTCTGGCTGCCGATTTCGACAAGACATTTAATTTCACCCCGCAGATCAGGGTCGATTCTATCGTAGTGGTCGCCGGAAACACACCAGTGCTGGAGTTGGTTACCGCACAAAGGCAGATGCTCGTTCGCAATCGATGGACGCACACATGGCTTCACAGCACAAAGAACTTCGAATTGGAAGCCACCTTCACCGCCAAGGCGGGCTTCGACCTCACTGAACCCTTTCGCATCGCTATCGATCCGCGAACCGGTTCCATCAGTGCTGAACTGCCATCGCCAAAGCTGCTTTCCCTCGGCATGAGCGATGTTCGTGTCATCCAGGATGAAGATGGGCTTTGGAACAAGCTGACGGCCGAAGATCGTGAAATGGCATTTCGTGCGTTGGAGGGCAAGGCACGCGAGACAATCGCCGGCTCGAGTCTTCTTCCCGAGGCCAGACTTGAAGCCGAGAAGCAAATTCGCGAGCTTATTAAGAGGGCAAGCAGCGCAACAAGCGTTTCAACACCGCCCGCGAAACCTCTCCCGTAGCGATTCGTTTGTCTTAATGAGATGCGGCCTGCAAAACGCCTGCGATGCGGTCCATTTCCGCCCGCGTATTGTAGAAGTGCATGCTGAAACGAAGCCACTCTCCGCTCTCGCGCGCCCTGCGCAGCGAGGCGGTGATTCTCTCCTTCTCAAGGGCGGCAAAAAGCGAAGCAGTGTTCATCTGCGGGTGACGGGCGGTTACTATTCCCGAACGCATTGGCTCATCGCATGAAGGGGAAAGGAACTCAAATCCCATATTCTCCAGAAGTCCGTGAAGGTAGTCGCGCACATCGAGGATCGTCGACGAAACGACGCTTATCCCGGTTTGCTCGATCATTTCCAAACTCGCCCGCATGCCATAGACGCCTGTGACGTTAAGCACCCCAGGTTCATAGCGCTGTGCGGTTTCATGATACTTCAAAGTCTCTTGTGCCAGAAATTGCGGAGAACTGACGTTCCACGCACCGAGCAACGTTGGGCGGCAAACCTCGAAATTCCGCTTTGCCACGAATACGATTCCAATCGCCATTGGACCAAGCATCCACTTGTGTGCGTCCGCGCTCAGAAAGTCCACGAACCTTGTACTGAAGGGAAAGGCCCCGAGCGTCTGGATGGCGTCCACCGAGAAAAGCACTCCCCGCTGCTGCAGGAGGGCGCCTATGGCGTCCACGTCGATACGCCAGCCTGAGAGATAGTGGCAGGACGCCAGCGCCACAAGCCGGGTACGCGGGGATAGTTCGCGTTCAACCAACTCCGGCGTGATGCAGCCCGGCCTTTCCGGTCTCACGCGGCGAATCTTCGCGCCTTGGGAAGTGAGAGCCATCCACGGATACACATTGGAGGGGTAGTCATCCTGATAGAGGACAACTTCATCGCCGTCACGCCAGGAGATGCCGTTGGCGAAGAGGCTTAAACCCAGGGAAGTTGGTCCAAGGAGAGCAATCTCGGACTTGTCGGCGCCGATCAGATCTGCGCTGACTCGCCGGGTCTGATCGATGTCGCGCAAGACCTCGCCAAACTCCTGATGGTTCTCGCAGCTTGCACGAACGTGTGCAATCATAGCGTCTGCGGCGCATCTGGGCAGGGGCGTGACCCCAGCGTGGGCGACGAAAACCTGGCTTTTCGCGACGGGAAAGCGCTCAATGCGTTCGGACTCGCTGGCGAAGAGGCTCATGGTTTTTTCTCCGCTTCTTCGATCAGCTGCCAAAACTCCTTTGTGCTACCGAGTTGTTCGTCTTCCTCATCCATCGGCAGGTTGGAGCGGAAGAGAAAGTCCCGAATGGTATTCTTGTGCAGCACACGATGGATCAGAACACCCTGCGGATGCTTTTCGAAGTAGATCCGGTAGTCCTTCGCCCTGCAGCGATGCAGCCGGCGGCCTCCCCGTTGAACCTTGCCGAAGCGGCTCGTATCAAGATTGTCCAAATCCTCGGGAAGCAGGTGAAATTCCGACAGCAGGTCGAGTTGCAGCTCTTTTGGCAAGGCGGCCATCTCTGCTGCGCTGATCGCGTTGAATATCATCTGAAACACGCTCCAGCATACGAACGGCAGGGGGACGGGAAGCAAGACTCTATTGCAAACTCGCGGAGAAACTCTCTCGCAACCGGATCACCTCATTCAGGGACTCGACAGCCCCGCGGCCTTCCTGCCAACCAGTTCACACGCAAGCCGGATTGCCGCAATCATACTCGCGGGTCGTGCGATTCCCCTCCCCGCAATGTCAAAAGCCGTTCCATGGTCCGGGCTGGTTCGTGGAAATGGCAGGCCCAACGTGACATTCACCCCTTCATCGAAGGCATGGAGCTTGAGCGGGATCAAGCCCTGGTCATGATACATGCACAGGACGCCGTCGAACTCGCCCTCTACGACGCGATTAAAAAGTGTATCAGGCGAATACGGGCCCGAAACCGCCGCCGCACCATCGAGGGAGAGGCTCAGAGATTCAACTGCCGGCGCGATGACATGGATCTCTTCAGTGCCCAGATCACCATCCTCGCCGGCGTGAGGGTTCAAACCGGCTACTGCAATACGCGGGCGAGCGACGCCGCGATTGGTAACAAAAGCGGCCAGGAGGCGTCCCACTCGCACGATTTCCGATTGGCTCAGAAGCCTCGGGACATCGGACAGCGCAACATGCGCTGTGACAAGCGCGACGGTGATCTTGCCGCCCGTCAGGCACATCGCAAAGTCGCTGACACCGCAACGCTTCGCGAAGAATTCGGTCTGTCCAGGAAAGTCAAAACCTGCGCGATGCATGGCTTTCTTTGATACTGGACCGGTAACGACGGCCTGAATCTCTCCTGATCTGGCCAATGCGACCGCCTCCTCGAGGGTTTTGACAGCGTGTCGCGCGGAAGCAAGTTCGGGCTTTCCGGGTGCAAAGGCGTTTGTCGCGCCAAGGAGAAGGTAATCGACATCTCTGGGAAGGCTGCCGCTTTCCAGGGCTGCCCGGACAACTTCCGGTCCGATTCCGGCAGGATCGCCGGAGGTGATCCCCACCTTCACGTCGGCTACGAAAGAATCTTGATGTAGGCCTTTTGCCGCAAGGTATCAATCCAGCGCTGCTGAGCTTTCGTCCGTTCCTGCTGGATGAGATTTCGTTCGATCTCGTCGCGAACATCACCTATCGGCTTTATCGTTGCGTTTCGTTTCGCCTCGACCATGACGATGTAATAGGTGTTCTCGATGGATATCACCGGGCTCACCTCGCCCGGGCGCATCGAAAACGCCACATTTGTGAGCTTTTCGTTAAGAGTATTGCGCTCGACCCAGCCCCAGTCTCCTCCGGCCTGCTGTGTTGTCTCGTCTTCGGAATACATTTGCGCCATGCGATCAAACTCGGCGCCCTTGGCGACTTTTTCTCGAATCTCCTCGGCGAGCTCCCTCTTGCTTCCCGCGTCAGGAATGTCGCCGGAAGTTCCCTCGCGAACGACGATCATCCGCAATTTTACCTGCTCGGGCGTGGCGTAAGCCTGCTTGTTCTTGTCGTAGTAGGCTTGAATCTGCGTGGGCGAGATCACGAAATTGTTGTCGACCTTTGACTGGCGCATCGCCTGGATGACAATTTTCTCCCTCTCGATTTCCTTGAACCGCGTCAGCGTAAACCCTTGCGCCTGCAAGGTGCGGACAAACGCCGAGCGATCTCCGCCAAACTCCTGACGAATGATCGCCTGCACACGATCATCAACGATGTAGTCGGGAATGCTGGCCCCTTTTTCCTGAAGCTTCTTGAACTCCTGGAGAATGAGTTGTCGATCTATAAGGTCCTTGATGGCCGAAAGCCGCATCTCCTTGAGCTTATTCTCCAACTCGGTTCCGCTGTAAATTTCTCGCAATGAGCGCTCGCGAGCGCCGACGAGTTCACGCACCTGTGAAAACGTGACCACGTCGTTGTTGACGATGGCGGCAATGCCGTCAATTACCTCGACCCTCTGCGCCAAGGCGCTGCCGGCGAAGGCGAGTGCCAACACGGAGAAAACTGCAATGCGTATCATGGGCAAGGAATCGTTTCGATACTGGATAGGATCTCGCGCAAACTAGAATCGGGGTCGAACCCCGTCAAGCGGGGAAACCTTCCGTCCTTTTGCAATAACTCCTTACGCTGCGTGAGCATCAACCTTCGGTCCCGGACTTCAACCATCGCAATTCTTCGCCGCGCCGCCTCCATGCGAATTCTCGCGACCAAAAGCGCGTTCTCGGCGGGGGCCGGAAGAGGCCCGAAGCGGTCTCGCCATTCCGCTCGAAGTTGATCAATCGCATCGCGATCTTCCGCCTCTGCCAAACGGCGATAACACGCGATCCGAGTGCGGGAATCCGGAACGTAGGCCGCCGGAAGGAAGGCTCCGGCAAGTTCGTTGGGCGAGCGATTCCATCGTGATTCCTCTGTGGAAAGAAAATCGATTCGCAGTCCAGCCGGGGCGCGGCGCCGCGACGGGCCGCCGGAAAGGGTTTCGACGGCCCGCTTAAGCAATTTACAATAAAGATCGAAGCCGACGGCAACGATGTGCCCGCTTTGTGCTGTGCCGAGCAAATTTCCTGCCCCGCGAAGTTCGAGGTCTCGCATGGCGACTTTGAATCCTGATCCGAGTTCCGAGTATTGTCTGATGGCTGAGACGCGCCTGCGAGCGGCACCCATGAGGTCGCGGGGAAGCATCAGAAACGCGTACGCCTTTGTCTGCGAGCGGCCCACGCGACCCCTAAGCTGATAGAGGTCTGCGAGGCCAAAGAGGTCTGCCCGGTCGATAATAATCGTGTTGGCGTTCGGAATGTCCAAGCCGCTCTCAATGATCGTTGTCGAGACAAGGACATCCGCGTTTCCCGAGACAAACGCGTGCATGACCGATTCGAGCTCGTGCTCACCCATCTGGCCATGTCCGACGACGACACGAGCGTTGGGGCACAATTCGCAAATGCGTTTTGCCACGCGCTCGATCGTTTGGACACGGTTATGGAGGAAATAAACCTGCCCGCCGCGCATAAGTTCGCGTTGGATGGCGTCGCGAAAGGTTCTTTCGTCGTATGCACTGACGATGGTTTCAACGGGCTGGCGGTTTGGCGGCGGCGTTTCGATGAGCGACATGTCGCGCGCCCCCATGAGCGATAGGTACAAGGTGCGTGGGATCGGCGTGGCCGAAAGGGTGAGAACGTCCACTTGTTTGAAGCGTTCCTTCAAGAGGTCCTTGTGCTTCACGCCAAAGCGTTGCTCTTCATCAACGACGAGCAGACCGATATCTTTGAAGCGAACATCGGGAGACACCAGGCGATGGGTCCCGACGACAACGTCGACGCTGCCTTCAGCCAGTCCAACGAGCACACGTTTTTGCTCCGCAGCCGTCCGAAACCGGCTCAGAAGCTCAATAGTCACCGGGTATTCGCTCATGCGCTCCCGGAGCGTCTGATAGTGTTGCTGCGCAAGTACAGTTGTCGGAGCCATCAACACCGTCTGCTTGCCCCCCATCACCGCCTTGAATATCGCCCGAATCGCCACCTCCGTCTTACCAAAACCCACGTCGCCGCAAACTAGGCGATCCATCGGACGCTCCGACTCCATGTCGTTCTTGGTCTCAGCAATCGCCCGGACCTGATCCGCCGTTTCATCGAAGGGAAAGGCATCTTCGAATTCGCCCTGCCAATGCGTGTCCGGACCGAAGGCAAATCCGGGATTCATGTCCCGCTCAGCCTGCACGCGCAGCATGCGAGATGCGTAATCCAGGATCGACCGTTGCGCCTTTTCACGCGCTCGAGCCCATCGGCCATCGCCGAGTTCGGAAAGTTCAGGTTGCGTTTTTCCCACGCCCACGTAGCGCGCGACTTGCCAAGCCTGATCCAGTGGCACATACAGGCGGGCTTCGCCGGCGTACTCGAGCAAAAGTGCCTCACCCCCGCCATCGCCGGGCATCGTTTGCAGGCCGGCAAATCGACCGATGCCGTGATCGAGATGCACCACGTAGTCGCCCGGTTCGAAGTCCGTGAAATCCAGTGCTGCGCGGCCGGCCAGCATCCTCTCGCGTCGATGGGAACGTCGTCGTTGCCGGAGGGATGACGAACGACCGAATAACTCCGCGTCGGAAAGCACCGCGAGTCGAGCCGCCGGAAAAACAAAGCCGCGCGTGATGGGAATCTGCAGAAACTTCACCCCGGAAACATCGAAATCATGCTCCTGCGCGAGTTCCTGGAACCTCTCAATTTCCCCTTCGCTTCCCGCAGCAAGCGCCACGAGCCAATCCGCCTCGTTCCATTCCTTGATCTGTCTGAATAGCCGGTCCCGCCTGACGGCATCGAGAACGAGATCACCCGCGTCGAACTCCCCGAGCGGCTGCGGGAAAAACGTCGTCGTCCCGTCCCCGCCTTCAGTTGAAATTCGGTAATGCGGGCTCTCCTCGCTGCCTGCCAGATCCACAATCAGATCCCCCGTGCGCAGATAGCTGCGCAGTGAAACAAACTTCGCATCCAGCTTTCCCGCATAAATCTCGCAGGCGTTCGATTCGCTGATCGAGATCTGCGTGTCGGGGTCGAATTTCCGGATGGAGTCCACGACATTGTCGTCGAGTTCGACTCGCACTGGCACTGAGGCCTGCCACGAAAAAACGTCCATAATTCCGCCTCGAACTGCGAACTGCCCGCGAGTCGCCACCTGAGAAACGCGTTCGTATCCGGAACTTGCGAGTCTCTCACTGGCTTGCCGCAAGGCGACAGTGTCGCCCTTCGCCAGGGTCAAGAGGGAGCCTGCTAATGCCGGCTGGGAGGGCACTTCCTGATTCCACTGCCCGGCGTGAACAACGAGAGGCCCGAGCGATTTCCCTCGCGCGAGCAAACCCAGTATCTCAAGCCGCTCGGCGGCGATCTCCGGATCGGGCAACGCTTCCACGGCGACAGGAAGCTCCAATTCCGGCAACAGTCGAGCCCCGTCGCACCAGGCCGACAATTCTGCCGCGAAGTCTTCCTGAGTTCGCACGTCGGGACAAACTATCCAGACAGAGCGAGCTTTTGCGGTGCGCGCGATGAAGGCTGCAACGAAGGGTTGTGCGGGTTCGGCGACCTCGCCGAAAAACGTCCTCGCCTTTTCGCCAAGCTCAGCGCTTGCACGCGAGAAAATCGCCTCACATTCGGAGAATTTTTTCACGATACAGCGTCGCCAAGGCCTCCCCGGTGGCCCGCGAAGGGAAACGGCGATGACCAATCTCCGAGACGGGCATCACGCCGAGTCTGCTGTTTGTCAGGAAGCATTCTTCGGCTTCGTTGGCGTCTTCCAAGGAGAGCAGCGTCTCCTCAACGGGCGCCGTTTCCTTGACCCACTCTCTTACAACGCCCCGGCGCGCTCCGGTCTGCGCCGCGGGTGTCCGCAATACGCCGTCTATCAGAAAGAACGCGTTGGCCATCGCTGCGGAAATCACATTCTTCTCGATGTTCAGAATCAGCGTCTCGTCAAATCCATTTTCGTGTGCGGCGATGAGCGCCTTCACATTCTGCCAGTAGTTGCCCGTCTTCCACCCCCCGAGCACGGGGATTATCGGCGCCCGTGCCACAGTGATTCGCGCGCCGCGCGAAATCTCGTTTGGACCCGGAAATTCCGCGGGCTCGAAGATGGCGAAGATGCGGTGGTGGACGGCAGCCGCGGTCGGAGTACCGTCTCCCGCTGTGACATAGATGCGCAGCAGGCCATCCGAAAGGCCTTCTAGTTCCATGAGCGCGTCGGCCCCGTCCGCTGGAAATCCCGCGAGCGTGCAAGCACTCTCCAGGGCTGCCAAATGCTGGCGCAGGAATAGCATTGTGCCGTTCCGGACGGCCAGGGTTTCGAAGACGCTCATTCCGTAGCGAAAGCCCCGGTCCGTCACCGGAACTTCGGCCCCCTCGCGGAACGATCCGTCAGCGAGGGTCCAGGCGCGGACGCCGCTCACTCGTCGTCCGTATTCCCCAACGCGCCATTGCGTTCGAGTCGTTTGCGAAGCGTTGCGCGGGTGATGCCCAGAAGTTTGGCAGCGCGGACCTGATTGTTGTTGGTCTTTTGCATTGCGCGCAAGGTGAATTCCCGCTCCAGCCAAGGCAGGAGCTCGATCGAGGAATCTGTGGACGCCGCACTGAAGAGCGACTCAATGGCATTTTCAACCGAGCCACCGCTGCCATTGACGTTGTTGTCGGATGGCGAGGTTGAAACCTGTCCGAGCGGGATGTCCTTGGGCAAGAGAACGTCAGCCGTTGCAAGCACAGAGGCTCGCTGAATGGTATTCTCCAGCTCGCGCACATTTCCCGGCCAGGGATATGCCTCGAGAACACGCGCAGCTTCCTCGGAGAGCTTGAGCGGCGGTTTGTGCTTATGGTGCGCAATCTTCTGAAGAAAGTACTCGGAAAGTTGCCGGATGTCCTCCTGTCTGGAACGCAAGGGCGGAAGATGAATCCTAACGACATTGAGGCGATAAAAGAGATCCTCTCGAAAGTTCTTTCGGGCGACTTCCTCCTCGAGGTTCTTGTTTGTTGCGCAGACGATACGAACGTTCGCCCGAATGGTCTGGTTTCCGCCGACCCGGGAAAACTCACCCTCTTGCAAGACCCGGAGGATCTTGCTTTGGACCTGAAGCGGCATTTCGCCTATCTCATCCAGGAAAAGCGTGCCATGATCGCTCTGCTCAAAGCGTCCGATCCGCTGGCTATGGGCGCCGGTAAAGGAGCCTTTTTCGTGACCGAAGAGCTCGCTCTCCAATAGATTCTCTGGAATTGCCGCACAATTGATCGCAAGGAAACTCTTGTTGCTCCGGCTGCTGTAGTTGTGAATCGCCCGCGCAACAAGCTCCTTTCCGGATCCGCTTTCACCGGTGATCATTACAGGGGCATCGCTCGCCGCCACACGTCCGATCATCTTGAATACTTGCTGCATGGCGTCGGACCTCCCGACGATTTCGTCCTGATGCTGCTCGATAGTGAGAACAGGGTTGAAGGTGTTGGCGGCCTTCAGCTCTGCAGAAGCCTTAAGGGCCGAGTCAGCTACGATCTTCAGGTTGAAAGGCAGTTGTTCCTTCCGCACGAAATCGAAGGCCCCCATTTTCATCGCCTCGATGACGTTCTGATTCGTTCCAAAGGCGCTGACAATGATCACCATGGAATTCTGCGAGTGCTTTCGAATCTGAGCCAAAAGCTCGATGCCCGAGAAAGGACTCAAATTCAGCTCAGCCATCACCAAGTCAGGCGATTCCATGCAAAAACTCTTGTAGGCAGCGTCGGCCGAACTCTCGGTGAGCACCCGCGTCCCAGTCGTTTCAAGCTGGTGCTTTGCCCACTCAAGGAAGTCCGTCTCTTGATCGACGAGGAGAATGGTTTGTTTGGCCATAATACAAATGTCTAAAAATCTACAGCAATGACAGGCCACGGGATGACGTGGCGGAAGTCAAGGGCAATTCCTCCAAATAACCCAAAAAAAGTGCAAAAATCAACAAAAGAGGGCTAAACCCCTCCGTAGCGGCGGCTTCTCTGGCTAAAATCGTGCAGCGCGTTAAGAAAATCTTCTTTTCGAAAATCCGGCCACAACTTGGAAGTAACATGAATTTCCGTATAACTGAGTTGCCAGAGTAAAAAATTCGACAGTCTCACTTCCCCTGATGTGCGGATGAGCAAGTCCGGATCAGGAAAGTTCGCAGTATATAGTCTCTTACTGAAGAGGTCTTGGGTAATATCTTCGTCGCTCAGTCTTCCGGCACGCGAATCCTGGGCGATGCTCCT
>DATDAX010000254.1:0-6078 GCA_036525175.1 Terrimicrobiaceae bacterium | reverse complement strand
ACCAGGCCAAGTTCGGCAAGTTTTCCGCGCGTTTCCTGAGCGTTTCGGTTCAGGACGGGGTGGAGGCCCAGGCGCGAGGCGACATCGCACAAGAGTGGGCGATCTTCTATGTAGGCGACCTGCTCGGCCTTTACATGCGCGACGTCCATCGCCAGGCGGTAGATATCCAGGTCGGGTTTGCGGATGTGCACGAACGCGGAGACGATGAAAAAGTCGACGAACTCCTTAAGATTGAAGCGTCGAATGCGGTCTTCGGCAATTTCGCGCCCTTCGTTGCTGACGACTGCGACGCGCAGTCCGTAGACGGCTTTGAGCCGTTTTACCAGATCGATAGTGTCCTGGTAAGGCTTAGCTTGTTCGAGCAGGTATGTCTTGAAATCTTCGGGAGTGAAGGGTCTGGGCTCGTAGAAAACGATCTGCCACAGATATTCGTCGAGGGTCATCTTGCCTTCCTCGTAAATGTCGTAGGTGACGTGATGGCGGTGATAGATCTCTTCGTAGTCGAGGCCAAAGTGGTCCGCAGTTTGTTTGCGAAGATCGGTGTCCCATCCGTTGGTAAGAAGAACGCCCCCAATATCCAGGAACAGAGTCGTGATTGCAGAAGATACCATGCGCGGATTGTCTCATCGGGTAGCCTACAATCAAGAACGGATCGCCCGAGGCGGCCTCGGATAAAATCCAAGCGCACGACGGGCTGGGAATGAAATAGAGCTGGACGAGAGCGCATGGTGTCCAGACAAAGAAAAACACCGAAGGATTTCTCCTTCGGTGTCTTCCCAAGAGCTCTTCGCTCTCTTATGGTTTGATGGTTTGAGCGAAATTAGAACGCGAACCGCATTCCGGCACGAAGGTTGGCAGCGTTGCCAAAATCCTCGTTGCCATAGAACCAGCGTCCATCGACGAAAGCACCAATATGATCGGTGAATCGGTATTCGAGTCCGGCTCCGAGGTTTCCGTAGCCGACGCAATCTCCATCCCACGCAGCGCCACCGCCCACTACAATATAGGGAGCGAGGTTCCAAGCGCAGATGGGATAGCGGAGGAAGAAGTTTCCGCCGACTGGGAGATGTTCCGCGGTCCCGTTGTTGTCATACCACTGTGCTTCGTAGCCGACGCCGAAGTAGCGGAGGAAAAAGAAGTTGATGCCGAAGCCTCCACCCGGTCCCGTATGGAAGCGGCTTCCGCCAGAACCGAAAAATTGGGAATAGAAGGCATCGACCTGCCATTCCATGTCACGGAATCTGCAGGGCGGTTCAGGTGTGACCACTGTCTTTACTTCCTTGAAAGACTTTCCGTCGCCGGCGAAGGCGGCGCAAAGGGACAGTGCGACGATTGATGTGGTTAGGAGCAGTTTTTTCATCGAAGTTTGGTTATTGAGAGAGATCTAATGCCAGAAGGGCGACGAAATTGTCAAGCGGATTATTTCAAGCGCGGAAAGGGTGTTCTAATCCTGCCTTCATAGAGAGCTTTTCCGATGATCGCGCCGTAAAGACCGGGCATCGAAGCCAGCTTTACGAGGTCTTCCGGACGGGAGACTCCACCGCTGGCAATCAGGTCGCAGTCGAGGAGTTCGAGGAGCTCTTCAAGAGCGGAATAGTTGGGTCCTTCGAGCATGCCGTCGGTGGCAATGTCAGTGTAGATGATGGTCCCTGCGCCGGCTTTCTGGACGCTGAGGGCGAGGTCGGCGGCACGCCTGGCCGTGGTCTCGGTCCAACCCTTGATGGCGACGAGGCCATCTTTGGCGTCGATCCCCACGGCAACGCGGTCACCGCCGAAGGCCGAGCAGGCTTCCCGAACAAAGTCGATCGACTCGCAGGCTTTCGTCCCTAGAATGACGCGGCGGATGCCCGCATCGAAGGCGGCGGTGATATTCTCAAGGCTGCGCATGCCGCCACCGAGCTCGCATGGCACATCGACTGCGGCGCAAATGCGCGTGATATGCGGGAGGTTGCGGGGCTCTCCGCTGAACGCTGCGTCGAGATCGACCAGGTGCAGCCAGTCCGCGCCGGCGTCCTGCCATTTTCTGGCGAGTGCGACGGGGTCGCTTGAGTACACGGTCTTCTCGGTAGCCAGGCCGCGCTTGAGGCGGACGACTTCGCCGCCCATAAGATCAATGGCAGGGAGCAAGAGCATAGGACAGGATGTGAGGCAAGGCGCCGGCTACCGCAGTGTATCCAGAAAGTTTTTCAGCAATGTGAGCCCGGCGGACTGACTTTTCTCGGGGTGGAATTGTGTCGCATGCAGGCTGCCGTTGCTTACGCTTGCGGCGAAGGTTCCCCCGTATTGGCAGCGCGCGCTGACGATGGCATCGTCGGCCGGGACAGGGAAATACGAATGCACGAAGTAGAAGTAAGGCGCCGAGGAGAGCGTCTTGAACATCGGACCGCGCATGTCGAGCAGCACGTTCCAACCGATGTGAGGGACTTTCAGTCGTTTGCCTTGGAAGCGAACCACGCGACCGGGAAGAACGCCCAGCCCTTTGCAGCCCGGCGACTCTTCGCTGGATTCAAAGAGGAGCTGGTAGCCAAGGCAGATCCCCAAATAGGGGCGCCCAGCCTGCAACCATTCGATCAACGGCTCCCAAAGGCCGGACTTGCGCAAGTTTTGCGCGCAGTCGCCGAAAGCACCCACGCCCGGCACCACCACGGCATCCAGCGGGTCGAGCTGTGCAGACGACGTTACGAGCGCCACGGAAGCACCCACCGCTTCGAGCGCCTTGCTGACGCTGCGGAGGTTGCCACTTCCATAATCGACGACCCCGATGGATTTGGACGCGTTCACCATGAAGCGCTCAACTTCCAACGCTGTGGCCGACTGCTCAAGACGGAAACGTGGAATGCCTAGAGTTCCTGGGAGCTCATAGGACTCCCTTCGTGCTAGGCACGCCTTCGACTCGAGGGTCGATTTGCGTGGCAACGTCAAGCGCACGCGCAAGCGCCTTGAAGACCGCTTCGGCCATGTGGTGTGCATCGCGGCCGTCAAGAATTTCCACGTGCAGATTCATCGCGCCGCTCACCGATAGGGCCCGAAGGAATTCCTCGACCAACTGGAAAGAAAAGTTGCCGCCGATGGCTTCCACAGAGAAAGGCGGGTCGTAGACGAGAAATGGGCGCCCACTCAAATCGACAACCATGCGCACAAGAGCCTCATCCATTGGAACATATGCGAACCCATAACGTCGAATTCCCGCCTTGTCCCCGAGCGCTTTGGTAAGTGCCTGCCCGAGGGTGATGCCTGCATCTTCGACCGTGTGGTGGAAGTCGACCTCGATGTCGCCCTTGGCATCGATATCGAGATCGAAGAGGCCGTGCCGCGCAAAAAGGGTGAGCATGTGATCGAAGAACGGGATGCCGGTGCGAATGTTGGACACGCCCTTGCCATCGAGATTTAGGCGCGCCCGGATGGACGTTTCGCTGGTTGTTCGTTCGATGACAGCTTCGCGGGACATGCGAGCTATGATGCCGCGGGACGCCTCAAGCGCAAAGAAAACTCTTCTCGGCAGAGTTCGACCGCCTTGGAGATGATTGCGAAGTGCGCGTCCACCCGATCGTCGAGATGAAATTCTGAGGGTGTTTCGGTCGTAAAGACGCGGACGGCGTTCTGGAAATAGAGAACGAAGGCCTCCGGCCATTCGGGCATCATATCGGGCGAAACTTTCCGGCGAACGACTCCGCTCCGTGCAGCACGGCCCTCGATTTTTTTTCTTGGATCGGGCGGGATATGTTTCGCCGCGGCCTCCAGGAGGATTTCAGCCCAATACGGTTTAACGCGCTGCACTTCGTAGATATAGAGGCCGATTGCATCGTAGTCCTCATGCAAATTGATGGCAAGGTCGAAGGCGCACCCCATGAGCCACTGCATCTGAGCGGCAATCTGCGGCACGGCGGAGGTGTGAAAGCTGCGGTTGAGATCGCGTCCATCGGGATCGCGCCTGGAATTGTTCACAAGGCCCCAGGGATTCAAGCATGGAAAGATGAGCACGTTCAGAGCGCGCAGGGCATCTGTGTTGGCCTGGGCCCACTCAACCAATCCCTCAGTCGTAGCGGCCTCATCGCCGTGGATTCCGGCCGACAGGTAGATCGAAGGCGCATCGGGGATCTTCCGGCGGGGAGCCACGCAGTACAGCTTGCAGCCGCCGGCTTCGGAATATTTCTTGACGCGGAGGTTCGCCGCCTGTGCGACGGCGCGCCAGCGGCGCATCAGGAAACTGTAGTCATGCGCGCGGTCGTGTCGGAGCAGTCGTACGGGCATGGGAACAAAGGGCGCCGGAGCGCTAGTCGATGAACCGTCGAGTGATCTCCGCATAGGCATCAATCCGCCGGTCACGCAGGAACGGCCAATGCGTGCGTTGGGTTTCGACAGCATCCAGGTCCGCCTCCGCTATGATCACACTCTCCTCGTTTTGGGAGGCCTTTGCGACGATCTGTCCCGAGGGGTCGCAAATAAAACTTTGGCCCCAGAACTCGATACCGGGGCCGCCATCGGGCGCTTCATGGCCGACGCGGTTTGGCACGGCGACGTAGCAGCCATTGGCCACGGCGTGGCCGCGCTGAACGATTTCCCATGACGAATGCTGCCGAACTCCATAGTCGGCCTTTTCCTCCGGATGCCAGCCAATAGCGGTGGGGTAGAAAAGAATCTGTGCGCCGCGCAGTGCCGTGAGTCTGGCCGCCTCGGGATACCATTGGTCCCAGCAGACACACACGCCGATGCGGGCGAACTTTGTGTCCCAAGCCTGGAATCCGAGATCGCCCGGAGTGAAATAAAACTTCTCGTAGAAAAGCGGGTCATCCGGGATGTGCATCTTGCGGTACTTGCCAAGATAACTTCCGTCCGCGTCGATGATCGCCGCGGTATTGTGATAAATTCCCGGCGCCCGCCGCTCGAAGAGCGAAGCGACGATGACCACACCAAGCTCCCTGGCGATCGCCTGCATGCGTTCGGTGGTCGGTCCGGGCACGGGTTCTGCCAGTTTAAAGTATTTGTGATCTTCGATCTGACAAAAATAGACGGAACGAAAGAGTTCCTGCAGACAAATGATCTGCGCGCCCTGTGCTGCAGCCATGCGGATGCCGCCTTCCGCGGCGGCAAGGTTGGCATCGAGATCTTCGGAACATCGGCCTTGAACGACGCCGATCTTCACCTTGTGTTGCGACATGCCTTGGAGCTTGCCACACTTCGCCGGATGAAAAAAACGCTTTTCGCCCTTTTTGCCGTGACAATCTGCCTCCTAACCGCGACCAACGCGGAAGATATGCCTGACATTCGTATCATCGTAAAGACCAGCAAGGGAGACATTGAGGGAACCCTTTTTCCTTCCAAGACACCGGTGACCGTAGCGAATTTTCTCAACCTCGCAAAACAGGGCTACTATAACGAAGTTACTTTTCATCGCGTAATTCCCAATTTCATGGTCCAAGGTGGCGACCCCACGGGAACCGGCCGTGGCGGCCCAGGTTATACCTTCGAAGACGAGTGTCGTGCGGATCTCAAGCACGACAAACCCGGGATCTTTTCAATGGCAAATACGGGAAGGCCCGTCACCAATGGCAGTCAGTTTTTTATTACACATGTGCCCACTCCCTGGCTGGACGGAAAGCATACCGTCTTCGGTGAAGTCACTAAAGGTCAGGATGTGGTGAATGCGATCACACAGGGAGATAAAATCCTAAAAATCGAGATCCTGGATTCGCCGGACGCGCTTTTGGAACAACAAAAGGATCGCGTCACAAAGTGGAATGCCGCACTAAAGAAATAGGTCGGCAGCACACCACCACACGTAGCCTAGCCGAGGCTTGACTCGTGCGCGAGAGCGCGCTGCGAGAAGGCTTGCGATCGCAGCGCTAATCGTGTGCCGTCGCCGGCGGAAGGTCAGGTAAGGAGCTCGTTCGGCACCTTGCCGCCGTTGTCCGCGATTTTCCTGATCACCACTTTGTGGAGCCAGATATTCATCGTGGCGGAGTCGCTGGTGTCGCCGGTATAATTAAGATCTTTGGCGAGCTCTTTGCGTGAGGCGAGGCTGCTGTCCATGCCGACGAGCTTCATAAGGTCGACGATGGATCTGCGCCAGTCGAGCTT
>DATDAX010000253.1:0-4551 GCA_036525175.1 Terrimicrobiaceae bacterium | reverse complement strand
ACCGACGGTCAGTACGGAGGAGCCGCAAAGGTGATGGCGAGAAGCGGATCGTGGCTGATCCCGGAAAACGACGGCATTCCCCGCCTCGTCAAGCCGCCGCTCCTATACTGGGCTCTTGCCGCTTCGATGAAAATCTTTGGCATCAATGAATTTGCAGCGCGCCTGCCCAACGCTTTGGCGATCATTGCCTGGGTGCTCGTAACATTTCTTATTGGAAAACGGATGGGAGGCGATTCGCGGGGCTTGGTCGCCGGCCTCGTCCTGCTCACATCGGTTGGGACCTTTACCCTTGGGCGTATTGTCATGCCGGAGCCGATGTTTTCGGCGTTCGTCGCCGCAGCGCTCTATTGCGCACTGCGCGGGGTCGATGATGGAGCACGCCGCCGTGCATGGTTCCTCGGCTTTTGGCTCTTTGCCTCGCTGGCGAGCTTCACGAAAGGTTGGCATGGATTGCTCTATCCAATGGCGATCGTGGGGGTCGCCGCTATTTTCATCAAACGGGAGCGAGAAAACCTCCGCGGATTGGTTTCATGGCAAGGCGTCCTGCTTTTTCTAACTCTTAACCTTCCCTGGTACCTCTACGTGGAATTCCAATTTCCCGGCTATCTTCACAATCTTTTGGTCGCCGAGCAGCTCGGCCATGTCATCGGGGCAAGCACCCCGGCAAACTCGTACACGGACGTTCCTCGCTTGCAGTTCCTGCTCCTCCAGTTGGCATGGCTTTTTCCTTGGTCGCTGGCGTTTATCGCTGCGGTTCCGCTTGGCGCTGGATTCCTGCGGTGCCGGCACCGGCTTACTGTAGGCTTTCCTGAATGGGTTCTCGCTGCCTGGGTTGCAGTCGTTGCAAGCTCGGTCCTGCTGGCCGGGCAGAGACAAGACTACTATGCGATGTCCATGTGGCCGGCAATCGCGCTTGCAGTGGCCTGGATATTGGAACGCTCGCGTATCCAACCTTTGATCGCAACCCTCGCCATCCTGCTCGCCGCCAGCCTCGCGTGGTCGCAGATCATTCCCGCCAGCGCACCTGGCAGCGATACTGCGACGCTCGCTGAGCGTGCCACCGCCTGGACGACTCTTACCAATTTCGATCGCACCGTCTGGATGACTCTTCAAACCACGGCCTGGCTTTCGCTCGGCGGAGCGTTCGTTTTCGCATTGGTGGGCCTTCTCCCTTGGCGTCCAACGTTCAAACTTTCCGCGATGGTAGTCTCGGCGGTTTGCCTGGATATGGGCGCTGTGAGCGGCACGTCGCTTGTCTCGCCCTACTTTTCGCTGGCTAAGGTCGCTGAACATATTCCCGAGGATGCCCACATCGTCTACGACGGCGGAATCGATACCGGGAGCAGTTTGCTCTTCTACAGCGATTCCCCGGTGATCCTCCTCGATCAAGATCCGAACGACGATTTCATCGTTCGTAAGTTTGGAATTGGCCGCGATCGATTCTTGACGATCTCAGAGTTCGTTGAGTTCTGGAAGTCCGCCACACAGACAGTATTCATCACGGAACAGAGCAAGCTGGCGGGTTGGAGAGAACTCCTCGGCGTATCACTGGCTCCGGTAGGCCAGTGCGGTACACAGATCCTCGTGAAGAAAGACCCTTGAGAATCTTTGTTTTGCAGACCGTCGGGATCGTGTTTATTCCCTCGCCATATGGAAAACGTGATCATAGTTGGAACGGGATGCGCCGGTTTGACCGGCGCGATTTACGCAGCCCGCGCCAACCTCTCGCCCCTTGTCCTTGAAGGCCGACAACCCGGCGGCCAGCTAACGACAACTACTGCTGTGGAAAACTATCCCGGGTTCCCGGAGGGAGTCGATGGACCGGAACTCATCATGCGAATGCACCAGCAGGCCGAGAAGTTCGGCGCCCGGTTCGAGTATGGCACCGTCGAGGACTTTGAACACCTCGGTTCGCATACCAGAATCAAGGTGGATGGCGACTGGCGGGAAACCAGGGCGCTGATCGTTGCGAGCGGAGCCTCTCCGCGCTATCTGGGCCTGGAGCGCGAGAAGGAATT
The DNA here is from genome assembly GCA_036525175.1 of Terrimicrobiaceae bacterium. Taxonomy (GTDB): domain Bacteria; phylum Verrucomicrobiota; class Verrucomicrobiia; order Chthoniobacterales; family Terrimicrobiaceae; genus DASTFP01. The sequence goes on along the minus strand of DATDAX010000253.1, from coordinate 2,533 downwards.
GATCGGGCGCGGCTTGACCTCGTGTGCAACCTGTGACGGCGCATTCTACCGCAACGTCCCGGTCTGTGTGATCGGTGGCGGCGACTCCGCCTGCGAGGAGGCAATTTTCCTCACCCGCTTTGCCTCCAAGGTCTATCTCATCCATCGCCGCAAGGAACTGCGCGCCTCGCGAATCATGGCCGACCGGATGCTCGCAAATCCAAAGATCGAGCCCGTTTGGGACAGCGTGGTCACCGACTATCTCACGGACGCCTCCGGGGAAGTTCGCGCCGTCAAACTCAAGAACGTCAAGACGGGGACGACCAGCGAACTCGAAGTCAAATGTGTCTTCGTGGCCATCGGCCATGTGCCGAACACCGCCCCCTTCCGCAACAAGCTTGAGATGGACGAAAATGGCTACTTAATTCAGCAAAACGGCACCCATACCAACCTCCCTGGCGTTTTCGCTGCCGGCGATGTCGCGGACCATGTTTATCGTCAAGCTGTCACAGCGGCCGGCGAGGGGTGTGCGGCAGCAATAGACGCAGAACGTTGGCTCTCGGGACAGGAGTAACGCCTGCAGGTGCCCTCATGGCTCGCATGGGGACGAACATGATAGAAAAACCTTGTATTGATTGACATAGATCTGGCGAAAACTCGATCGCGTAAGCCGTTGTTGTGAAAATTTGCGATCTCACGCAGTTCTACTCACCGGTCAGCGGCGGCGTGCGGCGCTACGTCGAGCAGAAGGTGGCCTACGTGCGCAGCGCGCGCCCCGACTGCCAACACATTCTGGTTGTGCCTGGTGATACGACGAACTGCACTGGCGACGGCGTTTCCCGTGTGTACACGATTGCCTCACCGCTTGTCTCACGCACCTCGCGCTATCGTGCCCTCCTAAAACTCCATCTCGTCGAAGAGGTCCTCGAAAGGGAAAAACCGGACATCATCGAATCCGGCGACCCTTATCAACTCGCATGGAAAGCCGTCGCCTCGGGCAGGGGACTGGATATTCCCGTTGTCGGGTTCTATCACTCGCACTTTCCGGAGGCCTACATCCGCTCCGTGGCCAAATACTTCGGATCGATCGCCATCGCGATCGCCGAGGATATGAGCCGTCGCTACGTAAAGACACTCTACAACAGCCTCGAACGCACCTTCGTTCCCAGCCCGATCCTCGCTGCCCTCCTGCGCAATTGGGGGGTCGAGCGCGTTGAGAGCATCGACCTTGGAGTGGACGCCGACGTCTTTCGTCCAAACGGCACGCCTCCGAGCTTGTTGCGCCAGGAGCTCAACATCCCCGCAGATCGGCGCCTGCTGCTCTACGTCGGGCGCCTGGCATCGGAAAAGAACGTACGCACCCTCTTTGACGCCTTTGAACTCCTTCATCGAAAGGAACCGAACCGGTACCACCTGATCACCGTTGGCGACGGTGCGCTGCGGCCGGCTCTGGTTCGACTGCGCGACGCTACGCAATGCGTCACCTGGCTTCGGTATTGCAAGGAACCGTCCGAATTGGCGTCCGTCTATCGCACATCGGACTTGTTCGTGCACCCCGGCATCCAGGAAACCTTTGGACTGGTCACCCTTGAGAGCCAGGCGTGCGGCACTCCCGTCGTGGGTATACGCGGCAGTTACATGGACCGCATCATTTTTTCCAATCAGCGCCATTGGGCAGCCGAAAACACGCCGTGCTCGCTGGCCGATGCCATCGAGGCGAAATTCAGCGAAGATCTGCACGAAACGGGCCTGCAAGCAAGCGTCGCCGCACGAGAGCACTATTCATGGAAGATCGTCTTTAAGCGGATCTTTTCGCTCTACGAGGAAGTCATCTCAGGCTTCGTGAAATAAAGAAGAGCAAAGCCGCTGCCCTTCTTTTTGCTTTTACCGGAAGCCTTTGACCGCCTAATCTTTAGCATATGCCCTTACCTCCGGAAGTCATCGTCAGAAAATTCGCATCATGCGATCGTGACGCGGTCCGCTTTCTCTGTTGCCAGACGGGCTTTCTTGGCAAGCCGATCGACCCGGTCTTCGAAGATCGTGAGCTATTCGCCGACTATCTCACAAGTTACTATACAGACATCGAGCCGGAGTCCTGCTTCGTGCTTGAGCACAATGGCCGCGTGGTAGGCTATCTGCTTGGGTCACGAAGACCTTACCGGCAACAAATCCACAGCTTCTTCCAAAACATCCATCTCTTCCTCAAAGGCATGAGCAGGTATCGCGGCTACAATAGAGCCACGCGGGACTTCATTGGCTGGATCCTCAGGAACTCGTGGCGCGAAGTGCCGGCCGCCCCGCGACGCACCGCACATTTTCATTTCAACGTGCTCCCCGAGGCGCAGAGTGTCGCCGGAACCGGCGCCATGATGAACGCCTATTTCGATTACCTGCGCTCGAAGGGTGAAAAAGCTGTCTTTGGACAGATGGTGACCTTCGAGTCGCGTCGCGGAGCGAAAGTGCTCGAACGCTACGGGTTTCGCGTCGTTGAAAAACGTGAGATCACGAAGTGGCGCGACAAGCACCCCGAGCCCGTTTACTTGACCACGGTTAT
>DATDAX010000252.1:0-2844 GCA_036525175.1 Terrimicrobiaceae bacterium | reverse complement strand
CGGGCGGTCCCATTCTCGGCAAGGAAAACCATCTCCATCTGGCCCCGCACGACCACGGCAGACGCTGGCACGCGCAAGCTGAGCGCGTCACCGACCGGAATCGCCGCCCGACCAAATTGGCCGGCTCGCAGTCCGGGAACGGTGGGCAAGTCGATCCGCACAAGAAACGTTCGACTGCTCGGATCGGCCGAGGGAGCAATCTCCGCCACCTTGCCTTTGATCTCACCATCCATCGAGGGTATGCGCACGGCGAGATCCTCTCCGCGACGAATCTTTTCAATCAGGGCCTCAGGCACGTCGGCTTCGAAGCGCAGGACTTCCGGGTTCTCAATTTCAACCAATGGTTTGCCGGGCGACGCGAAATCGCCGGCGTCCGCCAGCCTGCGCGAGATTACGCCGGCAAACGGCGCTCGCACTTGCACATAGCCAAGCATCGCTTGTGCCTCCTTGACCGCCGCATCGGCCACGCGAAAGCGGGCCCGGGCAGCGTCGAATTCCTGTTTTGCTGCCACCTGCTTTTCAAGCAGGACGGTGTAGCGTTTCAAATCCTGGCCCGCCTGTTCCCGGGTGGCGAGCGCTTGATCCAGCCGCGCCTTGATCTCCTGCGCATCGATCTCAGCGATAAGGTCCCCTTCTCTTACCGGTTGCCCGAGATCGACAGCCATGCGGGTGATGCGCCCGCCGACCTTCGCCTCGACCGCAGCCCGGATCTTCGCGCGCACCGTGCCGATGACTTCTTCGGTGACAGGATGCGGCTTCGCCTCGATCGTCTCTACGCGCACCGTGACAACCGGAGGTGACTTTGCCCCCGAAATATGCGGCTCCTTGGAACAACTGGACAGGCCGAGAGCCACACTGGCGGCGAGGAGAGAAAAGACTCGCATTACTCCTCTGCACTCCTTCCAACGCCAACAGGCGTTAAATATCCGCGCACCGAACGTACTGACGAGATCTGGAAAGTACGTAACAGATTGGTGAATTCCTAGATCCATCCAAGGCAACGCAGCATTTGCGCAGCATGGCGAATTAGGCCTGCATAAAGCAAGTGAGCTCGTCGGAAGGCGGCCAGAGACCATCTTTGCCGCGTCTCTTGGCGTTGCGCTCGCATGCACGGAAAGGGCGTGCTCCAAAACTGGCCCAGTTGTGAGAAACGTGTTCATAGATTTCCCCCGCGAAATAACGAACTAGCCTGTCGAGGCGACGGCTTGATGTTCTGGTTCAGGTGGAACAGATTGTCTGGATCGTAATGGTTTTTGATCTGTGCCAGGCGATCGTAGTTGGCACCGTAGGCAGCGGCCACGCGACCACTCTCTTCTTCCGTCATGAAGTTCACGTAGGCACCGGCAGAGGCAAACGGTGCGGATGCTTGAAAAAACGCACGTGCCCAAGAAATGCAGCGCTCATCGTCTTTCCTCTCGTCCCAGCGCGCGTGCACGTTAAGCACAAACTTTGCGTCGCGATGACCATACGCCATGGCGTCGGCCGGAACGCGATTGGCTGCGCCCGCGATGAGTCCGATAAAGATTTCGCACTGTGGCGAGGGCAGCTTGCCAGCGAACTCGATCATGGAGTTCAGCGCACCATCACTTAGTTCTGAGAAATTATGGGATTTCCAGTAGTTTCTCGCGCCAGGGGTGAGCAGAGGATCAAAAGCTTTCTGCCACTCCACGTATGGCTGAACGCCAATGTGCTCGCCATGTGGGGCACCAAACTCGCGCAAAGACTCAATCAGTTTCCAGCCTTGTGCACAATCCCCAGAATAGAAGATGATGAGGACAACCACCTCCTTGCCATGCACGTCTTCTGGAAGAAATGGCAAGGGGGGAGCTTTGCGCAAAAGAGCCCACACGTTGAGCTCTTCGGGTGCGGATTTTACAAATTCACGATACTGAGTAAGCACCTGCTTTGCCTGGTCGAGCGGGAAAACGATCAACCCCGCCAGGATTTCGGGACCCACTTCATGAAGGTTGAATTCAAATTGGGTGATAATCCCAAAATTGCCCCCGCCGCCTCGAATTGCCCAAAATAGGTCGGCATTTTCGTCCTCGCTGGCTCGGATCCTCTTGCCGTCCGCGGTGACCACGTCTGCAGAGACCAGATTGTCCACGGTCATGCCGTACTTGCGTGTTAACCAACCGAACCCCCCGCCTAGCGTGAGACCCGCGATCCCCGTGGTGGAATTAATTCCCACCGGCGTGGCCAGCCCGTGTGATTGAGCTACCTTATCGAAATCGGCCAGTGTCGCGCCAGGTTCAACATAGGCGCGCTTCTTCTCGGCATTCACGCGAACACGCCTCATTGTTGAAAGGTCAATCACTACGCCATTATCACACAAAGCGCTCCCGGCAATGTTATGTCCCCCACCTCGAATCGATATCTCGAGTCCATTCTCGCGTGCGAACGAGATGGCGTGGACAACGTCACCGGTTTCTGCACAGCGCACGATGAGAGCGGGCCGCCGATCAATCATCGCGTTCCAAATTTCGCGAACCTCGTCATAGCTCGGGTCATTCGGAAGAACGACCAGGCCCTTCACCTTTCTCTTAAGAGTCTCGGTTGTCTCTTTGGACATGGCTTTTCCGCTTAGATTTTCAACAGGAGTGCTGAGACGGTCGAGTGCAACGGCGGCGTTCAAGGAAGAGGCGACGCCGCGGGTCGGCATTTCACGTGGAGTTGTTGTGTTCATTTTGCTGGTTCGGTTGTTATACCAACTAGTTAGTATACTTTTGAGGACAAAAAAAGATTAGGCGGGTTGGGTGACCAGCGTAGCCAATGAGAGTCGAAACGCTCGGATGGCCCTGGGAAGGCGCGTCGAATCGCGATGGGCTTTGGCGAGTATGATGG
>DATDAX010000251.1:0-6933 GCA_036525175.1 Terrimicrobiaceae bacterium | reverse complement strand
ATGGAAATCATGCTCGCAGGACGACGACATCGTGCGGCATTGCGCTCGCGAAGAGTTCGCGTCCGGCATGCCGGTTGGAGAGCTGAGGATTCATCTCAAAAATCTTTAACTTAAAGGGACCGGCGAGAAATTGATATTGGGCGACTTCGCCGAGGTACACGGACTCCCCGATTCGCCCACTTGTGCTGTTTGCGCCGGGAGCTTCCGTGTTGATCGTCCAGCTTTCAGGGCGAATCGAGAGCGTGACGGGCTCGCTCGGTCGTGGTGTCCACGAGGGATCGCTTATGACCCCTTCGAAGGTGCCGAGCGGAGTTTCCACGATCGCGGTTTCGCGGTTCGCCGAGGCAATCGTACCCGGGATAAAATTGGTTTCCCCAATGAAATCCGCGATGACCCTCGATTGCGGACGCCGATAGACTTCCTCGGGCCGGCCGATCTGTGCGATTTTCCCGCTCTCGAGAATGGCCATCCTGTCCGAAATGGAGAGGGCCTCCTTTTGGTCATGTGTCACGTAAATTGCGGTAAGGCCTGACTCTTTGCAGACGCGCCGGATTTCAGCGCGCATTTCGAGGCGCAGCTTGGCGTCGAGATTCGAAAGCGGTTCGTCAAGCAGAAGCGCACGGGGACGAATGACGAGCGCGCGCGCCAAGGCGACGCGTTGTTGCTGACCGCCGGAAAGCTGAGCAATTTTGCGGTCGGCGTAGTCCTCCATTCTGACGGAGGAAAGAGCCTCCTTGACGCGTCGGTCTGTCTCTTGGGAAGACACGCGGCGCTCTTCGAGCCCGAATGCGACGTTCCTGGCAACGGTCATGTGAGGCCACAGCGCGTAGCTTTGGAACATCATTGCTGTGTTGCGTTTGTGCGGCGGTAGCTTGGTGACGTCCTCGTTTGCGAAAAGGATGCGTCCGGCATCTGGCGCGTAAAAACCGGCGACAGTGCGAAGCAGAGTCGTCTTTCCACATCCACTCGGACCGAGCAGAAAAAAGATCTCTCCCGCTTCTATGGTGAAGGTAATGCCGTCCAGCGCTGCGTGCTCCCCGAACCTCTTCACCAGGTTTTCAATCGTAATGGATATCATCGGGTTTCTCATGGCTAACCGCTGGGAACCTTTTGAGCAATCGCGGAGGGGGCGCTTGGCGGGGAGATTTCCGATTTGTTTTTGCTCGCTCAAATCGTGGTCTGTGGCAATCTGCGCGCCCATGTCCGTTTTGGTTGTTGGTTCGATTGCCCTTGATGACATCAAGACCCCGCTCGAAGAGCACAGGGAGCTGCTGGGTGGCTCAGCTTCGTATGGATGCGTCGCCGCGAGCTTCTACAGCCCTGTTAACCTGGTGGGAATCGTCGGCGAGGATTTTCCAAACGAACATGTGGAGCTTTTCAAACGACGCGATGTCGACCTTGCTGGCTTGCAGATTGCTCAAGGAAAAACGTTCCGCTGGTCCGGCGAGTACATGTGGGACCTGAACATTCGCGAGACGCGATCGGTGGAGTTGAACGTCTTCGAGCATTTTACACCCACGTTGCCGGAGGCCTATCGAGACACTCCCATCGTGCTTCTCGCGAATATTGCGCCGGACCTGCAGCATCATGTCCTCGACCAGGTGCGGATTCCTCGCTTCGTTATCGCGGACACGATGGACCTCTGGATCAACATCGCCAGGCAGCGCCTGGTGGAACTTCTTGCGCGGGTTCATTTGCTCATTCTGAATGATGGCGAAGCGCGCCAGTTGACGGGCGAGACAAGCTTGATCAAGGCCGCTCGCAAGCTGCGCGACATGGGACCGCAATATGTTGCCGTCAAGAAAGGCGAGCACGGCTGCCTGCTGTTTGGTGGGGACGGACAGTTTTTTAGTTGTCCAGCGTATCCGCTGGAAGACATCCATGATCCCACCGGTGCCGGAGACACTTTTGCCGGCGGGCTCGCCGGGTACCTCGCGAGGGATGGCGCAGAAGTGGAATTTTCCGCACTCCGCCGTGCGGTTGTCCATGGAAGTGTTCTGGCGAGCTACAATGTCGAAGCGTTCAGTCTCGAAAGACTCAAGACGGTGACTTCGACTCAGATCGCGGAGCGCTATGAAATGTTTCGTCGATTGAGCCAGTTCGATGCGGGGTAAGGCGCCTTTTCTCGCAACCGGCTCGCTTTGCCCGCCGGGAATTGGGACTGGCGTCCGGGTTCCGCGAAATGGAGACTGCGCGGTGTTTCGATGAAAGTTTTGATTACTGGCGGCGCGGGTTTCATAGGAAGTCATCTGGCCGAATACTTGCGCGAGCGCGCCGAGGTGCGAATCCTCGATAACCTCCGCGTTCGCAATCAGCGAATACTCGATCGGCGCGGTATTGATGTCGTCCACGCCAGCATCCTGGATTCGATTGCGTTGCGCGGAGCGGTGTCAGGGGTGGATTTCGTTTTTCATCTTGCCGCGATGGTAGGCGTGCAGGAGTCGATGGAGAACCCGCAGGAATGCGTCAAGATCAACGTGCTCGGCACGTTGAACGTTCTTCAAGCTGCAGCGGACGCCGGCGTGCGCAAGCTGGTCTTTGCGAGCTCCGCAGGCATCTACGGTGATGATCCGCCAGTGCCCACCCCGGAAACCGCCGCCCCGGAACCAAAGAGCCCCTACGCGATCACGAAGCTCGACGGTGAGTATTGCTGTGAAATGTTTGAACGGGAAGGATGGCTCAAGACGGCAGCGCTCCGATTCTTCAATGTCTTTGGACCCGGACAGGATCCGACGAGTCCATATGCTGCGGCTGTGCCGGCTTTCCTTCAGCGTGCGATGCGCGGCGAGCCGCTGACGATATTTGGCGATGGTGAGCAGAGTCGGGATTTTATCTACGTGAAGGACGTTGTCGCAGCTCTTGTGTTCGCGGCCGAGAACAGTGAGTTGAAGGGCGCGTTCAACTGTGGTTACGGCCAACAAACTTCTATCAACGAACTCGTTCGCCGAATCCTTGTTCTCACGCAGTCGAAGTCCCAACCGAATTATCTTCCCGAGAGAGCAGGCGACGTCCGGCACTCCTGCGCATCAACAGAAAAACTGCGGGCCTTCGGTTGGCGCCCTGCCAGCAGCCTCGAGCAGGGTCTTAGGGAGACGATGGACGAATTTCGACAGCACCTTTTGGAAGGGACAAAGAGCTCATGACGCTCAGCTTGCACAATGCGTCAGCTCCGTCTTCGTTCCTGATGGACTGGAAAGCGAGTCCGCGCTGAGGCGGTGCACGCACCTTGGAATCGGCGCCCACCAGGATGATTTGGAATTCATGGCCTCCCACGGGATCGTAGAGTGCTTTCACAGCACCGAGAAGTGGTTTTCCGGCGTTGGTCTACGCGCACAGACGGAGCAGGCGGCCCAAGGGGTGGAGATTACGCTGGCGTCGATGCGAGAGGGATGTGCGAGAATCGTGGGAGAGCAGGAGGCTGCGGCAGTTGTGGGCCGGTATGGCGCTAGCATCCAGCTTGGCTATCCAGCGATTCCGTGAAGGGATCCGGGCAAAGACAGATTGATCGCTGACCTTGAAAGGGATTCTTCGTCTGACGTCTGCGGCAATCGTTTATACACATAATCCTGCAGACGAGCATGAAACGATGTGGCGGCCGAGGTGATTTCGGCCGTTCGACGGCTGCCAGTTTCAGATCGCCCGCGCAACTCTCCTGGGCTGTGATGACGTGGCCTCGACTGGATGTTGGACTCCGACAAGATCCTGCTTGATGTTAGCGGGCATGAGAACCTCGCCGCCGCCTTGAATGGACTCTTTTGACTCCCAGATTTCCGCGGGCAAAAGATATGACCTTGCTGGCAAAGGTCGGCGCAAGGCGAACGCCACATTTCTGAATTCGCATCAAGGCGACAGGTATCAGAATGTTTGCCTCGCGATGGATCGGAGTCCTCTGTTGGCAGGCGATGCGCTTGACGTCACCAAATTTACAATGGGTGTTGTTGATCGCTTCCGCGCCGATGTGATCGCGAGGCTCGCCCGCCAATTTCGCTAACATTGCATGGAGGTCATCATTCAGCGGACAAGTCGATCTGCGAGCGCTTATGCGGGACGGCTTGTCTCGAGGCTTCTCAAGGAGAAGCCGGCGTCCGTTTCTCGGGCTCGCCACAGGCGAAACTCCTTTGGCCCTTTACAAGGAGGTGACCGGTCTGCATCGGGAGGAGGGCCTCGATTTCAGCAATGTGACGACCTTCAATCTCGACGAATACCTGGGATTGGGTCCGGAGCACCCGGCCTCCTATCACTTCTTCATGCATGAACATCTCTTTCGTCATATCAATGTTCCCTCATCGCGCATCCACATTCCGGACGGCCTTGCAAAGAACGTTCCGGCGTTTTGTGTGGGTTACGAGAAGGCCATTCTCGATGCTGGGGGAATCGATCTGCAAGTTCTCGGGATCGGCACAGACGGTCCATCGGCTTTAATGAACCCGGTTCCTCACTGGCTTCGCGGACTCGCATCAAGACGCTGACAAACCGCACACGAGAGGATAATGCGCGCTTCTTTCAGAGTATCGAAGAAGTGCCGCACCACGTCATTACAATGGGTGTGGGAACGATCATGGATGCGAGACATATCGTCCTTCTCGCGTTTGGAGAGAGAAAGGCCGCTTCCGTTGCAGCCGCAGTGGAAGGACCCATCACGGCGATGGTGCCGGGCTCAATCCTGCAAATGCACCCGCGGGTTACGTGTCTCACGGACGAAGCCTCGGCCTCGCAACTGAAAAGGGCGGACTACTACCGATGGGTTTTCCAGCAGAAGCCCGACTGGCAGCAGCCGTGATCCTCTGCTACTCTTGTTGACCGGCCTTAACGATCTCTGAAAAACTACGGACTTCGAGGCTTGCTCCGCCGACCAGCGCTCCATCAATGTCGGGCTGTCCGAGGAGTTCCTTGGCGTTAGCCGGTTTTACACTGCCGCCGTATTGGATGCGCACCTTGCTGGCCGTGGCGTTGTCAGACAGTCCTTCGAGCACTGAGCGGACGTGGGCATGCGCATCCTGCGCTTGGGCGGAAGTGGCGGTCTTGCCGGTCCCGATGGCCCAGACCGGCTCGTAAGCGATCACGGTTTCCAGAAGCTGCTCCGGGCTGACTCCGGCCAGTCCGCCGCGCAATTGCGTCTCCAGGACCTGCTTTTCAGTGCCGGCTTCCCGTTCCTCGAGAGTTTCGCCGACGCAGAGGATCGGTTTTAACTCATTGGCGTGAGCTGCGAGCACCTTCTTGTTGATGAGGGAATCCGTTTCTCCAAAGATCGCTCGCCGCTCGCTGTGGCCGATGATGACATACTTCACAAAGAGCTCGCGAAGCATGCTCGCGCTGATCTCCCCTGTGTAGGCGCCGGATTTTTCAAAGTAAAAGTTCTGCGCCCCAAGGCGAATTTTCTGTGAACCTCCAAGGAGTTCAGAAAGTTTCGGAAGGGCGGTGAAGGGAGGGGCAATGACAATTTCGACGGTAGTAACTTCCTCAACTTCCAAACGGAAGGCTTCGAGAAAGTTCTGCGTCTCTGCGACGGTCATGTTCATCTTCCAATTGGCGGCGATGATTTTCTTGCGCATCATATTTTGAGGGGAGGGGTGTAATTTCAGGATCGGAGACGAATACTGCTTCGATCCGGAGGTTCAGTGCTGTCGCCTGTTGGCGCCTTTCGGTTTCAAAATCTATTTGTCGCTCAAGTTTGCCACTCCGGGCAGGGTCTTGCCTTCAAGGAGTTCGAGGGAAGCGCCACCGCCGGTTGAAGCGTGACTCACCTTGTCCACCACCTTGAATTTCTTGGCAGCTGTGGCTGTGTCGCCGCCGCCAACTACGGAGGTGGCGCCGGCGGCTGTGGCTGCGGCGATGGCTTCCGCCATGCTCTTGGTGCCTTCGGCAAATCGATCAAACTCAAAGACTCCGGGCGGACCGTTCCATATGATGGTTTTCGATCGCGCGATCACCTCAGCAAAGAGCTTTTGGCTCTTCGGCCCGACATCGAGTCCTATCCAGCCCTTGGGAATTCCTTCCTTGTCTTCGACGGCTCGAATCTGCGCGTCGGCGTCGAACTTGTCTCCGCAGAGGAAATCGACCGGAAGGTGGATTTTAACGCCCTTCTCCTTTGCCTTCTCCATCAATTCTCCAACGATTTTGGCCCCTTCGGGATCGAACAGGCTCTCTCCGATTTCCATCGCATCGAGCACTTTCTTAAATGTGAAGGTCATCCCGCCTCCGATGATGATTTCATCGGCCCTGTCGAGGAGGTTTCGAATCAGCGGAATCTTATCTGCCACTTTGGCCCCGCCAAGAATGGCAAGAACCGGTCGTTTCGGGTTTTCAAGAACAGCTGCAAAGGCATCGAGTTCCTTTTGCATGAGAAACCCTGCCACTTTGTCCGGCAAATCCACGCCGACGACCGATGAATGAGCGCGGTGAGCCGTGCCAAAGGCGTCGTTCGCATAGACGTCGCCAAGCTTTGTCAGCGAGGCGCGAAAGGCGGCCACTTCTTCAGGATCGGCTTTCGTCTTGGTGCCGTCCTTGTTCTTCACCTTTCCCTCCTCTTCAATATGGAAGCGAAGATTCTCGAGCAGCGCGACCTCTCCCGGTTTGAGAGCGGCGCATTCCGCCTCGACTTCAGGGCCGACACAATCGGATAAGAACTTCACGGGCTTGCCGAGAAGCTCCTCCAATTTTTTTGCGACCGGCTTAAGAGAGAACTTTTCGACGCGTTTTCCGTCGGGACGACCAAGGTGACTCATCAAGACGAGGGAAGCGCCGCCCTGATCGAGTATGTATTTGATTGTTGGCAATGCCGCGACGATGCGCGCCGGATTGGTGATTTCGCCCGTGGCCTTGTCCTGCGGGACGTTGAAGTCGACGCGCATGACTACGCGCCGGCCTTTCAGGGGAACGTCGGTGATGGATTTTTTCATACGAAATTCGCGTTGCGAATTTCTAGGCGATCTT
>DATDAX010000250.1:0-2011 GCA_036525175.1 Terrimicrobiaceae bacterium | reverse complement strand
CCGCACCGCGCCTTGGTGCGTCCCCGTGAGGGACACGACGTCCATATCGAGAGTTCCGTGCTCGAAATCGAACCTTCAGGCCAGGTTCGGTGGCATCGCGACATTTACGGGAACTCGATCGCGTTGATCACGTTTGCGGGGCCCGGCACAAGACTGAGAGTGTTTAGCAACCTTGTCGTCGCTCATTACCTTGAGAATCCCTTCGACTTTATCATTGATCCAAACGCACTATTGTATCCTTTTCAATACCCGGCGTACGAGCAGACGGAGCTTATTCCCTTCCGGCTCTCCAGCTATCCACGGGACGGCGACGATCTTCGCCTTTGGCTTTCAGCTCTATACTCGCCAGGGCAACTCATCAACACGCTGGACCTGCTCAAGGGCCTAAATACGCACGTCCACAAATCCTTTCGATATCTTGGGCGAGAAGAACCCGGCGTGCAGTCTCCCTCGGAGACCATCGCTTTGGGAACGGGATCATGTCGGGACTACGCGGTGTTGATGATGGAGGCGGCCCGGCATTGGGGTTTCGGAGCGCGTTTTGTCACCGGATACATTCAGATGAACGATGACCAGCACGGGGCGACGCACGCCTGGACAGAAATTTACATTCCCGGCGCAGGGTGGCTTGGGTTCGACCCGACGAATAACGTTTTCACCGGGGCGCAGCACGTTTCCATTGCCGTTGCGCGCGATGCCGACAGAGCCTCACCCCTGAGCGGAGCCTGGCAAGGTCCAGGCGATGCTTTTGATCGAATGGAAGTCTCTGTAAAGGTAGTGCAGTGCAAGTAAGTTTCGCCATAGCCATATCCGCGGAATAGTCGAAGAGGAGATCTCTTTCCTCGCGCGTGGCCTAATGACGAAAGACCTCCTTCAAGGCTAATCGCGCGGCGTGATAACCGCACATGCCGTGGACACCTCCCCCAGGCGGAGTCGAGGCAGAACAGAGATAGACGCCGGATAGCGGCGTGCGATAGGGCTTCAGACTCAATACCGGCCGAATCACAAGGTGTCGTAGATCGAGCGATCCGCCATTCACCGCACCCCCGACCAGGTTGGCGTTGTGGCGTTCGAGGTCGGCGCTGTTCATGACGTGCCGCGCAAGAATGCAATCGCGGAAACCTGGAGCGAACCGCTCGATTTGGTTCTCTATGGAGCCGGCCAAGTCGCAGAGGGAACCGCCCGGGACGTGACAATATGCCCACGCGATGTGCTTTCCTTCCGGCGCACGTGATGGGTCGTTTACTGTAGGCTGGGCGAGAAGCACAAACGGGTTCGAAGGAATTGCATGCTGCCGCGCAACGGTATACTCGCTCGCAGCTACTTCGGCATATGTTCCTCCGACATGGACAGTTCCGGCGCGGCGGCAATCGTCTGCGCTCCAGGGAATGGGTTCATTCAGCGCGTAATCGATTTTGAAAACTCCTGGGCCATATCGGAAATGTTCAAGGTTACTCCGGTATCGGCCCGACAAGGCGCTCCCAGCCAGGTTGAGGAAACCTTTAGGTGCAATGTCGAGCAACACGGCGCGAGAACGTGGCAGCTCGGCAAGTGTGGAGATGCGTCTGCCGGTCTCAATTCTACCTCCGAGCGATCGTAAGTAGGCCGCGAGCGCGTCCGAAATTTTTTGTGCGCCACCCCGCGGAAAGGGCCAGCCAACAACGTGTCCGGCCGCGCCAAGCACCAATCCGAAGGCAGCCGAAGCAGGCGCGCTTAACGGCAGAAAAGAGTGGGCTGCCAATCCGGCAAACAGGGCTCGAGCGGGTTGTGTGGAGAAGCGCCTTGCCAGCCACTGCGCCGGCTGGATCGCCCGCAAGCCGAAACGCACCAGGGCCAGGGGCTTTCGGGGCAGATGGATCATTGGTTGCAGGAATTCCTCCGCCAACTCCCACCAGGCCTCCACCAGCGGGTTCATGAGATCCTTGTATGTGCGGCCGTCGATTCCGATGGCATGGGCCGTTTCAGCAAGAGAACGCCTCAAAGAAACGGCTTCGGATCCACTGAGCGGATG
>DATDAX010000249.1:0-6558 GCA_036525175.1 Terrimicrobiaceae bacterium | reverse complement strand
AATTCGCGTCTGAGCTTCAGCCGTTGCGCACGATGCATGCGAACGCCGAAAGCCGTCGTTTCCGTGAGAAGGATGCGCGCGAGTTCGGAGGCTTTTTCGTTTGAGCAAAGCACAGTGACAACGAACCCGGGCCGGTTCTTCTTCATCTGCGCGGTCGTGAAAAACACGTCGAGCGCGCCTGCGGAGAAGAGCCGTTCCATGGCCGCGCCAGCCAGTTCCGGACTCAAATCGTCCAGGTTTGTCTCAATCTGAGTAATCTCGTCGACTTCGGCGCTAACGGCATCCGCACGCTCGCCCAGAAGAGCCCGGAGAACATTGGGTCGCCTCGCGGTGTCGCGTGTTCCCAGTCCATAACCAATTTTTTCGATCCGCATTTCGGGCAAAGGACCGAAGGACGAGCAAAACTCCGCGAGCAATCCGGCTCCGGTGGGGGTAATCAACTCGTGCGCGTCCTCGACTTGACGGATCGGTATTCCTGAAAGGATTTCCAGCGTTGCGGGAGCTGGCACCGGAAGGCGGCCGTGGCTGCAATCCGTCGACCCGCAGCCATCGATCAAGGACGAGGCGAGCACAGATTCAACAGCGAGGGCTTCGATGCCAGCGCAGGCGGCCACGATGTCAGCGATGGAGTCAAGGGCGCCCACTTCGTGAAAAGTGACGTTCTCGGCTGGAATGTCGTGGATCTTCCCTTCGGCAATAGCAATACGCCGGAATACAGCGATACTCCTTTCCTTGACGAAATCGCTAAGCTGGCTTGTTTCGATCAAGCTGCGAATCTCCAGAAAGCTGCGCCCGTGTGCGTGTAAGTGCTGGACGTCATCGGAATGACCGTGTGCATGAACCTCGAACTTCCATCCGGCGATGCTCTGACGTGTGCCGCGAGAAAAGTGCAGGTGGATCGCCTCGCCAAGACGCAGCGCGGCAATCGCGGAATGAAAAACGCCTTCAGCGACACCGAGATCCCGGAGTGCTCCAACCGCCATGTCACCGCTGATTCCAGAAAAGCAGTCCAGATAGAGAGTGCGCATATTTTCAAAGAGGAGCTCCGTCCTCTTCGAGGTGAGTGAGGCCGTCGCGAGACGAGCTAGAGTCCCTGATTTCGGGCCAGCTTTTCGAGCTCCATCTGAAAATCCATCACGTCCTGCTGGCTGGGGCGGTATCCGGGAGTGCTGGGATTGAGTCCGAGGCGACCAGTCTGATCCAGGTACCACTCGGCGGTCTGGCCGTCGGAAAATGTTGCGCGCCCGCTAACCATCGCGCCGGGGCGTGTAATCTGATCGATTGTGACCGAGACTTTGCCGGCTGCGGGGGGCGGCGTCTTTTCTGCGGCCGGGAGTGGCGGCGGCTCGACGGGACGCTCAGGTTCCTTCAGCGCAAGCTTGAGATCATCCGCAAGGAGGCGGGTTTCAAGGTAGGTCAAAGAAATTTGAAACTCTTCCTTCAGGCGCTTTTGAATGTCGGAAAGACTGGCTCCCTTCTCGATCCACTTCGAGATGGCGGCTTTTTGGTCGTCGGTGAGGCTCATAGAATCAATCTTCTTTCAGAGAGCACAAAGCAGGCGAAGAAGCGAGAACCGTTGCTCTCCTGTGGTTCGAATGCATGATCGCCGGCGCTGCTATCCCCCGGCGATTGCGGGGACGATACTGATTTCGTCTCCTTCCTTTACGGCGGTGTTCTTGTCGTCAAGAAAACGGATGTCCTCGTCGTTGAGGAAGATGTTGACGAATCGGCGAACATTGCCCTGCTCGTCGCAAATGCGCTCGGCCAGGCCGGGATAGGACTTCTCGAGGCTTGCGAGAATCTCGGAGATTGTTTTGCCGTCTGCAGGAACGACTTCTTCTTCTTTGGTGAGTTTGCGTAGCGGTGTGGGAATACGAACGGATGTGGGCATGGGATTATTGTGTGATTGTGGCAAAGGGGAGACGTTCGATTTCGCTGGCAACGAGCGCTTCGAATTCACGGAGGCTGGGTCTGATAAGGCGGGGTTCACCGCAGCGACCCTGCACGGCCTCCTGCGTCTTCAAACCGTGTCCCGTAATACATAAGACGATGCTTTCATCGCGAGGAATGCATCCGCCTTCGATGAGCTTTTTCGCGGAGGCAACAGTGACGCCACCGGCAGTCTCGGCGAAGATGCCGGCTGTCTCAGCGAGAAGGCGTATCCCGGCAACGACCTCATCATCCGTGACGTCCTCGGCATGGCCGCCGGTTTCCTTCATCGTGCGAATCGCATAGTAACCGTCGGCGGGGGTGCCAATGGCGAGGGACTTGACGATGGTCTGCGGCTTTGGAACAGGCTTGACGATTTCCAGCCCTTTCTTCATTGCCTCGCTGATGGGCGAACAGCCGCTCGCCTGGGCGCCATGTATTGCGAAGGGCTGGTCCTCCAAAATGCCGGTCTGGATAAATTCTTTGTAAGCCTTGTGAATCTTGGTCAAAAGCGAACCACTGGCCATCGGAACGACCGTATGGCGTGGAAGCTTCCAGCCAAGCTGCTCCGCGATCTCGAAGCCCATACTCTTTGAACCCTCGGCATAGTAGGGACGTAGATTGACGTTAACGAACCCCCATCCGTACTTGCCCGCGATCTCGGAACAAAGCCGGTTGACTTGGTCGTACGGGCCATGGATGCCAATCACGTTGGTTCCGTAAACGAGGGAGCCCAGAACTTTGCTTTGCTCGAGGTCGGCGGGGATGAGCACATAGCTCCGCAATCCCGCTGCAGCCGCATTCGCGGCGACCGAGTTCGCGAGATTACCTGTGGAAGCGCAGGCAACGACCGTGAAGCCGAGCTCCCGTGCGCGACTCAGGGCCACCGAAACCACGCGGTCTTTGAAGGACAGTGTGGGATAGTTGACGGTATCGTTCTTAATATAGAGCTCAGAAACCCCAAGTGCCTTGGCAAGCCGGTCGCTCTTGATCAGCGGGGTAAAGCCCACCATCTTGCCGACGGTCGGCGCGCCATCAATCGGCAGCAGTTCGCGGTATCGCCACATGCTTTGCGGTCGGGCCGCAAAGATCTCGCGGCTGATATTCTCGCGGATGGCCTCGTAATCGTAGGCAGCCTCCAGGGGACCAAAATCATACTCGCAAATATGAATGGCCTCCTTCTCGTAAAGGCGCCCACATTCGCGGCATTTGAGGTTGGAAAAGTAAGGGCGATCTTCGTTCATGACTGGCCTCCGCTCGAGAGTGAGGCGAGGTGAAGAAGCGACCAGCCGCCCGAAGTCGGCTGTCACATCTCATCTGCCCTCAGCGTTTTATCGCCGAAGCTGGATTTGGCACCTGGTCCCCCGTCGCCGTGTTGCGGGCCGGGGCGGTTGCCGTGGCTTCATAGGGCCAGTCCCTCTGCCACTCTCGATAAGATGCCATGAACATTGCGAGGAGGTGCCCCTGCGTCAAGAGATTTTCCGCGCCATGGGGGCTGCCTATCCGGCCAAGTGATCGGGCGCAGTTGCCGTCGAAAGCGAATCGGCGGTTCTTTTTCCAGACTTCATCCGCAATCGCTCGCAAAGATCGCCCCTTGTCGGCCTTCAGCTCCGCATTCTCAACGGGGTGGTTTCGCTGCTGACTACCCGGGTCGAAAACAAGGCGTTGGCCATCTATGTGAGCGAGCAAAGTGGCGCGAGCGCAAATCTTCAACTGACAACAGGGGCCCTTGAAGTGCTCGCCTGCGTCGCCTTTAGGCAGCCAGTCAGCCAAGCGGAAATCGACCAGCTTTTCGACGCCGACAAGCGCGGGTTCGTGGTCAAACTGCGGGATCTCAAGCTTGTGGAGAAATTCGCCGAGGCCGACGGCCGGTTGCGCTTCGCTACAACCGAAGCTTTCTTGCAGCGCTTCGGTCTCGCAAGTTTGAGGGAATTGACCGCGGCCTCGCTCTCAGATAGGGCTACCGCCATAGGACCGTTGACATGAGCGATGTCTAAATCCCACTAGGCAACCGTCTTCGGACAGTGCGCAGGCACACTTTCCATGAACGAGCCCGTCGAATTACATCCGCCTTCTCGAGGAGCGGTCTCACGCTCCAGAGCTTTTACCAACCTGAGCGTAGAGACGCAACAAAGCGGCGAGCTATTTCGCTCTCCTGCCTCGTTCCAAAAGCTTCTTGGAACGCTGAGCAGCTTCCTCCGCTTCTTTCAGCAAGGCTTTCCATTCATCAGGAGGTCGGTTCTTGTCCAGCATCGCCTTGAAAACTGCGTAGGCATCGGTCTTGTTTCCGTAGGTTCGCAGGCTTTCTGCGTCGTTGACCCACGCAAGAACGATGGTTTTTGCCGCGCTGCTGAAACGAAAAAATAGCCGGTATCTTCCCTCAAAGAACTTTCCTCGATACCAATGGCGGTAAGCCTGCCCCAAGGTGTTGCCTTGTAAAAACATCTGGTGCGTGGGATTTTGAGGTATTATCTCGAAGGCCATTTTCTGAATCGCGGCCAGAAGCTTCGTTTTCTTCTTCTCACGATATCCATCTGGATCGACAGCCCGAAGCTGCTCTACCTCCATTACTAAAGTCTCGAATTGGTCGATGAAAAGCGGATGGGCGTAAATCTTGCACCCGTTTACCACGATCAAAGGTGGCGCAGCTACAGGCTTTGCTGCCGGCGCGGAATGACGGCGGGAAGAAGGCATGCAAAACGACTAAAAACGCAGGAATTTCCCTAGTCTTCGCCAGTCAGAGGCCCGTCGAGGTCAACCTCAACGCCTTTTACCAAGGAGCGTGCTTTCTTAAGCAGCGGGGCCGGAAACGGCGCGATCCGTTGCGGACGTTGGATAATATCCTTCGTCAGCAAGGCTAGAAATGGCTTGAGAGCGGGATCTTCTTGCTCTTCGGCAGTCGGTTCCACACGAATTACCATTACCCGCCCCTCCTCAGGGAGAATCTGAAATTTGATACGGCTTTGCCCGCCGTGCAAATTGAGAACCTTCCTGACAGCAGCCGGGATAGTGATCTGATTTTGGGCCGTCAGATTGGCTTCCGCTTCTAAAATCATCGCCATGTCTAGAAGGTAATGTAAATCCATTACCTCCGCAAGGGGATTCCCGGATTGTCTCCAGCAATTCGCGCTTTCGAAAGAGCCGTTGCTCCCTAACCCCCTTGCTTTACCTCTGTTGTACGCACTTATCGCGCTCAATAAGGGCGGTTATTGCAAACGTGATCCAACTGAATAAATGCCTCCGTCAATGAGTAAATAGCCGAGCTTTACTCTCCCACAGGCCTCGTTGCAGGATGAGACGACCGTCGTTGTCCGCAAACTCAAAGTCAGGAAAAAGAAGCTAGGGAGAGGCAGTGATCTGGGAAGGATTCGCTTCTTGAGCGGGTCACCGCGGCCGCCGAAGAACGCCGGCTTTCGCACAATTCACTGCTCGCCTACCGGCGACCTGGACACGGTTTCTGGTTTGGGGCTGCGGCCTTGAGCTTCGATCCCGAGGAGTCTTCCGTTCCCAGCGGCGTGGAGGCCTATCCGGGCGTTCAATTTGAGACTGCGGGCTGCTTGCCGAGCCCCTCGGGGGTGGGGGAGATCACCGCCCACGGACTCCGCCATAGCGCGGCGACGATCCTCCTCAACTACGTGGGAAAGGATCTGCGGGAAATCCAAGAGCTCCTCCGCCATAAAAACATCCGCACCACCGTACGCTACCCACGTGGGTTACGAACAGACCCGTCAGACGGCGGAGGCGCTCGGGCCGGGCCCTGGAGTGATTCGAGACAAAGATCGATATCCAGGACGCTGAAATGGGTCGCCGATTTGCTGCGCCATGGGCTGCTGCGTGCCAGCTTCATTTGCCTCGCGAGAGCAGCGCGACTTGCGCGAGCTCGCCCGCCATCGCAGCAGCTTGGCGGCCAATAAGCGCGTATCGACCGTGAATCCATATACCATGCGCACCGCGCTCGCCAAGCATCCGAACCCCATTTACACGCAGCCGGTGAATAACCTCCGGGCTGTCGCACAACGATCTCGACTTCAACGGCTTCATTACTTTTTTCCGTCAAGCACTATTCATTGGACTTCCACCGCGCATGGTGGGTGAGACGTACGCCCAACTGCTGAGGATGGACGACCCAGTGCAGAACGTGGTGGTGGGCTCCCCATACGAGCCTTTGGCGACGCAGGGGGGCAACGCCATCATCGAACGGCTAATCCTCGGCGACAATCAGATATCGGCCGTGCCGTTCAAGTGCGAGTCAAGCGAGCGGTCGCGTGCGGACCGATCTCCATCTGCCGTTGCAGAATGAATGGGCGCTACGGCGAGTGCAATTTTCCCGGCTTGAGGCATCTGGCAAACACGAACCAAAGCCGGGCTCCCGGTAGCAATGGAACGAAAAGTTACCTTAAGCAAATCAACAGCCTTCATCAGCATAGATTAAAATGGGTCTTCTGTGAACCTAATGGTCAAGTCTGTTCCGATATTATGCTCTGACATTCAAAGAATTACGACCTGCAATGTCATTGACATATGCGATTCAATCGCGCTCGAGCATTGTCAACGGAGCGGTCCCGATCGCGAGCACCGCGTTGGGGTAGTCGGCGTGAGGGCCTTCATCGCGATCTGGAGTGGTTGCGA
>DATDAX010000248.1:0-7152 GCA_036525175.1 Terrimicrobiaceae bacterium | reverse complement strand
TGACGAAGCGACTTCAGCACTCGACTCGGAGTCGGAACGCATGATCCAGGCGGCGTTGGAACGCCTGGCTCACGGACGCACCGTCATCGCCATTGCACACCGTCTATCCACCATTCTCAAGTCGGATAGCATTGTCGTGATGTCGCATGGCCGGATCGTGGACATCGGCCCGCACGCGGCTCTGCTCGAAGAATCCCGCCTTTATCGCAAACTTTACCAGCTTCAGTTTCACCACGAAGAAACGGTTGCCGCCTAGAAGAAGTCCGGCCTGTAGCGGCTATGTCCCAATCGCCGATCCTTGAACCCCGGCGGTGGGGACACAGCCTGCTTGGGCAAGGACGTCACTCACTGGACCACCTTGTCCTTCAAAAGGAACTCCGCCGCCTGGGCGACGTCCTTGTCGCCACGTCCTGACAGGTTGACAATAATGATCTGCTCCGGCTTCATCTTCGGCGCGACCTTGATGGCATGCGCCACCGCATGCGCCGATTCCAGAGCGGGGATTATTCCCTCGACCTCGGCCAGGGTCCGAAATGCGGCCAGCGCTTCATCATCGGTTGCGTAGTCGTAGTCGACACGATGGATGTCGCGCAGGTAGCAATGCTCCGGGCCTACCGCAGCGTAGTCGAGGCCGGCTGAAACCGAATGTGTCGACTCGATTTGCCCATCCTCATTCGCCAGCAGCCAGGTCTTCGCGCCCTGCAATACGCCCAGTTTCCCTCCTTGAAAACGGGCTGCGTGGCGTCCGCGCACAATCCCTTCGCCGCCAGCCTCGACCCCGATCATTTTCACGCTTTCGTCGCCCAGAAAAGGATAGAACAGCCCTATCGCATTACTTCCACCACCCACGCAAGCGATGAGCAGGTCGGGCAGCCGTTCTTCGCGTTGGAGGACCTGCCGGCGCGTCTCGTCGCCTATAATGCGATGAAAGTCCCGCACCATCATCGGATAGGGATGTGAACCGTAAGCGGTGCCTAGCACATAGTGCGTGGAGCGCACATTCGTCACCCAATCGCGCATGGCCTCGTTGATGGCCTCTTTCAGTGTTGCCTGGCCTGCCGTGACAGCGACAACTCTCGCGCCGAGAAACTCCATCCGTGAAACATTCAGCGACTGGCGTTTCATATCCACCGCACCCATGTAGATGACGCATTCAAAGCCGAATCTCGCTGCCACAGTAGCCGTTGCGACGCCGTGCTGACCGGCACCGGTTTCGGCGATCACCCGTTTTTTTCCCATGCGCTTGCAAAGGATGGCCTGGCCGATCGCATTGTTGATCTTGTGGGCACCGGTGTGC
Organism: Terrimicrobiaceae bacterium; assembly: GCA_036525175.1. Classification (GTDB taxonomy): domain Bacteria; phylum Verrucomicrobiota; class Verrucomicrobiia; order Chthoniobacterales; family Terrimicrobiaceae; genus DASTFP01. Next base: position 5,855 of record DATDAX010000248.1, on the reverse strand, counting down.
AGCAGATCTTCGCGCTTTAGGTAGATCTTGGCGCCTCCAAGGTGCTGGGTCAGGCGCTCCGCGAGATACAATGGTGTGGGACGTCCGCAATAGTCGGAGAGCAGATACGAAAACTCCTTTCGGAATTCCGGGTCGATACGAGCTTTCTGGTATTCGCGCTCCAATTCGTCGAGAGCGCTCACCAGCGTTTCCGGAACAAATCTTCCGCCGTATGGACCGAAATGGCCATGCGCATCGGGAAGGAGATCGGGTCTGTGCATTACGTCCGAGTATGAACCCTTTCCAACATTGCTGCAACCGTCCGCCTATGAGGAGAGGGCATCGGCGGCAAACTGTCCGGAGCGTATCCGATCAGTTGCCGACCGTCGCCGGGCTCGAGGAACACCCGCATCGTCACACGAAATCGCGTTATGCAAAACGCCTCGACGTGGTCAGGACTGCGATTTGCAGAGGTGGCCGGAGGAAGGAGCCACATGCCGCGCCAGCGCGGACCCGGGGCGGGTTCAAGCCACAGCTTTCCTCTCTCGAAAACGAACGCGCGGGCTTCTGAAACGCGTTCCGCAGGTTGGCGCGGCTTTCTAATTGGGAGCTTGTTGGGCTTCTCGGCAGCACATTCTTTACGGATCGGGCATTGGCAACATCTCGGATTCCGCGCCACGCAGATCAAAGCTCCAAGGTCCATCAATGCCGAATTGTGCAGGCGACCACCGGATTTTGGCAGAAGATCCCGGGACGCATTTATCAAGAACGCGCGACCCCTGGCATCATCGATCGGCTTCTTCCAGTTCCGCAAGCGCGCCAGCAAGCGCGCGATGTTTGCATCGATCACTGGCTCAACGGCGTCGAAGGCGAATGACGCAACGGCCGCCGCTGTGTAGTCGCCCACGCCCGGTAGACGCCGAAGTTCCGAAGTCGAATGCAACGTCTTTTCATCCCCTTCGACCACCGCAATTGCAGCGCGGCGAAGGTCGCGGGCGCGGCGGTAATATCCGAGACCCTGCCAAAGCGAAAGGACATCCTCATCTGCCGCGCGGGCAAGGGACTCGAACGTTGGAAACCTCGCCATCCAGCGCTCAAAGTAGGGCAGTACCGCCGTCACGGTCGTTTGCTGCAGCATGAACTCCGATACCATGATTGCGTAGGGATCAGACGTCCGGCGCCACGGCAAATCGCGACCGTGCCGATCAAACCAGCGATGAAGTTTGCGCCGGATTTTTTGCTCTGCGTCGGGGCGCACCTGCGCTTTATTGGTCTGTCCTGTGCCCGACAAAGCCATCACCCTTTACAATACTCCGCTCACGCCAGCGCAAGCCGCGAAGTTGAAACTTTTGCTGCGTGAGGAGGGATACAAATTCGAATCGCGCCCGTACACGCTTTATTTTGCTCAGAAGGACAAGCTCACGATCGCCGTTTACGAAAAAGGCCCCAAGGTGGTCATCCAGGGACGAGGCACCGAGGACTTTGTGAAGTTTCGACTTGAACCCGACATTCTCGGAGAAGCCAAGCTTGGCTACGAAGAGATCCTCAATCCCGAGATGTTCGAGCCACATTTCGGCATCGACGAAAGCGGCAAGGGCGATTTCTTCGGCCCACTCGTCATCGCCGGCGCCTATATAGACCGCGATCTCGCGCGTCATTTCCAGGAGATCGGAGTCGCCGATAGCAAACGCATTTCCTCGGACAGGCGTATAAGAGACCTCGCGGCCGCCATACGAAAGTCTGGAGCAGCACAAAGCGTCGTCGTCATAGGACCCGATCGTTACAATGCTCTCTTCGTAAAGATCGGGAATCTCAACAAACTGCTTGCGTGGGGACACGCCAGAGTCATCGAGAACCTCTGCGCCCTTCGACCGGAATGCCCGCGGGCACTCTCCGACAAGTTCGCCGATGTTCGCGTGCTCCAGCGCGCACTGATGGAGAAAGGCCGCAGCATTACGCTCGATCAACGCACCAAGGCCGAGTCGGACTTCGCTGTCGCCGCAGCGTCCATTCTCGCCCGCGAAAAATTCATCGATTGGCTCGATACTGCCGGAAGGCGCCTTGGTGTTCCTCTGCCCAGAGGCGTCTCGGCATCGGTCAAGGAAGCGGCAAAGAAAATTGTTGCGAATGGCGGCCGCGAGGCTCTCGACGCTGTAGCAAAGATGCACTTCAAGACCGCCGCTGAAGTGCTCGCCAGCTCATGAGTCCGCGAACGGCAACGAACGCGCCAAATGCAGGCTAAGATTTTCGTGGCTGGCACGTTAACGCAGAAACGACGTCTCATGAAGAAACTGCTGATCCTTGTTTTCCCGGCTGCCGCGCTCGCCGCTGATCCGGCGCTGACCATCTACAACCAGAACTTCGGCGTCGTGCGCGAAACCATCCCGCTGGAATTGAAGGAAGGGGTAAATGACGTGAAATTCGCGGACGTCACCGTCCATCTCGAACCAGAGTCTGTCATCCTTCGGGATCCTTCGGGAAAAGCGGAGATCCAGATTCTCGAACAGAATTTTCGCAATGATCCTGTCAACCAGCGGATGATGCTCTCGCTCTTCGAAGGCAAAGAAATCAGCTTTCGAGTGAGCGAACCGGAGAAACCCGACCGGGTCGTGAAAGGCCGGGTGATTCGAAGTGGTTACGCTCCGCACAACGCGACCGCGATGAGACGCTATGGACGCGCTTATTACCAATCACAGATGGCAACAGCCGCGGAAACCGCGGAGCCAATCATTGAGGTGGACGGAGAACTTCAATTCAACCTGCCCGGAATGCCCGTCTTTCCGGCGCTCACAGATGAGACCATCCTTAAACCCGAGTTGAGCTGGAAACTGCAGTCCAGCAAACCCGGCAAGCTCGACGCTGAACTTTGCTACGTCTCGAGCGGCATGAGCTGGGAGGCCAATTACAATCTTGTCGCTCCGGAGGACGGCGGGAAACTCGACCTCATCGGCTGGGTAACCATGGACAACCAGAGCGGAAAAAGCTTCACGAACGCTCGGGTAAAGCTCATGGCCGGCGATGTGAGCAAGATTGAGGAGGACCAGACCGCGCAATACCGAGCGGCGGCGATGTCCGCAATCGCTGATGCCGCCGGACCGCCCGTGACTGAGAAGGCTTTCGACGAGTACCACCTTTATACCCTCCAGCGTCCATTGACCCTGCGTGATCGCGAAACCAAGCAAGTAGAGTTTGTACGGACGTCAGCAGTCGGCTCCGAGCGCGTGTACGTCTATGACGGTGCGTCGATCGATTGGGACCGATGGCGCGGATACGACCCCTCCTCCCTCAGGCAGAACGATGCCCTCGGCACCCAATCCAATAACAAAGTGCGCGTCATGCGCGAGTTCAAGAACTCCAAGGAAAACGGCCTCGGCATACCTTTGCCTAAAGGACGCCTAAGATTCTACCAGCGCGATGAGGATGGACAACTCGAGTTCATCGGCGAAAACGACATCGATCACACGCCGAAAGATGAGACTGTTCGCGTCTATGTAGGCAACGCCTTCGATATTGTCGGCGAGCGGAAGCGGACATCCTTCAAGGTCGACAACTCAAACAATTGGGCCGACGAATCCTTCGAAATCACCTTACGAAACCGAAAAACCGAACCTGTCGAAATCCGCGTCGTCGAGCACTTGTTTCGCTGGGTGAACTGGGAGATTCGTGAGCATTCCGACGCTTTCACAAAGGTCGATGCGCAAAAGATCGAATTTCGCGTGAAGCTTCAGCCGGATGAGGAAAAGAAACTTACCTACCTCGTCCATTACTCGTGGTAGAGGCATCCTGCCGGCGCCCGGGACTACTTGTAAAACATGCTTCAAAATAGCGGCCGACATGCTTGGTTAAGCTTATGAAATCCGACCTTTGGACCACGAGTCTTCGTCAGATCTACGACAAGGCAATCTCCCTGTATCGCGGCGGCAAGCGCGGTGACGCGACATACTTTACTGTCGACGAGAATCGCTTCCTAGCATCCATCGGACTCAAGCCCATCAATGTCTATGACTACGTTGAGGATCTTGTGTCCTCCGGAGAGCCGGATTGGGAAACCTACCTGCTGATCGTTGCGGTTCGTCGCGATTTCTTCTTCTTCGAGCAGAAACGCGCCGCCAACACTGAGGAAATTCGCCCCGACCAATTGCCGTCCAGGCGCGCCATGCTCGAAGGGATACCTTGGCTGCCGCGAATCATCAAGAAAGCCCGCTGCTTTCTCGAAGGAGCACTTTGCCATGATATCATGTACTGTTGCGGTGGGGACCGCCACTTTCTCAGAGAACACATGCTCCATCCCGCCGACTTCCTACGGGCCGTCTGGGCGGCAAAAGACGACGATCAAAAGATCCTCGACTTCATGCGAGAACCCGAAAAAGGCCGACTCGAGCCGAAGTAACCAAAGCTCCGGGCCCGCCTACCTGGAGACAGCACCCAAACCGGCTGCATGCGAGAAGCGTCCCAAATAGCGGTTTCGCACCCGAAAGAAGCGCGTCGCCGGCTATCGTTCGACAACACGCAACTGAATTCGATCGACTCCTGCTTCGCGCAGGTCGTGCTCGAAAATCTCACGCGTGACCGTTCGCTTCATGTCGGCTAGCGACCGGTGCTTGCGACGAAGCACCTCCCGAAGCGACGCCACATGAGCCTGGCTTCGCCCCGCCTCGAGCCTCAAGCTCTCCGCCAGCAAACGACGCAAACGATAAAACGGCAAGTACTGCTCGGCCTCCAGCCTCTGTCGGCAGGACAAGAACACGTCGAGCGTTTCATCCCAATCATTCCCTTCGAGCAAATGCCTTCGCAAATCCAAAAGCATGTCCCACGAATCGGAAGGTGTGCATCGAAACAGTTCCTCAACAATCTGCGCCGCATCTCTGCGCCACGACTTTCTAGCCGGCGAGGACGCCCCGGATTCAACTGAGCAATTGGACATTATGACAAAATACGAACTTGAGAATGATTCGCAAGACCAGATTCTTCCCTTGTGAAATTCCCAGGTTTCGCGTGCTCCGGCGACTAGAGGTTCTTGAGGAAGCTCTTTAGCATCCAGAGAGTCTTCTGGTGCACTTGTATTCGGCCAATGATGAGGTCCTGCGTTTCCAGGTCATCTGCCGCACCCGCGGCTTCACGAAGCGAATGAGCATCGAGCAAAACGATCTCATGCGACTCAATGAGGTGAGCGACAAAATCCTTCGCGGGCGTCGTCTCTACCGCTAGTTCCTCGATACGTGAACCCTTCGCAAGAGTCTTCAATCCTCCATTGGCAAGAACGTCCAATGCACGCAGGCGCTCCGCGATTTCGTCGATTGCCCCGAAAAGTTCCTCATACTGCTTCTGAAACGCGGTATGGAGCTGGAAGAAATTTGGACCCTCGACATTCCAGTGGGCAAGGTGCGTTTGTGCCATCAACGCATATGAATCGGCCAGGAGGGTCTGAAGGCCCTCGATGACTGCACTGGATTTTTGCTTGGTCGCTGTGTGTGTGCTCATAAATGTTAGAAAAAATCATACCGCCGAAGGCCCACTTGCGCAACCGGCCATTCCCCGTTTCGTTCTCACATGGCGAAAACTCTCTGCGACTGGTCCAAGGGTGACATTAGGAAGCACGCCGATAAACTGTCCCAACTCGTCGACCGGCCGCGCTTTCTTTGCTGCAAATGCGCTCGCGTCGCAAATACTCCAGACATCCTCTGCAAACCACGCAGGCTGCCCAAAAGCAAGCAAAACCCCGACTCCGAGGAGCAGCAACCTAGCGAAACTGAAGAGTGACGAGAAGGAGAAAGCGATGTATTCAGTTTTCCCTCTCACCTGCCAACCATGCCTTATTCCTTTCTAAGAGACACTCATAGCCTGCTTCGCTGGGTCGTCATAGTCGCCTGTCTCTG
>DATDAX010000247.1:0-24765 GCA_036525175.1 Terrimicrobiaceae bacterium | reverse complement strand
AAGGTTCCTCGCCAATGGAGTGCGCCTCGAGCGCGGCGATTGATCGCCGGAAGGCCGCTGCAGCGGCCTTCGCCGCCATGGAGGAGGAGAACAGCATTAGGTCAAGGACAACTGCAACGGGCTTGAGTTCTTCGATTTCTCTTGCGATGGCTTCGATTCGAAGTGCACACGAGCGCGTGCATTTGAAGTCGGGTTCGAGATGTTCCCTTACCGCTTCGAAGTGATCCACCTCATCTTCGATAAAAAGGATGAACGTTTCTGCCATGTGCCGTTGATACAAGAGATGGGCCGCGTGTGAAGAGGAAACCTACCCGATCGCTCGCCTCTGGAGCGTTTGGAATCTGATCTCGACCGCCGGCAGATCGGCCTGGAAGGAAAGTTTCTCCCCGAGCACGACCCCGATCAAGAAGTCCGCGAGGGTCAGGTCGCCCGTGTAGCCGGCATCGAAGAATGAACGCAGCGATTCGTCCTTCATTGCGACGTTGATCCTTACGAGGTCGCTTGCGCGTGAAAACATCTCTGGGCGAGCTCCCTTGAGCGTGACAATGAGCAAGAGTTCCCGCGATGTCATGGAGCATGCACGCTGCGACAGATCGAAGACGGTTGTGCCGAACGCCGAGTACAGTCCGCGAAACAAAGCATCGAACGCCTGCCGCAGAACGTATTCATCGGTCGGGATCCTCGACATTTCAGTGGAGACAGTCAGAGAAAGCTCTGTGCCGAGCTCTCGGGAGAGGCGCCACAACGACTCTTCACAAAGTGCCCGCACATCGATCTCTTCCGCAGCCGTAGACAAGTCTCCGGTGAGCATGCGTGGCAGCCAGACAGGGTTGCCGAATACTTTGCAAAATTCAAGGATCACAGGCGGAAGCCGGGCGGAGTTCCTGTCTTCACGCCGCAACATTTCCCAGATCGGCTGCACAAACCAATGGGCGAGGACATAATGTTCCCGCCAAATCAGATCTTCGGCCCTCCCGAGCCTCGAATGCGAGCCATCTATCCGCGACTGCATCTCCATTCGCTTGACCATAGCCTCCTCGATGATCGGAAGCAGGTCCTCTGCCTTGACCTGGTTGACATAGCGCCGCGTGATGTCTTCAAAGAGGCGGACGGCTTGAACTGTTTCGGACAGTTTGAGCGCCCGGGCCCACTCGACGCACGCCTCTTCTTTGCGGTCGAGCTTCATCAAAAGCTGGGCGAGCCGATCTCGGGTTAGCGCCTCGGTGCTGCTCAAGCCAAACGCCTTGAGGCTCTTCAGCGCGTTGCGATAAGTTTGCTCCGCATCGCCATAGTTTCCCAGTCCTGCCTCCGCCCGGCCTAATAAGTAAAGGTATTTTCCGTAGTTCTTGGTGTCCTTCCAGACCGGTTCGAACGATTCCAGGATTTGTCTTGCCTCGGCAGGCCGGCCCTGGAGCAGGCGAAGTCGAGCGATCGAATTTCCGACATGCGCCTTCAGCCAGAGTTGACCCGACGCGTCGGCGGTTTCCTGCGCAAGTTTGTAGTTCGTCTCGGCCTTGTCCAACTCGCGGTTGCTGCAATGGATATCGCCTCTTTGATCCGCGATGCGCGCACGATATTCGTGCAGGTCGGTACCATCGACGTAATGACTGGCAAGTCCAAGGCAGGCTGCGGCGCTTTCAAACTCGCGGCGAAACTTGCGGATTCGCGCCTCCTCGAGAAGACTCCAAACCTGTCCAAGCAGATCGTCGACCAACGCACGAAGTTTCCGTTCGTGATAGAGGAGATCGAGGGCATCAGCATACCTCCCCACGTCTCGCAACGCCTTTGCTTCGGTGAGAAGCATTTGCGCCTGGAAATATGGGAAGTACGAGTCCAACGGCGCATTGGCCGAAGCGAAGTTCCCGCGGTGGCACTCGATGAGTTTGATGGTAGCAGAGTGCTCGCCGGTCTTGTAGAGGAGCGAACTTTCCGCCATCGCGACAAGCCCCTGATAGCACGCGACGGTGCCGGCCATTCGCTCGACAAGGCGTTTCGTTCGCGCAAGACTCGATCGTGCCTCTTCCAACCCCCCACCCAGGCTGGCCGCGACGCAACAGAAGCAAGAGGCGGCGATCTCGATCGTCAACAGGCGCTCGCCGCGGCCTTCCGAGATTTTCTCGAACTGAGGAATTGTTTCCTGGAACGCGCTAGCTCGAAGGAGAGCGAACCCGCACCCGAAGTCATAGATTGCTGCGGTGATCTCGTCGTTGGCTTCATCGCGAAATGTCGCGAATTTGCGGGCAATCTCTCGCAGCGGGGCTATACCCGTGCCGTTGTCCTTGTCGGCGATCAGGCAGCATAGATGATGAATTTCCTTTAGGAGCCGTTCGTCACGATCTAACGCAATTCTTTCTGTCGCGCGCGAATATCGCTCGATGCTTGATCGCACGTCCTCAAGAAATCTCTCCGTCATAGTCTCCACTTGTGCGACTCCCAAAGATCATCTCGCGCACGGCAGTGCTTGTCACCGTTTTTCCGGCAGAGATTTTGGCACTGTAACTTAGCTGAGTCCCACCTTGCACTGCGGACAAGGACCTCGTTTTCCTTCAGAAACGAGGAAAGCGGTCATTACGTTGGCAGAGTCGGTCCTCAGTGTGAGCCGGCTTCGCCGTAGACAATGGCTCCTCCCAACGCACCACTCTCGATAGCATGTAGCATGGATCGATAGTAGTCCTCGGCGTAGGCGATCAAGTCCGGAGTGAAGCGCCCAACCAGCTCGTCGCGTCGGCTAGCGAATCGCTCTACTAGCTGCGCGTACCACTGGTTGAATTCGGAGTTAATTTCAACGCACTCCTTCAACATCCACCCTGATGCGCCGAGTTGCGCAGGCAGGGAGTCAAGGCACAGCGGGCGCCAAAGCAGCGTTTCAGCCTTCCGGGCAAAGGCTGTGTCCCCGAAACCTCCGCGATCCACATAATCGAAGATGCAGAGAATGGCATGCGGCTTTGCGGCGACATGGAGGGCGTTCAAGGCAGCCTGCTGGTCCGGAAAAGCATAAAAGGCGTTAAATGCGTAGATTATGTCGAAGCGACCGGGGAACAATTCGCCGGCGCTTATCACATCAGCGGCGGCAAACTCCACCGCCGGGTAAGCGGACGCCGCGAAGGAGATCGTCTCCTCATCGATGTCCATGCCGGTCACCTGACCCCATCGGTTGGATTGCACGAGGGCAGCAGTTCCTCCGCGTCCACATCCGGCATCCAGGCAACGCTGAGCCTCGTGACTCGGCAGTCGTTCCCAAGTCATTCGCACCGCGGACTCCTCGCCAGCGTGCGCGAAATCCCCCTCGCGAACCGCGGCCAGAAGTCGCTTCCCATCAGGATGGTTCATCCTCACGCCACTAATTGTCGCATGTCCATGTCGACTGGTCAGCGCATATTGCTGAGCGCGGCCGCAAGTCGCCAGCTTGCCCATAGTTTCGGGGATTCGCCGTCAGCGCAAAAAATGGCGGACAAGCCGGGCTTTTCGAGCTAGCATTGCTGTCTTGGGATGAAATCAGCTGAGGGGCAGCGTTTGATTGAGGAGGAGGGCCGGGAGAAAAACTGGAAGCGATGGGGCACCTATGTTTCCGAGCGCCAGTGGGGCACGGTGCGCGAAGATTACTCCGAGGATGGGGATGCGTGGCGTTACTTTTCGCACGATATCGCCCGCAGGCGTGCGTATCGCTGGGGCGAGGACGGCCTGCTGGGCTGGTCTGACAGGCAATGCCGGCTCGTCTTTGCGCTCGCACTCTGGAATCGAAAGGATCCGTTCATTAAAGAACGCCTCTTTGGACTGAGCGGACCCGAAGGAAATCACGGCGAGGACGTCAAGGAATGCTATTACTATCTCGATGCCACTCCGACGCATTCGTATGCGAAGGGACTCTACAAGTACCCGCAGGGGGCGTTTCCTTATGCCGAGTTGATTGAGGAAAACGCGCGCCGCGGGCGCGAGTCCACGGAGTTCGAACTCACGGATACAGGGATCTTTGATGGAGGGCGCTATTTCGACGTCTTTGTCGAGTATGCGAAATACAATCCCGACGACGTCGCTATTCGCATCACCATCGCAAACCGCGGCCCGGAAGCCGCCCCTCTCGACGTCCTGCCTACGCTTTGGTTTCGCAATACGTGGTCCTGGGGCTGTAAGCACGAGGGATGCACCTTGAAACCGCGGCTCTGGAAAACCGGAGCAAGCCGCGTGGCGTGTGCTCACGAGACGCTGGAAGATTGCGAGTGGCTCCTGGAGACGGAACCTGCGGAACTTCTCTTTACGGACAACGAAACCAATCAGGAATTCTGCTTTGGCGTGCCGAACTATTCGCCGTATGTGAAGGATTCCCTTCATCGCTGGCTCTGCGATGGCGAGACCGACGCCGTCAACCCGCGCAATCACGGGACCAAGACCGCAGCGCTGTACCGGCTGGTAGTTCCGGCTGGCGGGGAGTGTGTCCTCAGACTGGAGTTGGCGCGGAGGGGAAAAAAGTTTGGCGAATTCGATCGGGAGCGGTTTGATCATGTTTTTGCGCTTCGAATTGATGAGGCTAATGACTTCTATGAGGATGCGATTCCTGCGAAGTTGACGCCGGAGCAAAAGAATGTCGCCCGTCAGGCTTATGCCGGGCTCGTTTGGACAAAGCAGTTCTATCATTTCGTTGTCGAGGACTGGATGGTGGGAGATCCTTACGAGATGCCTCCGCCGGGGAGCCGAAGGTTCGGGCGCAATTCGCAGTGGCTCCATATTTTCGCGAAAGACATCCTTTCGATGCCGGACAAGTGGGAATACCCATGGTTCGCCGCATGGGATCTCGCCTTTCATATGGTGCCCTACGCCCGCATTGATCCGCATTTTGCGAAGCAGCAGCTCACCATCCTCCTGCGCGAATGGTACATGCACCCTAATGGTCAACTCGCGGCCTACGAGTGGGAGTTTGGCGACGTGAATCCGCCTGTCCATGCCTGGGCGGTTTGGCGCGTTTATAAGATCTCGGGCACGGCGGAGTCCCGCGACCGACAGTTCCTCGAGAGCGCGTTTCAAAAGCTTCTGCTCAATTTCACCTGGTGGGTAAATCGCAAGGACCACGAGGGCCACAATTTGTTTTCAGGCGGATTTCTTGGCCTGGACAACATTGGTATATTTGATCGGTCGAAGCCGCTGCCGACCGGCGGCTACCTCCAGCAGGCTGATGGCACCGCTTGGATGGGATTCTACTGCCTGACCATGCTTGCCATGGCCCTTGAGCTTGCTCATGAGAACGCCGCTTATGAGGACATGGCGTCCAAGTTCTTTGAGCATTTCATTTCCATTGCGGATGCGATCAATCACTTTGACGGCACGGGACTTTGGGATGAGACCGATGGCTTTTACTACGATCATTTGCGCGTCAACGGGACGCGTGAGGTGCTCCGAACCCGCTCGATGGTTGGGCTTATCCCGATGCTTGCTGTCGAGGTTCTCGAGGACTCCCACATCGAGAAGCTGGAGGGATTTCGGAAGCGCATGAAGTGGTTTCTCAAGTACCGTCCTGACCTCGCCCGGCTCATCACCTGGTGCACACGCTCTGACGAGCAGATGAGCACTCTGCTTGCTCTCCCGAATCGTGAGCGCCTCGAAAGCCTTTTGCGTCGCGTCCTCGACGAAACCGAATTCCTCTCGCCGAATGGCGTCCGCTCGCTATCCGCTGTTCATAGGGAAAGTCCCTTTTGTGTCGAGATCGGCGGGCAGCAGTACTCTGTGGAATATTCGGCTGGAGACTCGCCATCGTGGATGTTCGGTGGGAACTCGAACTGGCGGGGTCCAATTTGGTTTCCTATCAACTACCTGCTGCTCGAGGCGCTTGAGCGCTATCATCATTTCTATGGTGATGGCTTTGTCATAGAGTGCCCCACAGGTTCCGGCGTCTATATGAACCTCGATGAGGTTGCCCGGGAACTGTCGCGTCGTCTCGCAAGACTTTTCCTGCCTGATTCATCGGGAGCAAGACCGTGCCACGGTGGCTGTCCATTGTATCGGGCGGACGCGCACTTCAAGGATCTTGTGCTCTTTCATGAATACTTTCACGGAGATGACGGCCGTGGGCTTGGGGCTTCTCACCAGACTGGTTGGACTGCGCTTGTAACTCGCTGCATCGAAGATCTCGCCGGCCATCCCACCGAGCAGAATCCGCCGCCTGGGATCGTGTAGGTAATAGCTCCCGCGCGGCGACTACTTGGTTCTTCCGATTCCTTTCTCCGTGAAATTTGTTTCACGACATTGGAGAATGCCATCGTGATTGTTGGTATCGATCTTGGCACAACGAACTCGCTTATTGGCGCGACGGATGCGGGCTTCCCGGTGTTGTTCGCCGATGAGGCTGGGCGGCGGCTGACGCCGTCCGTAGTGTATTTTCCAGAGCATGGCGATCCGGTGGTCGGTTACGAAGCCCTGCGTCACACTGATGCCGTGTTCTCTGTAAAGCGGCTAATGGGACGGAAGATCGGCGAAAGTGAGACTGATGGAAGGGGTGTCGGCGTGCGAGGTGAGCCTGTCCGCCTGCGCGCCGGTGGCAGGACGATTTCTCCGGAAGAAGTGTCCGCATTGATCTTGAAAAAGCTGAAGGCGGATGCCGAACGAGCGCTTGGATCCACGGTCGATCGCGCGGTGATCACAGTCCCGGCATATTTCAATGACGCGCAGCGCGCCGCAACAAAAAGAGCGGGCGAGGCGGCAGGCTTCGTGGTAGAGCGGCTCCTGGCCGAACCGACGGCCGCAGCTCTGGCGTATGGGCTGGACAGACTCGAGGACAAGACGAAGGTCGCGGTATACGATCTTGGAGGAGGAACGTTTGACGTGTCCGTGTTGGAGCTAAGCGGCGGCGTATTTCAAGTGCTCGCAACAAACGGCGACACCCACCTTGGCGGAGATGACATCGACGCGGCGATCTCAGAACGGCTCGGGTTGGGCCGCACTGAGGCCGAATCCCTCAAGAGACAACTCTCAGAATTCGAAGACCGCGACTCGCCGATTTCGAAATCCCTCTTCGAATCGATCTGCCGTCCAATCATCGAGCGAACGCGGCTGCACTGCCTTCGATCTCTGCAGGACGCGGGCGTCAAACCGGAAGATTTGGATGAAGTGGTTCTTGCGGGTGGGGCTACCCGGATGCCACTGGTGCGGGAGTTTGTGCGCGGCGTGTTCGGGAAGGAACCGAACACCAGCCAGCATCCGGACGAAGCAGTTGCCCTTGGCGCAGCCATTCAGGCCGGCATCCTCGACGGAGCGGTTCGCAATGTGACACTGCTGGATGTCACGCCCCTTTCGCTGGGAATCGAAACTTTCGGAGGGCTCATGAACGTACTCATTCCGCGCAACACAACGATTCCGTGCAAAGCCGGCGAAATGTTTACCAACGCCGCCGCGAATCAGGCCTCAATGCGAATTACCGTGCTGCAGGGAGAGCGAGAGATGGCAAAGGACAATTGGAAATTGGGGGAGTTTGAGATTCCGTTCGCCGCTGCGCCACGCGGACAGGCCCGTGTGGGAGTGCAGTTCGAGATCGATGCCAACGGACTCCTGAGCGTTCTCGCGCGTGACGTCGCAACAGGGCGCGATACGAAGGTCAGTATGGATAGCGCGGTCGAAGTCAGCGACGAAGCGGTTGAAAAAATGCTCGCAGAATCGCTCGAGCACGCATTCGAGGACATGGATGAACGCGCGTTTGCCGAGGCCTGCTTGAAGGCCGACGAAATGCTGCCTGCAATCGAAACGGCGCTTCAACGACTCGGAGACGAAGTAACCGTCGAGGAGCGGGAGAACATTCTAAGGTTGGTTTCCCAGATCGTCGAGGCAAGGGACGCCCGCTCGCTTTCAAAGCTAAGGGACGTGTTAAGTGAACTGGATAAGGTGACCGAGCCGCTGGCTGCGCGGCTCATGGAGGGAATCATAGAAGGCCGCAGGCAACCTTAGTTGGCGCAGGGTAGTTAGGGACCGATCTTGTCACCCAGGCGTCTTCCAACTCTTAGATAGTTGACGGCATAGTCCCTTATGGCGTCCTCGAGAGAGGTCGTGGGAGCGTCATATCCTGTTGAACGCAGTTTGGAAATGTCCGCGCATGTATAATACTGGTATTGATTCCTAATGCTTTCGGGCATTTCGACGAACTCGATTTCCGGTGCGATGCCGAGCGCATCGAAGAGAGCGCTCGCGAGGTCGATCCATGTGCGAGCGACCCCCGCGCCAACGTTGTAAAGGCCGGCGGCGGATGTTGTCTCGGCGAGGTGCAATGTCATGTCCACTGCATCCTTAACATAAACAAAATCACGCATCTGTGCGCCGTCCTCGTATTCTGGCTTATAGCTCTTGAAGAGGCGGATTCTTCCGGTGGCGACGATTTGATCATACGCCTTGCACACCAGGCTTCGCATGTCCGCCTTGTGATATTCGTTCGGACCAAAGACGTTGAAGTATTTGAGACCGACGATGCTTGAGAGAAGCCCCTGGTTCTTGGCAAAAAGATCGAAAATGTGTTTCGAGTAACCGTAAAGGTTGAGAGGGCGAAAGGCGCGAAGATCTTCGTTCTTGTCGTCCATGCCCGCCGAGCCGTCCCCATAGGTTGCTGCGGAGGACGCGTAGACGAAGCGTGTCCCCGCGGAAAGCGCCCACCGGCAGAGAGTTTTCGTGTAGCCAAAATTGTTCTCCATGACATAGGCGGCATCTGTGACGGTGGTGGACGAACAGGCGCCCAAATGAAAGCATGCCTGAAAGCGTCCATGAGAGTTTGGATTTCCGGCGAGATCCTGTAGGAGCTTGTCGGGAGCGACATAGTCTTCGAATGCCAGCGGGGCAAGATTTCGCCATTTGTCGTCATTGCCGAGATGATCCGTGACAACGATGCGCGCGATGCCGCGGGCATTCAGAGCATAAACGAGGGCGCTTCCGATGAAGCCCGCCGCGCCGGTTACGAGAAAGCGGCTTGTCGGGCTTAACAGGCCTTGCTTGCGACGCGATGGACGTGAGCTAGCGCGTGGGCCAGCCGAGGTTTTCGAAGGTTTCATCATAGAGAGAAATTTTTTCCGGGAAAATGACGTGAGCACTTGCGAGAAGCTCTTTGGCCCTGCGTGGATTGCCCTGGTTAATCTGGAATGCCGCATGTGCATAGTACCATGCCGGTCCGTTTCCCAGAAATTTCATCCGTGCAAGCAGCTTTTGTGCGTCTGCGGTTCGCTCCAGCAACAGGAGGCAGAGGATGGTCTTGAACTGCAGAAGCTCGTTGCTTGTGTCCGCGTCTAGCATCCTCGAGAAAGTATCCAGCGCCTGCGAGTATTGCCTGTCGAGAAAGAGGAGCTCGCCGAGGTTGAATGCGGGAGGGAAGAAGCTGGGTTGCTGCGCGAGGGATTTCTCAAAATAGGACTTCGCTGTCTGATGGTTCTTCTTCTTTGTGTAGACGGCGCCAAGAAGATTGAGAATAACTGCCGAATCCGGATCAAGTCTTTCGGCTTCGAGAAGCTTTTCGAGGGCTGCGTTGAAATTCCTCTTGTTCATCTCCGCGATGGCGTCGTCCACGAGGCGCTCCCTTGTACTGTCGTTCAAGCGGGCGTATGTGGAGAGGACCGGCAAGGCGAGGGCGGCCGTCAGCAGGATAAACACCGGAATCTTCACGTGCGGAAAGGATTGCGCGTGCGCAGCGGTAAATCAATCTTGTCCGATTCCTCGGCCCTGAATAAGGTTAGGTATGGTGACCAAGTATTCGGGTTCACTGGCTCTCCTCCTCCACGCGCATCTCCCCTTCGTTCGGCATCCCGAGCATGAAGAGTTCCACGAGGAGGACTGGTTGTTCGAGGGGGTCGTTGAGACCTATATTCCGCTGTTGCAAATTTTTCGACGCCTCGCTTCCGAGCATGTCCCGGTCCGGCTGGCGCTCACGATGACTCCAACGCTTTGCGCCATGCTGAGGGATCCGCTGCTCCAGCATCGCACAGAGCGGTATCTTGATCGTGGCATCGAGCTCTCACGCAGGGAGGTCGAAAGAACTGCCGGCGACCCGTCTCTCAACGAATTGGCGCGCTTCTATTCGGCGCGGTTTAATTCGGCGCGGGACTTTTATCTTAACGAGATCCGGCGGGATGTCGTCGGCGCCTTTGCCCAGCTGCAGGAAGATGGCATGCTGGAGATCATCACATGCGCGGCGACGCATGGCTTTCTTCCGCTCATGGAGTTTTGTCCCGAGGCGATGAAGGCGCAAATTTTCATAGGCCGAGACGAATATCGCGAATGCTTCGGGCGTGATCCGGTTGGGATTTGGCTGCCTGAG
This sequence comes from Terrimicrobiaceae bacterium, assembly GCA_036525175.1. Lineage (GTDB taxonomy): Bacteria > Verrucomicrobiota > Verrucomicrobiia > Chthoniobacterales > Terrimicrobiaceae > DASTFP01. The sequence continues at coordinate 14,495 of DATDAX010000247.1, read as the reverse complement.
TGCGGATACGTTCCAGCGGTGGGCAAGATCCTGCAGGATGCGAACCTGCGGTGGACGGTCCTCGATGCTCATGGGTTGATGTTCGGCGAGCCGCGACCCCGGTTCGCGATTTTTTCGCCGTACTATCTTCCGGCCGGGCCGGCGGTTTTTGCCAGAGATCGGGAATCCAGCAAGCAGGTGTGGAGCGCTCGTGAGGGTTATCCTGGTGATCCGGCTTACCGCGATTTCTATCGGGATATTGGCAAGGATCTTCCGGAGGAGTATTTGGCCGGGGTGTATCCGGACGTTGGCCATCGGCGTTTTTCGGGCATCAAGTATCACCGGATCACGGGCAGTGAAAACAAGGAGTACTATCGCCGCGACTGGGCTATGGGGGCGGTTGAAGCGCATGCAAATCACTTCCTTCAAAGCCGGGTGCAGCAACTCGAACAACTGCATGAGATGCTTCCGATCGAACCTATAATCCTCAGCCCCTTTGACGCGGAACTCTTTGGGCACTGGTGGTTTGAGGGGCCGGAGTTTCTGGACCTTTTCCTGCGAAAGGCGGCGTTTGACCAGAAGACGTTCCAATTGACGACTCCGACGAGTTATCTGCTCAACCATCCGACCTTGCAGATGGTCAGTCCCTCGTCATCGAGTTGGGGCAACAAAGGGTATTGGGAAGTCTGGCTGGATCCGTGCAATTCGTGGATCTATCCGCACCTTCACGCTGCTGCAGCGAGAATGACCGAGATGGCACGCAAGTTTGCCAACACACAGTCGAAGTTCTTCGATCGACTGCTCAAGCAAATGGGCCGCGAGATTCTGCTGGCGCAGTCGAGCGATTGGGCATTTCTTATGAAAACCGGCACGGCGAGAGAGTATGCGGAAAGACGGACCCGCGACCACCTTCTGCGCTTCATGAAGCTTTACGAGTTGGCCAAAGATGACCGGCGAGACAATGCGTTTCTGGCCGCTTGTGAGGATAGGGACAATCTGTTCCCGAATTTGAATTGGCACTACTACGCTTGAGGAGAATCCTGCTCGCACTTCTCGCGGGGTTGCTACCCGGCTTTGCGTCCGAGCGTGAGCAGCAATTCGCTTTCGCATTGCCGGAGGTCGAAGGCCGTATAAGCCTCGGAGTCTTTGACTCAGCCGGCAAGCTCAGGCGCACGCTTTACGTCAACGCCGTCGAGACGGACTTCGTTGTAGGTTTGAACGGTCTGATTGCAGCTTGGGACGGAAAGGATGATTTCGGACAACCGTTGCCTGGCGGGCGATACCAGGTCCGCGGGTATCTCGTCGGCGACGGCTTGAAGGCAGAAGGTATCGCGTATCACTTCAATGATTGGATCGATGACGAGAAATCACCCCGGATCACCCGCATTGATGATTTTCGCAAGCTACCGGGAGGCTTCCTTGTGCTTGCGGAAACGCTCGACAGCATGCATCCCATTGTCTTTCGATTCGACCAGTTGAGGGGATTTCTATGGACGAGTCTTCTCGGTGGTGACTCGCCGGGGTTGGCGGTAAACGAATCTCGACCAGAACTGAGTTCAAGCGCAACATATACGCTGCCCGAGTTTTCCCAGGCGAAGAGTTTGTCTTCACCGGTCAGCCGCCGCATGCTGGCGGCAACGGATCGCTATGGAACGGTTCTTTTGAGAGGAAAGCTCCATTCGCTTGACATGAGTGACGGAACGATCCTCCGCTCGCAGCAGGAGGAATTTTCTCACGCGGTAGGCGTCGATGCCAGTGGCGACGCACTCTTTGTGGCTACCGCGGGAAGCATTGCGAGGGTGTCGCTGCCTGATCTCGTCACGGTGAAAGAGGAGAAAACCCCTTTCGCTCTTGAATCACTCGCGGTCCATGGTGAGCAGATGCTCGCTGCATCGGCAAGTGACTGGGAGGTTTGGGAATCGAAAGACGCGCAGTGGGAGAAGCTACCTCTCGCAGTCGCCGCCTCCAGCCTTTCCTTCGGATATGGCGAAACGATCTGGATGACGGCCGTCGATGAAAAGGACGGCAAACCTTTCACCGGTCAATTTAGCAGGCAGGGGGAATTCTTGCGTTCTTATCGGGATGAATTTTCACCGGTCAAGGTTTGCGCCTCCACTGCGGTCGAGGAGATTGCGGTTCTTGAAATAAGCGGCGCCGCGCAGCGTTTGCGCTCATTGTCCTTGGTGGAGAAAGGTTCTGATGCGACCGGGGAGTGGGCTGTAGATTTCGAGAAGGTTATTCAGGATTGTCGCAGGTTTGGCCTCGTTGAGGGCAAGCTTGTGTCGGACGCTGGGGAGTTTCCCCAGATGGATCACGTAAACATCACGCTCGCGACGGGCGGCCTCACCAGTTCCTCACATAAGCTCGCTGTCCGCGTCACTTCGGATCGCGCGGGTCTCTGGCTGGAAACTCAATCGGGACTTCGACTTGCCTTTCTCGCGGGCCAGCCTAATGTTCGTCGGGTCGTCCTTCTGCTGGGGTCGGGAAGGGAATTCCTAACCGTTTATGCGGGAGACGGCGCAGTAGTCGCCGAATACGCTGTGAGGGGTTTGGGAAATATCATCGAGATTGATGCCGGAGAGGTCGAGCTTCACTAGGACTCCCTCGGGCCTCGGGGGGAACGAACTTTTCGAGTTGCACATCGGCATCCCATCGTCCTTCCTTGATGGCCGCAAGTCGCCTCTAAGACGGCATCGACTCGCTTTTTGCATGATCAATCACACGAGAGTGACTTTCAAGAACCTGATTGCCTTGGCAGCCTTTGCCTGCGTTTGTTGCACGACGGCAGCGCGCGCGGTCGAGGACATCAAAGTTCCGTTCAATTTTCAGTGGGGCGAGGCTGCGCAGCGTCTTGAGGACAGCCTGAAGCGGGTGCAGGCACGCGTGGTCGATCGCAAGAAAGTGCGGGACCGTCAATGCCTTGTCGTCGAAGGAGTTCCACAGCGCCTTTTGCAGCGTGCACTTTTTTACTTCGACAACGACGCGCTCAATGAAATCGAGCTGCATTACGGCGACGCGTCGTGGGATTCAGCCCGCTACGGCAGTTTTTTTGACCAGACACGCCGCAACATCGAGACCAAGTATGGGATCGGTCGCGTGGTGGCCAGGCAAAAGACACGAGATGGAGACGTGCTGGAAACCCTGATCGGCTACCAATGGACGCAGGATACCACAACACTCGTCCTTTATTATTATACTGCTGAGAATGACACGGACAGCTATCGGCTGTTGAGCCTGCACTATCGGGGCTACTAGAGCGATTTTCGGGAAAAATTGTTTCGGTATTGCTCGTTGTCTAGAGCATCTGATTCACGAAAGTTTCCCGGTCGAACGGCGCAAAATCTTCAAGTTTTTCTCCGGTTCCGATGAAGCGGGTAGGGACTGCGAGCTCGTGTTGTATTGCCACGGCCACGCCGCCCTTGCCACTTCCATCAAGCTTGGTGAGGATGATTCCGGTAAGACCCACGGCTTGATGGAATTCTTTGGCTTGGACGAGAGCATTCGAGCCTGTCGTCGCGTCGACGACGAGCAAACGCTCGTGCGGCGCTTCGGAATCGTGCTTCGAAAGCGTGCGATTCAACTTTGCGAGTTCCTGCATGAGGTTGCCCTTGGTGTGCAGGCGTCCCGCGGTATCGCAGATCAGGAACTCAATGTTTCTGCGATATGCGGTCGACCAGGCGTCGTAGCATAGGGCCGCAGCATCCCCTCCATACTGCCCGCTGACGACTTCCACACCGACACGCTCGCCCCACGTCTCCAGTTGCTCGATCGCCGCCGCCCGAAACGTGTCTGCGGCGACGAGGATGTTGGTGTGGCGGTTTTTCTTGAACCAATAGGCCAGCTTGGCGGCCGAGGTTGTCTTTCCTGTGCCATTGACGCCGACCAGCAGAATGGCCTTCGGCTTCGCGGGCAGTGGTGGAATAAGCGCGACCGCGTAGGGAATGACTTCAAGAATTTCTCTCCGGCAGACCTCAGCCGCCGTTTCGGCGTCGACCTCGCTTCCGCGCTCCCGCAGTGCGTCAAGAATGCGCAGCGTCATTGGCACACCAAGATCGGCGCGCAACAGGGTTTCCTCCAATTCGTCCCAGTCCACAGGCTGGGAACTGAACTTCGCGACCAGATTTTTCAGGAATCCAAGGGGCATAAGCGCTTGCGGTGAGCTGTGGCGGGATCAACAGCTCTCGTCGCTGTCCTCATGGACAGTCTGCCGAGCCGTGCGTGCTGGACGGTTCAGAGCGCTCAGGACGTGATCCAGAACACCGTTGACGAAGCGTCCCGACTCCTCTGTGCTGTATTTTTTCGCGATCTCGATGGCTTCGTTAATGGAAACGACTGGAGGAATTTCAGGGCAATGAAGCATTTCGTAGATCGCGACTCTGAGCACGTTGCGATCGACGACCGATATCCGGGAAAGCTCATAGTTTTGAGTGTTGCCGCGAATCACATCGTCGATGGTCTGCTGGTGTTCCATGGCGCCTTGGATGAGGGCGTCGCAAAATCGACGCGCACTGGGGCTTAGGCCGCGAAATTTGTAGTAGGCGGGAAGGTCGCTGTCCCCGTTTAGATCGCGAAGGTAAAGATATTGAACTGCCGCCTCGCGGCCCTCACGTCGCACGCCCATGATGTTACCGAACCCTCAGAGACAGATCATTGACCGTGCGCGCGACGGAAACGGCTGCCCGAGCCGCCTCGATCCCTCGATTGAGCTCCGTTCCGAGACAGCGTGCTTTCGCTTGTTCCTCGTTCTCGAGAAGCAAGACTTCATGGATCACAGGAATTCTTAATTCCAAGGCAACATTCATGAGAGCGGTCGTGACGCTTCTTCCAATGAGGTCGGCGTGCGCTGTCTCGCCCTGCAAGACAACGCCAAGAGCAAGAATCGCATCGAACTTCTTTTGCAAGGCAATCAGCTTCACCGCCAAGGGGATCTCGAATGACCCCGGGACCCGCACGAGATGAACATGTGCTCCTGGCTCGAGCTTAGCAATTTCAGACGTGGCGGAGTCCACCAGCGGCTGGACGTAAGTGTTGTTGTATAGGCTGGCAACAATGGCAAAGGACAGGCCCGACTTTCTGACAGTGCGCGGTCGGATGAACGGAGTTTTCGGCATCTGAACAGATGTTGGCCCAAATGTGTTCACTCTCAAGTCCAATGTCCGGTGACGGGTATTTCGGGAACTTCGGGCTGCGTCGGCCTTTCAAGTCCCGGGACGTCAAGCGCCGTTGGCAGCGTCCACTTTAGAGGAGGTGACCGAGCTTGGCCTTCTTTGTCGCGAGGTATCCTTCGTTGTGAGGATTGGCTGTCGAGCGAATGGGAAGCTGTTCAACGATCTCAAGATCGTAACCTTCGAGCCCAACGACCTTGCGTGGATTGTTTGTGAGCAAGCGGATCTTGCGAACACCCAGATCAACGAGGATCTGCGCTCCAAGACCGTAATCGCGGAGATCGACGGGGAATCCCAGCTTTTCGTTGGCTTGAACGGTATCAAGCCCTTGTTCCTGGAGTTTGTAGGCGTGGATCTTGGGCGCGAGCCCAATACCCCGGCCTTCCTGGCGCATATAAACGAGAACGCCTGTCCCGGCCTGTTCAATCTGCGTGAGCGCCTGGTGCAGCTGTGAGCCGCAATCGCAACGTTTCGAAGCAAAAACGTCACCGGTGAGACATTCGCTGTGGACACGAACCAGTGTTGGCCGGGTTGGATCGATTGTGCCTTTTACGAGAGCGAGATGGTGTCTTTCGTCCACCGTGGAGCGATAAAGATGCAGCTCAAATTCCCCATAATCGGTTGGCAACGAAACCGTCTGCTCACGTTCAACCAATTTCTCCCGCTTGCGGCGGTAAGCAATCAAGTCCTGGATGCTGCAGATTTTCAGCCCGTGCTTCTTCTTGAATTTCATGAGCTGCGGTAATCGGGCCATGGATCCATCCTCGTTGAGGATTTCGCAGACAACGGCGGAGGGATCGAGTCCCGCAAGACGGGCCAGATCGAGCGAGGCCTCTGTATGCCCCGCACGTCTCAAGACACCCCCTGGTTTGCCTTGGAGCGGGAAGACATGCCCGGGCTGCACGAGTTCGCTCGAGGGGGAATCCGGGCCTGCAAGCACCTTTATCGTCAATGCGCGGTCCTTTGAGCTGATTCCCGTCGTAATTCCCCTGGCTGCGTCAACGGATACCGTGAAATCCGTCTGATGCATTTCGCGATTGTGGGCGACCATGCGTTGCAGCCCCAGCTGGCGGGCGCGCTCTTCGGTGATCGGCGCACAAATCAACCCGCGTCCGTGCTTGGCCATAAAATTGACGGCCGTGGGAGTGATTTTCGATGCCGCCATGACGAGATCGCCTTCATTTTCACGATCGGCGTCATCAGTAACGATGACCATGCGTCCCTTTCGGATGTCTGCGATGGCATCAGGGATGGAATCAAAGTGCATATTTATGAAGCGAATACATGATCACAGCATAATATGCCTGCTGCGCGAAGAATCGAATCCTCTCTTCGGACTGGATCGCCTGCGGATCGCGCCCGCGGCATGTGATGGCCTCCCTTAAGGCGTCGCCGCTGCTACTGGCAGGCTTCGCATTCTGCTCCGTTTCGCATGGCCTCGATAGAACAGGCAAGCTGCTCCTCAGCGGTATACCCACGGCCGCCAGCGATGCCACCAACTTCCTTTTTCACGGAAACGGTGGATTTCTCAATATTCGACGCCTGCAGTGTTCGCAGATAGTAAGTCGTCTTGAGGCCGACATGCCACGCGCGGCGATACATGTGGCTGAGCGTCTTCATGTCAGGCTGCGCCAGGAAGAGATTGACCGATTGAGACTGGTCGATCCATTTCTGCCTGCGCGCAGCAGCGTCGATGATGGCCTCATAGCCGACAGAGAAAACCGTCGCGTGTTTGCGCTTGAGGTGCTCGGGAATGGATTCGATATCTTTCAGCTCGCCGTCGAAGTATTTGAGTTGATCGACCATCCCCTCGTTCCAGAGCCCTTCCTTCTTGAGGTCGAGGACCAACTCCCGGTTAAGGATGATGAAATCGCCGGAGAGATTGGATTTGGCGTAAAGATTTTTGTAATTGGGCTCAATGCAGGGCGTTGTGCCTGTGATGTTGGAGATGGTTGCCGTTGGAGCGATGGCGAGCACATTGGAGTTGCGCATTCCATGCCTCTTGATCTTGTCGCGAACGGGATTCCAGTCCATGCGACCACCACGGGGCACGTCAATCTTGATGCCGCGTTCCTTTTCGAGGATTTCGACCGTGTCCTGCGGAAGCAGACCGCGGTCCCATTTCGAGCCTCGATAACTTGAGTATGTGCCACGCTCCGCGGCCAGTTCGCTGGAGGCGTTGTAGGCGCAATAGGCGACCGCCTCCATGAACTCATCGTTGAACTCGATGGCCTCGGAATCTGCGAAGCCGATGCCCTTCTTGAAGAGTGCGTTCTGAAGACCCATGACGCCGAGGCCTATTGGCCGGTGGCGCATGTTTGCGCGTTTTGCCGCCTCGGTCGGATAGAAATTGATGTCGATGACGTTGTCGAGCGCCCGAACCGATACCGTAATGGTTTCGCGAAGTGTTTCGAAATCGAGCGAGCCGTCGTCGCGGATGTGCGTATCAAGAATGACCGAGCCAAGATTACAGACAGCGGTTTCCTCTTCGCTGCTGTTGAGGGTAATCTCCGTGCAGAGGTTCGACGAGTGGATGACTCCGGCGTGGTCCTGGGGCGAGCGCAGATTACAGGGATCCTTGAAGGTGAGCCAGGGATGGCCAGTCTCGAAGAGTGCCTTGAGCATCTCTTTCCAAAGATCGATGGCGGGTATCGCCCGTCCGTAAATCTTGCCTTCCTTTGCGAGTCGTTCGTAGTGTTCGTAGCGCTCCTCGAATTTGCGTCCGTACGCGTCGTGGAGATCCGGAACCTCGTTCGAGCGGAAAAGGGTCCAGTCCTCGCGTGCCTCCATGCGTTTCATGAAGAGATCCGGCACCCAGTTTGCGGTATTGAGGTCATGGGTGCGTCGTCGTTCATCGCCGGTGTTGATGCGTAGCTTCAGAAAATCTTCGATATCGTTGTGCCAGGTTTCCAGATAGGCGCAGCCGGAGCCGCGGCGTTTGCCACCCTGGTTTACGGCGACGAGTTGGTCATTGTGGAGCTTGAGGAAGGGAATTACTCCCTGGCTCTCACCGTTTGTGCCCTTGATGTAGCTGCCGGTTCCGCGGACTGCGGTCCACGAGCCGCCAAGGCCGCCCGCCCATTTGGAGAGGAATGCATTTTCGGCGATTCCGCGGAGCATGATGCTCTCGATATTGTCATCGACCTTGTAGAGGTAGCAGCTCGAGAGCTGACTGTGCGGGGTACCCGAGTTGAAGAGTGTCGGCGTGCTTGAGCAGAAGCGGCGGGACTTGTAGAGATTGTAAAGGCGGATGACCCACTCTTCCCGGTCCTTTTCTTCTTGAATGAACAGGCCCATGGCCACGCGCATCCAGAAGAACTGTGGCGTCTCGATACGACGGACCGGTTGGCGCATCTTATCGACGATGAGATATCGGTCGTACAGGGTTTGGATGCCAAGGTATTCGAAGTCGAGATCGGCAGAAGGGTCCAAGGCTTCAGCCAGCTTCTCGATATCGTATTGGAGGAGTTTCGGACTGAGCCGTTCGATGGCGACGCCATGGCGCAGATATCCTTTGAACGCCTTGCGGTGGGCTTCCTTTAGGCCCTCGATCCCATCACGCATGATACTCCAGTCGAGAACCTCCTCGTAAATGTAGGAGAGCAGAATACGACCGGCGAACTTGGCGAAGTCGGCATCCTTCTCGATCAACGACCTTGAATTCAGGATGATCGTGCTGCGCAGGCCATCCTCGCTGATCTCTGCGCCAATGGAGCGGCGAAGCTCCCGCTCGATGCGGTGCTCATCGAAGCAGAGATCGAGGCCGATGGTCGCAAATTGAATGCGGCGCTTGAGTTCGCTTCCATCCCAGAATACGCTCTGCCCGTTTTTTCCACGGACGACCACGAGGGAATCCTGCTCGGCGTCCGGCACGGGTTGTGCCGCTTCCTCGCGCATGCGCGTGCGCTGAGCCCTGTAGAGGATGTAGCTCTCGGCGACCTTGTAGTACCCCTGCCGCATCAATTCCTCCTGAACCATGTCCTGGACATCCTCGATGTGAACAAACGCACTGTCGCCCCGTCGGATGCGGGCGGTCACAGCGCGCGAAATCTTTATCGCACTCTCGGGATCTTCTTTCGTGGTGAGAAACGCCTTGCGGCAGGCAATTTCGATCTTGCCTTCGTTCCAAGGCACGACAGTGCCGTTGCGACGGATCAACCGGATGGCAATGGTCGCCACAGACGGGCGATCGCCCCGCAATTCGTTCACCGGGCTCGAAGTCTCTTTGACTGAGCGTTTGAAGACGAGGCTCTTGGCGACATCGTGGGCATCATTTTCAATAAGAGCCTTCTCAATGAGCAGCGAGAGATCGTAATCAGACAACTTGAGGCCGTGACCCTCGCGAACGTGCTCGAGAAGACGTGTAGCCACGGAATGCGCAACGTTCGCCACAAACGCACGATTCTCTTCATTGAAAATATCCTTCTCCTGCCGTGAAAGGAGAAGATCCGTGAGGGCCGCGCCAATTTCGTCGGCGACGTCGGCGAGATTGAACTGGCGTTCATCACCCTTGCCGCGAGTAACCACGACCTCAGGAAGCGCTGCCTCCAATGACGGGTCACCAAGGGCATCGCGCCAGGCGAAACCGGGCTTTTGGTCGAGCGGCGTGGTCACCAGGCGCTTGAGCGCGAGGTCTTCTGCGAGTGAAATATGGCGGAGCATGGGGATTCTCTACATTCTAGGTTTGCGACCCGAATCGAACGCGAGGCTCATCATATAAGAGCATATTAATAAATGTCTTATATTCACCTATAGTTCGTCGTCTGACACCGGGACGAGGGAGGATTTTTTTTGGTATTCTGTAACTTTGGATTCGAAGAAATTTGCTTCCTTTTTCATATCCATCAATTCGGCGAGCCAGGGAAGGGGGTTTGGGCTGGGGCCATTGAGCGGCTGCAGACCAACGCCCTCGAGCCGCCGGTCGCCGATATAATCGATGTAGGCAAGAAACTCCTCTGTGGTAAGGCCCACGGCGTGGACAGGCAGGCAGTCCTTGATGAACTGCTTCTCGAGACGCACGGCCTCAGCCATCGTGGCGCGCAGATCCTGCCGGAAGTCCTCCCTCCACACGTCCGGATTCTCATCCACGAGCTCGATGAAGAGCTTGCGAAAGACCTCAATGTGGTTGGACTCGTCACGCAGAGTGTAGCGAAACATTTGGCCGATGCCCGGAAACTTGTTCTGCCGGTAAAGGGCCAGCACCATCCCGAAGAGGCCATAGAATTGAGTGCCCTCCATGCATTGGCCGAAAAGAAAGATATTCTTGGCGAGAGCCTGCTTATTTTCGGTTCGCGTAAGATCGATGTTACGTCGCAGGTTGCGGCTATTGTTTACGACGAAGTCGGTTTTCTCCTTGATGGTTGTGATATCCTCGAACATCGCCTCGCATTCGTGCGGATTGATGCCGAGCGAGCTGATCATGTAGACAAGGCTGTCGGCATGGATGTTTTCCTCGTGTGCATGACGGCCAAGCACCAACTTGAGCTCGGGCGCGGTTACCACCTCGCGGACGACGTGAAGGATGTTGTCGCCGACGATGCCTTCAGCGGCGGAAAAATAACCGATTCCCATCTTGATGATCCAACGCTCGATATCCGCGATTCCCCGCTGATCGCGCCACTGCTCGCAGTCCTTCTGCATCTGGATGTCTTCGGGTTCCCAATGGTTCGCCTTCATCGTTTTGTAAAGGCTATAGGCCCATTGGTACTTTAGAGGCAGGATGTTGAAGAACATCGTCTGCCGGCCATTGATGACACGCTTTGCGGCGTATGCCGCTTCGGCCTTGTCGCGGTCGAGTTCAAATTTGCGGTCTCCAATCCTGATTGTGATCGTGGCCATGTTTTCGGTTCCTTCTCTTTTGGGGGAAATCCGCCGGGCGCCCGTCCCTGCTCAGTCCCCTGCCATCCAACGGTGCGCTGACACTCGCAAAACAATGGAGGAGCAGTCAATAGAAATCTATATATAGTGGCTTAATTTTTCGGATGCCACAATATATTGTGGTTTACACCTTGTTTATAGGAATTGCTGTAAAGTGATTTCGCTGCGGCATTTAAGTCCATTTTTGCCCTCTTTTCTGTCGCTTGGGGGCTTCCCAAGATCCAGATAAACATGCTGCAAACTGCGGACTTTTGCTGGGGAAATTTTTCGACAAGGATCGTGATCTATGCGCGATGCTTCCTTCGATTTTCTCAAGCAACTTTTAGAAACGCCTTCTCCGTCCGGCTTTGAAACCCGCGGGCAGAGTTTGTGGGCGGCATATGCAGGACGATTTGCCGACGAAGTCGAGAGCGATGCATACGGCAACGTTTTTGCCGAGCTCAATCGGGAAGGATCTCCCAGAATCGCAATCGCGGGCCATTCGGACGAACTGGGCTTGATGGTCTCGTATATCAGCGAAGACGGATTTTTGTACTTTAAGGGGATTGGAGGTGTTGATCGGGCGATGCTTCGTGGTCGCCGAGTGATCGTGCACGGCGCGGACGGTCCCGTTCCCGGTGTGACCGGTCACCTCGCGATTCACTTGCAGGAGCCGGACGATCGCAAAAAGGTCCCCGAGTTTCACGAAGTCTTTATCGACATCGGCGTCCGTTCGCGGGAGGAGGCGGAGAAGTTGGTTCGTATCGGAGACGCCGTGACAAAGGACGCCAACCTTTTCAGGCTGGCTGGTGGAAGAATCGCTGCGCGCGCCTGCGATAATCGGATTGGCACGTGGTCGGCGGCCGAAGCGTTAAGGCTTCTCGCGGCCGAGCGTCGCCGACTGAGCGCAAGTGTTGTGGCAGTTTCGACAATCCAGGAAGAGAACGGCCTCTACGGTGCCAAGATGGCGGGCTACAGCGTGCGGCCCGATATCGCGCTTGTCGTGGACGTAACTCATGCGACGGACATTCCCATAACTTCGAAGACCAAGCACGGAGACGTCAAGCTGGGCAGTGGTCCGGTGATTGGTATCGGCAGCGCGAATCACCCTGTCTTGATTGAGCGGTTGCGCGCGATAGCTTCTGCGAAAGGGATTCCGCTCCAGTACGAGGTCAATCCGCGGTTCTCGGGAACGGATGCGGACGCGATTTTTGTGCAACGCGGCGGGATTCCGACTGTGACGATTGGCCTTCCGAATCGATATATGCATTCCCCGGTCGAAGTCATCGACCTTGCCGATCTCGAAGCGCTGGCCCAACTTGTTGCGGAGTTTTGTTTCGATGTAAAGAGGGACGAGACTTTCGCCGTCAAGATCGAGAACGTTAATTCGGTGCGGCGTCGTACGTGAAACCTCGCATTCTTTCAAACCAGGCACCGAGCTTAGTCAACGAATCCGGAATGGTGTTGTAATTGCGATACGTGAGATTTCCGAGCACACCGAACAGCGCGAAATCGCTGAAGATTGGCACATCGCCAAACAAGAACGGCTTGTGGGTCAGAGCGATGTCAAATGGTGAGAGAAGCCGCTCGGCTTCGGCGCGCAAAGCGGGGCGCTCCTGCGTCCAGCGTTCCTCGCATCCGTGGCCGAACTTGCGTTCCTTATGGCGTCGAATCATCGCTCGCTCGAGGTAATCGGCGATATCGCGAAGATAGAGGGGATCGACAAGTTTGAAGGTTACGCTCTCCACATTATCCTCAATGTAAGGAATTGTAATTCTCTGAAGCCCTTCCCAGTCCGCGGGAAACAGGCGTCCGCCGGCGAACGTTCGATCGATATATCGCGCCACGTCGATGGACGAGGGCGATGATTCGAAGATGACGTTTTCGTCGTGAGCGAGTACCGGAACCTGATAGTACGCTCCCTTGGTAATCTCAATGACTTCCCGGCGGTCGCCGTTGGAGACGTTGCGTGTTTCGAATGACAATCCCAAGGCGCCGAGCGCCCGGGTGATCGGGATGCAGTATGGGCTGTGTTCGAGTTGATATACTGTGAGGCGCATAGGCGAAAGGCTACATCAGGTTCACCCGAGATGAAAATTTTCGTGCAGACACGAGGCAAAGCGAGTAACGAGCCCAACCTACAAGCCAGCCCCCAATGCCACGTCGTCGCGTCTACAAGATAGGAACCAATGGTCTGAAGCTCAGCCTGGACATCTCATCTGAGAGACCGGTGAATATTCTTATCGACGGATCTAAGTGGCCGGAGGCGAAGCGACGCTGGGCGCGGTTGGTGGAACTGCAGGCTGCTGGTTTCAATCAACATGACCACCATGGCAACAAATATACCGGAACGAATCCTGGCGGGCTTCTGCGCTATCTCAGCCATTCACGGTCCCGCACGCACCTTGGCCCGGTATGGGAGATCCGGCAAGGAGGGAGCGGGCTTGTCGTAACCTCCTATTTTCAGTTTCTCGGGGGACTACCCGCTTGCCGGACCTGGACAACTGTTGAAAATGTCGGCTCTGAAGACATCCTTATTGAGTTTGTCAGCTCGCTGGCGCTCTTTGGCATTTCGCTGGGAGGCGCGGGGGCGTGGAAGGACAAGATGCGTCTCCACGTTGCCGACAATTCGTGGTGTGCGGAGTGTCAATGGCGTTCAGGAAGCCTGCGGGATTTCGGACTGAGCGCTTCGTATCGCGCTCAGGAGGGAAGCGGTTTCTCTCTGAAACGTATCGCGATCTCAAGTCAGGGAACATGGTCGTCGCTCGAGCATCTTCCCCTCGCTGCCTTGGAGAATACCGAGACTGAATCGACACTCTGCTGGCAAATCGAGCACAACGGATCCTGGTACTGGGAGATCAGCGACGTGGCACAAGAGCTCCTGCTACGCGTTTCCGGACCGACGTATCGTGAGGCACTCTGGTCTAAGAAGCTGGCGTCTGGTGATAAGTTCGAGTCGGTGGCGGTGACTTTTACACGCGTCGACGGTGGTCTGGATGCGGCTCTGGGAACGCTGACCCGCGTCAGAAGATTGCTGCGGCGACCGCACCCGGACATGGAAACGCTTCCGGTCATCTTCAACGATTACATGAACTGCCTGTGGGGAAATCCCACGACGGAAGCCTTGATCCCGATCATCGACAAGGCCGCGGAAGTCGGAGCGGAATATTTTGTCATCGACGCCGGATGGTATGCGGAGCTGGGCGAAACGTGGTGGGAATCTGTCGGCGCCTGGCAACCATCGGCGACGCGCTTTCCCGGCGGTCTAGGGGAGCTCATCCAACGCATTCGCACCAAGGGCATGATTCCGGGGCTTTGGCTGGAAATCGAAGTCATGGGTATCAATTGCCCGCTGGTAAACCAGCTACCGGACGATTGGTTCTTTCTGCGCGGCGGGAAACGCGTGATAGACCATGGTCGCTATCAACTGGACTTCCGCAATCCTGAGGTGCGCGCGCATGCGGACGGGACCATTGAACGCCTCGTCCGCGAGTT
>DATDAX010000246.1:0-2418 GCA_036525175.1 Terrimicrobiaceae bacterium | reverse complement strand
CGATCGCCGCGGACTCGTTTCAGAAAAGCCTTTGACATCTTACTAGCACGTGGCACTTCTTGTTCAAAGACGGCGTGTAGGCTGGAGTTCCAAGGCCGCAGTGTTGCCGCTTTGATGCACTATAGGGAAATCAATGACGCGACGGGTTACAACCTTTGATATTGCTCGGGAAGCCGGGGTATCGCGAACGACTGTCTCGCACATCTTAAATAATCAGCCGGGAGTCCACCTCAGCGCCAAGACCAAGGCGCGCGTCCTGGCGACCGCCCGGAGACTGGGTTATGTTCCCAACTCGGCAGCGCAGATGCTCGTCACCGGTCGAAGCCGAACGATAGGCCTGGTCTTCCCGCGCGCCGACTTGCTTGCGGTGGACGCCTTCGTCCCCATCATGATCTATGGCTTGAACGAAGTCTGCCGCGAGCGCGGCTACCGCCTGGTCATGGAGGCTCTTCGTGAGCCTGCGGGGGAAGATGCCTACCTGGACCTCGCAAAAAGCAAGCGTGTGGACAGCCTGATAGTGATAAATCCCCGAAAAGGCGATCGTGCGCTCGAGAAAGTCGTCAAGTCAAAGTTTCCAGTGCTGATTGCGGGGACTACGGACCGGCCAGGCGAAAATGCGATCGCAACGCAAGAGGGTCAGGCCAGCCGCAACGCCACGGGCCACCTCCTATCGCTTGGACATCAGCGAATCGCCCACATCGGTCATGCGTCGCTGGATTATGTTGCAGTGGGTCGGCGTCTGGAGGGCTATCGCACCGCTCTTGAAACGGCAGGCCTGCCCTTCGACGAGGCGCTTGTCACCCAAGGAGATTTCAGCTTCGACAGCGGTTATGCCGCAATGAAGCGGCTCCTGACTTCTAATGTTCGTGCCACGGCGCTTTTCGCCGGCAATGACACCATTGCGATCGGTGCAATGCGCGCGATTCGTGAGACCGGCCTTTCGATTCCAAGGGATTTTGCCGTCGTGGGATATGATGATGTACCTAGCGCTGCGTTTGCGTGCCCCCCGCTCACCACGGTCCGCACACACGCCTACGAACATGGAAAACTCTTTGCCGAAGCTGCAATCAAACTGATGGACAAAGAGGAGGTCGGCAGCCAACAGGATGCGCTTCCCCTCGAACTCATCATTCGAGAGTCCTGCGGAGACAAGACGGAAAAAGTCCGTCCCGTCCCTCTCGTTCTCAGGAAATCCTAGGGCGCCGCGGCGATCGGGGATCCTCCCCCCACCATTCAGAATGCACGGGCGGCACCGCTCGTCCCATGTCCCGACGGATCTGACGCCATCATCCGAATGAGTGCCTCTCGAAAAAAATCCACAAAAATTATTTTGACAACTTACTAGCACGTGTCATTCTTACTGCAACACCTAGCACCTGTCACTTCACGGCTATAGCATTCTATGTCCACTCCAGCATCGACCCTCCCGGCCGCATCGGCGCCCAAGCCTCCTGCGCGCAAGCGAACCCGGTTTACGAGCAGTCAAACGTTCTGCGGTTTTGTGTTTATCACGCCGGCGCTGATCGGCTTTATTCTTTTTTATCTGCTTCCGACGGTACGCGCCTTTTACATTGGGCTGACGAACTGGAGTCTGTTGCGGGCGCCGAAGTGGGTGGGTTTCGACAATTACATTCGGCTTTTTCAGGACGAGAAGTTCTGGAAGTCGATTTGGGTGACCTTTCTCTACGTTCTTTACAACATCCCTGTCCAGACGGTGCTTGGGTTATTGATTGCGGTGCTCTTGAAGCGGTTGACCGGTTCGGTCTTTGTGCGCTCGGTCATGTTGACGCCGTTTCTGATTTCAAACGTTATCGCGGCGATGATCTGGTTCTACATGTTTGATCCGGTCCTTGGGTTTGTGAACGTTGTCTTGAAAGCTATTGGGTTGGGAACGCACCCCTTCTTTAGCGATCCGAATCTGGCCCTGCCTACGATCGCTTTCATCAACATTTGGCGCCACATGGGTTACACGGCCCTGCTTTTCTACACCGGGTTGCAGTCCATTCCCGAGCATCTGTATGAGGCGGCTCGCATTGAGGGCTCCTCGGAATGGCGGACGTTCCGCTCGATCACCCTGCCCCTTTTGAGGCCTGTGCTGGTCTTTGTGCTGGTGACGAGTGTGATTGGTTCCTTTCAGATCTTCGATACCATCGCTGTAACGACCCAAGGCGGTCCGGGGACCTCAACGCGAACCGTTCTTTGGTACATCTACCAGGAGGGCTTTGTCAGTATGCGCATGGGCTATGCCTCGGCGATGTCGACGGTGCTCTTTCTGGGTCTGGTGCTCGTGACGCTCGTTCAGATGCGGGTGTTGCGCTCCGGGGAATCCGATTTGGGATAAATTGCCATGAAGAAAACCTCCAAGAAGCTCCCTGTTGGCAAGTGGCTGGGCTATGCAGCCCTTATTATCCTGGCCAT
>DATDAX010000245.1:0-3204 GCA_036525175.1 Terrimicrobiaceae bacterium | reverse complement strand
GATCAAGCAACCAAGCCGCACCGCATTGGGTGTCCTTTTTGAAGTTTGGGGTGAGGACGCATTGAAACGTATCGACCTACCGGCCGTTCGCGACTTTTCCGACGATCAACTTAGGGTTTTTCGCAGGATGCTTTCAAGCGGCCTCAATGCCCCGGTGACTTCCAGCGCGGGACGCCTATTCGATGCGATCGCTTCGCTGACCGGCCTTCGGCAGCGGGCCAGCTTTGAAGGTCAGGCGGCCATGGAGCTTGAATTCGCGATCGAGACCACATCGACCGCTTCCTATCCATTCGAGATCCACGATGGTCCGCCGCTGATCATTGATTGGGGTCCAGCGGTCAAGTCGATCGTGAGCGACATTTCAAGCGGTGAGCGAGCGGGGAGTATCTCGGCAAAGTTTCATAACACGCTGGCGGAAATCGTCAGGGCGGTCGCGCTTCGAATCGGCGAAGCGAAGATCGTTCTGACCGGCGGATGCTTTCAAAATCGGTATCTCACCGAAGCCTGCTTGCAACGCCTGCTCGATGCCGGCTTTCGACCCTATTGGCATCAGCGCGTCCCGCCCAACGACGGAGGGATTTCGCTGGGACAAGTCATAGCGGCGGCGGCAAGAGCTCGTTCAAGCGTTGCTCCCAATCAGCTCGCCACCGCATGAATCTGATCTACGCGGAGATTGTCGAGGTTTTCACTGAGCACGGAATGCGGATGGCCATGGCAAGAGTGGGCGGCGCCAGAAAAAAAATCGCACTCGATCTGCTGACAAACGCCTGTTGTGGCGATACAGTCCTATTGTGTGATGGAGTAGCGATCGGCAGGGTTGAGGGCGGCCGCAGAACGGAGAATAACGATGTGCCTGGCAATACCCGGTAAGCTCATTGAGATCGAGCGTGATGCCAACGGGGTTCGAATGGGCAAGGCGAACTTCGGAGGCATCGTCAAGCAGGTCTGTCTCGAGTACACACCCGAGGTCGAAACCGGCGACTACGTCCTCGTCCACGTAGGCTTTGCCCTTAGCAAGGTCAACGAAGAAGAAGCTGAACGAACCTACAAACTTCTGGAGGAAATGGACCAGTTGACCGAACTGGACGTCGCGGACGTGGAGGAAGAAAGTCATGAAGTACCTCGACGAGTATCGTAGCGAAGCGCTGGCGCAAAAGATTGTCGGTGAGATTCAGCGCACCGTGACGCGGCCGTGGGTGTTGATGGAAGTCTGCGGTGGACAGACCCACACCATTGTCAAATATGGAATCGACCGTCTACTTCCCGCTGAGATCGAACTCGTGCATGGCCCGGGATGTCCGGTTTGCGTGACTTCCCTCGAAATGATCGACAAGGCGCACGCAATCGCAAGATGCCCCGAAGTGATTTTCTGTTCCTTTGGCGACATGCTGCGCGTCCCAGGTTCGGCCGGTGATCTTCTTGTGCTCAAGTCACGCGGGGCCGATGTGCGAGTGGTTTATTCGCCAATCGACTGCCTGAAAATCGCCCGCGCGAATCCCGACAAGAAGGTCGTGTTCTTCGCGATTGGCTTTGAGACGACAGCCCCTGGCAACGCCATGGCTGTCTGGCAGGCTAACAAGCAGGGAATCACGAATTTCTCTGTTCTCGTCTCCCACGTTCTCGTGCCGCCCGCCATGGCCTCCATCCTGCAATCCCCACTCAATCGCGTGCAGGGATTTCTTGGACCAGGCCACGTCTGCACGGTGATGGGTTACAGGGAATATGAGCCGATTGCCGAGCGCTTCCATGTCCCCATCGTCATCACCGGCTTTGAGCCACTCGATATTCTGGAAGGCGTTCTGATGACCGTCCGCCAGCTGGAAACGGGCGCGGCGGAAGTGGAGAATCAGTACCCGCGCGTGGTCATGCGCGACGGAAACCTCGTCGCCCAGGACTTGGTCAACCAGGTCTTTGAGGTCTGCGATCGCAAGTGGCGTGGGGTGGGCTCAATTCCGAAGAGTGGCTATAAGCTTCGGTATGAGTTTCGTGATCATGACGCCGAAAGACTCTTCGAAGTTGAGGAGATCGACACGCAGGAGCCGAGCGTTTGCATTAGCGGCCTCGTCTTGAGGGGGGTCAAGAAACCGCATGACTGCCCAGCCTTCGGAAAGGAATGCACGCCGCAAAATCCTCTTGGGGCCACGATGGTGTCCGCTGAGGGAGCCTGCGCCGCGTATTACGCATATGGCCGCCACCTCGATGCAAGCGGACGGATGAATTCGGAAAGCCGTGCGCTCGCGCTGGCTGGAGCCGGCATTCCCTCGTGATTTGGGCCATGCCCGCGCCAACAGCCACACCTGCCGACAGAATGACCGAGCCCTTCCGCGAGAAGGTGATTCGCAAGTGCAGTGAAAGCGTGGAGGTGAAGGAGAAATTCTTCGCAAGGTATGCGGAGTCTCTCGAAGTCGTGTCGCGGGAGATGGCCGATCGGTTCCGGGAGGGGGGCAGGCTCTTCGCGATGGGAAATGGGGGCAGTCTATGTGACGCGCTACACATTACCGTCGAGTTCAACCACCCGATCATCGAGAAGCGCAAGGCCTTTCCGGTAATTCCATTGATGACCGACATCGCGACAATGACCGCAGTCGGGAACGACTTTGACTTTACGCGCGTGTTCGTGAATCAGCTGCGCCTTTTCGCGAAGCCCGGAGATATGGCGATCGCGTTCAGCACGAGCGGGAAGTCCCCGAATCTGATTTACGCTCTGCAGGCAGCGCGCGAGAGGGAATTGATGACCATAGCCTTTGCCGGCAAAGATGGCGGACGCTTTCCGCAAATCGCCGACCATTGTTTCATTGTGCCCTCCTACAGCATTCACCGCATTCAGGAAGTGCACGCAACCGCGGTCCATATCGTCTGGGACCTGGTTCATATTGCGCTTGGAGAGGAAGATGTCACCTGACGTTTCAAGCGAAGAGGTGGCGGACGGCGCGAACGCGCTCATGGGCTCCTGCCCGATCCCGATTTCCGATTACCGCGAGATCGTGCTTGCTCACGGCAGCGGAGGCAAGTTGAGCCAGCAATTGATTCAAAAGCTGATCGCGCCGCAGTTCAGCAACGAATTCCTCGACCCTTTGCACGACGGAGCGGTTTTTTCCATCAACGGCGCCCGTCTTGCATTCAGCACGGATTCCTATGTCGTAAGCCCCATTTTCTTCCCGGGTGGCGACATCGGGAGTCTAGCCGTGCACGGAACGGTAAACG
>DATDAX010000244.1:0-4854 GCA_036525175.1 Terrimicrobiaceae bacterium | reverse complement strand
GGGTTGGCTATCTTTCGCGCGTTTCCCGGCAGGCTTGCTTGTCGCTGCCTTTGGCGGGCCGGATTTCTTCGATTTTTTTGCGTCGCCTTTCTCGCGTCGCTTTATTTCGATCTCGTCGGTGAGGATGATCCGGATGTGGCTGGTGCGCTTGCGGATCGGGCCCGCGCTGCCACGGGCTTTCGGTTGAAAGCGCTTTGAGGTCGGACCTTCCCCGACAACCGCCTCCTGAACAACGAGGTTCGCGACGTTAAGGTTGTTGTTATTCTCGGCATTTGCCACGGCGCTGGCAAGCGTCTTTCGGACGAGTCCTGCTGCCTTTTTGGGGACAAAGCGAAGCAAATTCAGGGCATCCGAGGCTGGGAGTCCCTGAATTTCCCGCGTGACCTCACGCGCCTTAAAGGCGGAGATCCGCGCAAAACGGTATGTCGATCGAACCTGCATTTTTGTTGATTTCTTGGGTGTTGTGGTGGTCATCGCCGGGCGTCCACCTTGAGGCGGTCGCCGGTTTTGACCGGCACTTTTTCCGATTCGAGACTCTGAATTACCGCTCCGCAAATGCTGTTTCGCACGTCTATGACCCGCACGTCGCCAATGCGCTTGTCTTCGCGCCAGACTTGGAAGGGCATACCGACGCGGACACCTTGCTTTTCGCCGATGTTCGCTACGATGAGCGCGAGGTCGTCTTTCACGTCAACGACCATTCCGTCATTGAGCGTCGCTTCCACAGGGCCAGTCTTCGCGGCTAGTGGGGCACCGAGAATTTCGTTCGTCTTGCGAAGCTCGGTTTCGACTGCCATGCGCGCTTGGGCGTCGATTCCCTCGGTGCTCTTGAGCAGGACTTGGACGGCCTCCGTAAGGCGGACGAGCTGATTGATGGCGCTTTCGAATTGCTTCTTCAACAACCGCAGGTCGCGCACTGCAGCGAGCAACCTTTGCTCGACTTTGCTTTGGTCGTTTTCCACGTCCGGAATGCCGAGGGCTTCGATTTTCAGGGTGAGATCCGCTGTCTGGCGCTTGAAGGTTTCTGCTTCGCTATTGGAGATGGCGAGGCTTTCGGTCAGCGATTTTATGGCCGAGCGAAGCAGAACGATTTGTTCTTGCAGCGCTTCGACGTCTTCATCGCCTTGCGCGCGCGAGTTGGGCACAGTGATCGTGACCCCCTGCGCGAGGAGGATTCGATTTTCAGAGTCTGTCAAAGATCGGTCGCTCTGTGCCCCCAGTCTTGCGACGGGAAGGAGAGCGAAAAGTCCCGCCGCTATCGCAGCGAGCTTCATGGTCTATTTTGTCACTTTTGCGGTGTGAGAACCGTGCTTCTTAAAGATCCGAGTCGGAGAAAATTCGCCAAGCTTGTGGCCCACCATGTTTTCTGTGACGAAGACTGGAATAAAGGTCTTGCCATTGTGCACGTTGAACGTGTGGCCGACAAAGTCGGGGGTGACCGTACTGCGGCGCGACCATGTCTTGATCGGCTTTCTTACGCCGGATTCGTTCATCCGATCGATCTTGTCGAGGAGTTTCCACTCAACATACGGGCCCTTCTTTAGCGAGCGTGCCATAGTGCGTTAATTCTGAGCTTTGCCTTTGCGCCGTGAGACGATGAAGCGGTCGGACGGCTTGTGTTTGCGCCGGGTCTTGAACCCTTTGGCGAGTTGACCCCATGGGCTCATCGGGTGGTGGCGTCCTCCTCCTCCTTTGCTCTTGCCCTGACCACCGCCCATCGGATGGTCGATGGGATTCATGACCATGCCGCGGACATGCGGGCGGCGTCCAAGCCAGCGCGTACGGCCGGCCTTTCCGCTAGAGACGTTCATATGGTCGCTATTTCCGACCTGGCCGATGGTGGCGTAGCATTCCTCGTTGATTCTGCGCATCTCGCCGGAGGCGAGCTTGACCAACGCATAGCCGGCTTCGCGGTTGGCAAGGGTGGCCTGAGAGCCCGCGCTGCGGACCATTTGCGCCCCGCGGCCAGGAATGATCTCGACATTGTGAATCGCGGTGCCGAGCGGAATCGACTTAAGGGGAAGGGCGTTGCCGATGGACGGTTCGGCGCTTTCTCCTGCATTGACCTTGGCGCCGACAGCGAGCCCGACCGGTGCGAGGATATAGGCCTTGTCGCCATCGGCATACTTCAATAGAGCGATACGGGCCGAGCGGTTCGGATCATACTCGATGGCCACGACTTCCGCGAGCATTCCCTGTTTCTTTCGCTTGAAATCCACAAGGCGGTACTTTCTCTTATGCCCGCCTCCACGGTGCCGCATGGTAAGGCGGCCATTGTTGTTGCGTCCGCCCGTTCTCTTCCGTACCGCCGTCAGCGCCTTTTCCGGCTTGTCCTTGGTGATCTCGGAGAAGCTGGGAAGAGATTTGAAGCGGCTGGACGGAGTGAGCGGTCTGAAATTCTTGAGTCCCATAGTGCTAGACGAGGTCGAGTTTGTCGCCTTCCTTGAGTGTGACTACGGCTTTTTTCCAGTGGGTGCGACGGCCGAAGCTCGCTGTCCGTTCGCGCTTCTTCTTGCCGGCGAAGTTGGCGGTATTGACGTTGATCACGGTCTTCTTGAAGAGTTGTTCGACCGCTTGTTTGATCTCAATCTTGTTGGCCTTTGGGCTGACGCGAAAGACGTATTGATTGTTTTTCTCGGAGAGCAGGGTCGCCTTCTCGGTGAGAATCACGGTTTGAATATGGTCGAAGGATTCTTTCATCGCGCGAGCCTTTCGGAGAGCGTCGCAAGCGCCTCTTTCGTTACGATGACCTTGTCGAAGGCGAGCAGTTGCTCGGTATTTACTTCGGCGGCGCGGGTCAGAAGCGCATTCTTTACGTTGCGCGCGGCCATATAGGTCTTTTCGTCGAAGCCTGTTCCAACGATCAAAATCTTCCGAACTTTGCCTCCTGTCTCTGCGACGAGAGCAAGGAATTGCTTGGTCTTGGCTTCCTTGACCGCGAAAGCTTCGACAAGCAGGACGTCTCCGGCTAGCACGCGCTCACTGAGGGCCTTTCGGAATGCAAGCGTCTTAACCTTCTTGGGAACATTTTTGGAATAGTCGCGCGGGTGCGGCCCGAATGCCACGCCGCCGCCCACCCAGACAGGTGACGATTTGTAGCCGGCGCGGGCTCGGCCGGTGCCCTTCTGCCGCCAGGGCTTGGCTCCACTGAGGTTGACATCGGCCTTGGTCTTGGTGCTCGCTGTGCCGCGGCGACGGTTTGCGCGCAGGGCGACAACCACATCATGCACGGCCTGGCGTCCTTTCTCGGAATCGGTGATCAGTTCGATGTTGGCCTTCTTGGCCTCCTCCGCGGTGAAAACTGTTGCGCTCATGGGGCTATTTCTCCGCCTTTGCGGGTTTCTTTTTCGCGGGACGCACGATGACGTTCGATCCCTTGGCGCCTGGAACCGCGCCGCCGACCACAATCACTCCATCATCCTCGCGGATCTGGATAACGCGCAGATTCTGGACGGTCACTCGCTCGTCACCCATGTGGCCGGGCATTCCCATGTTCTTCCAAACGCGGCCCGGTGTTGAGCGATTTCCAATCGCGCCGTTGCGCCGGTGCATCATCGATCCGTGGCTGGCGGGCTGGCCGTCAAAGTTGTGCTTCTTAACGACACCCTGAAAGCCCTTGCCTTTCGACTGGCCAATCACGTCGACAAACTGCCCGACCTCGAATACTGTTACGGCGATATCGGCGGCGTCAGGCGCCGTCTCGCCGTCGCCAAGGCGAAATTCGCGAACGAACTTCTTCGGGGAGGACGAGGACTTGGCAAAATGGCCTGCCTGCGCCTTGCCTACGCGTTGAGCCTTTTGATCGCCAAAGCCAACCTGAACGGCATTATAGCCGTCCTTTTCGGCGGTCTTGACTTGGAGGACACGATTGCCGCCCGCTTCAATGACGGTCGCGTTGGTGACGCGCCCCTTCTCATCGTAGAGACGGGTCATCCCGAGTTTCTTGCCCAGAAGTCCTATGCTCATGGCGTGTTCTAAATCTTGATCGTGATGTCTACTCCGGCCGGCAGATTGAGCTTTCGGAGTTCGTCGACGGTCTTTGCAGTTGGCTCGACAATATCCAGCAGACGCTTGTGCGTGCGGATCTCAAATTGATCCATGGCCTTCTTGTCCACATGCGGCGAGCGATTCACGGTGAACTTTTCGATGCGAGTGGGGAGCGGAATCGGTCCGGTGACCTTTGAGCCGGTGCGCTTGGCCGTCTCGACAATCTCGGCGGCTGACGCATCCAGAATGCGATAATCGAAGGCCTTGAGGCGGATGCGAATGCGTTGGCCGGCGGGAGTTGACATTGTCTGATAAAGAACGGTTGAGGGTTTACCCTTTTGTGGATCTAGTGGACTCGCTTTCGGCGACAACGGCGGACGCACGCTTCTACGAGCGCCTCAATCCTGCATTGAATCCATGGTGTCATTGTCTATGATGTGCTGCCTTGTGAACTCCCGCTGAGATCAGGGGACAAAAAAAGCACGCTCAGGTGCTCTCCAGTTCCCCGACATGGTGCGGGAAGTGAGAAAATAGACTCTTGCGGGTGCGAAGCAAGAGAAAAAGTGTGAAAAATTCGTATGAAATGGGGAGCGTTCGCTGTCGATCAGGCTCTGCGGAAGACGAGATGATCTTCGGCTGCGTCGACGGTGATTTGATCGCCCTCCTGGAAATGGACGTGACTTCGCTTGACGTTGAAGATGTAGCGCGCCGTTTCAAGAACATTCGTGCGCGTGATTTCAACCCGAAAAGCTTGGAAGTGTATGAGAGCCGATTTAAGAATGCGCTCTCTTCATTTCGGGAATACGTGCGGGATCCCGGTGCATGGTGTCCCGCGAGTCGTCAGAGATCGCAAAACAGCGTCTCTAG
>DATDAX010000243.1:0-5187 GCA_036525175.1 Terrimicrobiaceae bacterium | reverse complement strand
TCGCCTCGTGGATCAAGTCATGGAGCAATCGCCTTACCGCCAAGCGCAAAGAGTTTTCTGGATCGTCGATAACGGCTCCTCGCATCGAGGGCAAAAAAGCGTGGCGCGCCTTTGCGCCCGCCACCGGCAATTGGTGCTGGTGCATGGTCCCGTCCACGCCAGTTGGCTCAATCAGATCGAAATCTATTTTTCCATTCTCCAACGCAAAGTTTTAACTCCAAACGACTTCCCTTCTCTATTGGCGCTTTCACAACGCCTTGCGGCTTTCGAAGGTCACTACGAAAAGATCGCCAAACCTTTTCGTTGGGAGTTCTCCCGGCGCGACCTGTCCTTGCTCCTCAACAATCTTTCGACTCCACTCATGCTCGCCGCCTGATAATACGTGTGTGTATTTATGGAATCGTGCACTAAGACTATAATTCATACGCTGACAGTATTGGGCACGGCGGATAAAACGGCTCCAGTATCAATACACGGCATTTCGCCCTAGTGATCCCGACCCTAAGAATCTTCCGGCTACGGAGGTGTGGAGCAGGATCGTCACGCCAAACCAATGTCGATTGCCATTGATTTGTTCCAACTCGTTGTCCTTCACGCACGATAATGACGGCGTCGAATTGCTTGCCCTTCGATTTGTGGATCGTCATTACATGAAGGCCCCGAAGGTCCTCCATGCCTGAGAGCAACTGATCTTCCATCAGCGCAGAGTCGAGCGCTTCGCGCGCCCGCACGTAAGCGCCCTCGTTCATCCACATTGCAGATAGATTGCCGCCAATTCGCTTACCCCGGTTGAATGCGATAAGGTAGTCAAGATGGCTCGCAATACGTCTGATGTCTTCTCGGTCCGACTCGCGCAGCAGCCGCTTCACTCGCGACCAGTCCGTCGCAGGGTCACCGGTTAGTTGAAGTGCTCTGGCACCATTTACCAAGTCTTCGACAGAGCGTGGGAGTTGGGCTTTGCCAGCTTTGCCTTTGATAATTTCAAGTGACCACTTCAGGTATTTTTCAGCTTCCTGGAGTGCCGCTTTGCTCCCGGCGACACGCCTTATGGCGGCCAGCATCTCCAGACAGCGCGCTATATCCGGACGCAGATTCCCTTCGGCTTTGGGTTCAAGCAGAAAGGCCGCCAATCGTGCCGAAAGCAGGGCTGCCGCCTCGTCGAAAAGCACCTTGTGTCGAACCGGTTTAGTTCCTCCATTGAGAGCCGCGGACACGCGGGCCACGCCTGAACCTCCGGGCGCCAATATTGCGATGCTTTCGGGCCATAGTCCGGTTGCTTTTCTGACTTCGCGATTGACCTGTCCTAACGCGATACGCAGACGTTGCGCCGCATCTCCTTTCGGGTCGTAAAACTGCCGTGAGACACCGGCGTACCGCGTTCCTCGAACAACGTTATTCAAGATGTCGTTCGCAAAGGTCGCGATTTTAGTGCCCGGGCTGCGATTGTTGTCACCGCCCAAATCCACCTGTAGAGGCTGCAATACGTTTTGGATGTGGTAAATACGCTCGGGACCGACTCCTTCGAGATGGTCGAAAATCTGCTGCTCTAAATCGCCGAGACAGATTATCTGAGCGTGTGGGGAGAGGATCTCGATACAACGCCATGCATCTGACCCGGTGTCCTGTGCCTCATCTACCACGATGACGGGATAGCGATCGGCAACCAGCTCCAGAATCAAGGGACAGCGGCTCAACAGTTCGACGGTCTTTGGCGCAAATAAATCGAAGGTGATTTTTGCTTCTTCACTGAACAAGCGTTGCCGTTCATGCTGCCACGCTGTCCATTCCGTAGTTGGCACCTGTCCCTTTTGCGGAGGCTTGAGCCCTCCGGACAGTGCCTTTTCTTCATGGGGCAGGAGCAAGTCCAATCGCCGCTTCGGGCAACCGATGAGGTAGCCATGACTACATAACAGTTCCCAGCAAAACGAATGGAACGTTTGGATGCTCAGTTGATGGCGTTTTGTTTTTTCGATCTCGGCCTTCGACGCCTCGCCGATGCGCGCTACAGCCGCCCGCGAGAAGCTAAGAAACAGGATGGCCTGGCCTGGCTGCAGCCCCTCGTCGATCAAGCGAACAGCCTTCTTCAGTGCAATGGTGGTCTTGCCGCTACCTGGCCCTCCGAGCACAAGTACATGCCCCGTCGCGTCCAGTATCTTTTGTCGCTTCTCGCAGATGACGATCGTCACGGTTCGTTGTCCGCCGGGTCCGCTGTCTGTGCTGCTGGCTGAGGAACTGCTTGAGCCGCTTCCGTCGCCTCAACACCTTTCGCGGGAGGCATCGGAGCCAGTTCAGGTTTTGGAAAGTCGGCATAGATACGATCCAGGAATCCCGTGATACTCGCCGGCAATTCCGCCAAATCGCAAAGATCGATCAGACGAGCAGCATAGGCGTTTCCCTTGTTGCTCTTAAGAGCCCTGACCATTAGGCTTTTAACGGTTTCATCGTCCGGATGCACCGCCGGAATACCGAGATTTCCTTGTTCCCCAGATTGCCGGAGCGAATCGAGGAAGTTCCACTGCCGTGCAACCGGTGTCTCCGCCACCAGCAACTGTTCGATGCCAGTGAACGCGGTTTCATTGGGAATGTCAAAACTGGCCAAAAGCTTCTGGTTCTCCTCAGGCTTTCTCTGCTTCTGATCGTAAAATGCGTATGTCCTCAAACCTAGTGCTTTGAAGAAGGCACCAAAGTTCGGCAATGAGCCGTCGCCATCGACAGGAAAAATGGTGATACCAGACAGATCGAGTGGATAACGGTTCTGGTCCGCAGTCTCCAACTTGTCGGCGACTGCCGTCAGCGCGCTGTGCTCAGTGATGCCTTCGGCGACGATGACACCAGGCCCCAACATGGCTTCGGCTAGGCCACGGCGAGCATGGCGCTTATACATCTTGCCTTTGAGCGAAGTGCCCGACGAAACGACAGTGGCCGTCAGGTCCGCCGCCGCGCTGCGTCGTAAGATGATGATCTGATCGGGATCGAAGCGCTCGATCACGTAAGGCGAGTGTGAAGTAACGAAGCACTGCGTAGTCGCTTCGAGCAGGTATTTTGCGATGCGCCGCTGTGTATGAGGCGGAAGCGCAATCTCTGGCTCTTCTATTGCGAAGATAACATTCTCTTTTTTGACTTCCGCGATGAACGAAAGCAGCGCAAGAACCAAGGTATTGAGGGTGCCTGTGCCAACATCCTGGAATGGCACCGGCTTCTGATCTGGCGTGATTGACAGGAAAAACGACATCGTTTTCCGCAGATGCTCCCGAGTCAATTGAGAAACAAACAGTTGGGTTGCGCGCCCATTCCCATTAATGGGAATGTATTGAGCTAATCGCTTCTCGATGGAGTCGAGTACAGGCGTTAGGTCGGCCGCTTCGGCATCGATCGGCGGGTCAAGCTCGCGCAACCGCTTGATCGACTTTTCCCAAAGCCCCCCGCGGACACCCTGCAATCTCAGGATGATGTCGAGAAGTGAGCCGCGCTCTAGACTAAGGGCACGAGAGCCGGTGCGCAGTGTTCGCAGGTATAGAAAGCCGAAAAGCCGCTTAACTTTTTTGCTAACTCTTTCAAGCTCGCCGTCCACACTGTTCGGACTGTGTGAAAAGAAGGTGTCGGCCTCGAATTCGTCTTCTTCGGGGTTGTATGCCCCAACGGTTTCTAGTCGAAGGCATCTCACCACACCGGGCGACACGCCCTGATCCGCCTGCCCCTGGGCCAAAAGACGTTTCTCCTGCAAATGCCAAAGCTCAGTATGCGCAAAACATGTGCGTTCGACCTCGGGACTCAAATCGACCAGCATAACCGCGATGCGCAACGGCTTGGGCGCAACACCATCGTCCGCCAAGTATTCGGCGTTATAAAAGTCGAATTCCTCGACTGGCGGAAATCTCCCTACACGGTCCGGGCCGAGGACAAGATCAAGCGCATCGCAAACCGTGCTCTTGCCAACATTGTTCCCGCCCACTAGGAGAGTATGGCCGTCGAACGTCAGATCGGCTGTCCTTATGCCTCTGAAGTTCTCGATTTGCAGACGTGTAACTTTCATCTCGCGCCCTCTACACGGAACACCTTCATGACTTCATCCCCCAAATGATTGATCACTTTCACGGCGATTCTCCCATTTTTCGGTTTTTCGAACGGTCGCGACGTGTCGCTGTTCAACGTCGCCCAGGCTTCCGGGTTGATCTCGGCTTTGAGCGTCGTCTTGAGGGCGGAATACGGATCGTTGGCGCCGAGGAAGTAGGCGTGGCGCACGAAGAAGCTTTCTTCGTTGTAGTCGGTGTCGATGAACCAGAAGGCGATGCCGTCGGCGCCGTGGCTGACGACTTCGCCGGTCTGGGGTTTGAAGACACTCACACCGTTTACCTTCACGCTGAGCCTGCCGTCTTTCTCGGGGAGGAGTGTAATGTCCGGCTCGCCGATGATGACGAAGAGGTTGCCTTTGCCGGTGTTCTTGAGTCTTCGGCCATGTGCAGGTCGGCGTTCATGCGGGCCTTGAGCACTGGAATGCGTCGGCGTAGTAGCAGTCGAGATCGTTCGGCTGGAGGACGCGAAGGCGGTCTCTAATCGTCAAGCCGGGCGCGACGACAAGGAATCCGCGGCTGAAATGGTTACTACCAGATTTCGGGGGAGACATTGGCAAGATATTGGACAAATTGCTTCCAAAAAAGAAAGAAAATAACGATCTTGACGCACTGCCTTTGTTTACGTCGGGGAGTTGGATGATGGTTTCGAAACGGGTGGAATTTGATCCGCTCGCTGTACTTCTTGGTTGAAGGAAAAGATACAGCTTTTCGTCGGAAATGGAGCAACGTCACGCCGCAGGCCGAAGCCGTCGAGTTCCGCGAATGTATATAATGCTGCTTGGTGAGCTGCGCGGGACAACGAATTGATAAAGCTTGGAAAATACTAGCCCGTTGGCCACGGTCGCCCTAGAATAACCGCTGATCGACAATGCCGTCATCACAACTACCCGGAGCCGTAAGCGTAGGTGATCCGGATCTTAAAAGAAGTGATCACGCGATCCAAATGAACTCAGTATTCAGCACTGTCGATAGGGACAACCAAGCCCAACTGAAGCAGGTCCTTCAGGACGAGAAGAAGGCTTCCAAACTGGAAAATCTCGCGGCGGCGTTGCTCGGTCGGCTGCTTGATGTCCCGATTGCAGTCGCCAACTCAGGCTTCCAGCATGGCGGAGAT
>DATDAX010000242.1:0-10585 GCA_036525175.1 Terrimicrobiaceae bacterium | reverse complement strand
ATCTCCGCCATGCTGGAAGCCTGAGTTGGCGACTGCAATCGGGACATCAAGCAGCCGACCGAGCAACGCCGCCGCGAGATTTTCCAGTTTGGAAGCCTTCTTCTCGTCCTGAAGGACCTGCTTCAGTTGGGCTTGGTTGTCTCTATCGACAGTGCTGAATACTGAGTTCATTTGGATCGAGTGATCTCTTCTTTTAAGATCCGGATCACCTACGCTTACGGCTCCGGGTAGTTGTGATGACGGCATTGTCGATCAGCGATTATCCTAGGGCGACCGTGGCCAGCGGGCTAGTATTTTCCAAGCTTTATCAATTCGTTGTCCCGCGCAGCTCACCAAGCAGCATTTATATACATTCGCGGAACTCGACGGCTTCGGCCTGCGGCGTGACGTTGCTCCATTATCTCTTCCTTCAACCAAGAAGTACAGCGAGCGGATCGAATTTCACCCGAACGAAATCGTAATCCAGCCTCCCGACGCAAACAAAGCAGTGCGTCGAGATCATTATTTTCTTTCTTTTTTGGAAGCAATTTGTCCAAATATCCTGCCAATGTCTCCCCCGAAATCTGGTAGTACCAAAGGAACCGCATGTTGTCCTGGCTTTGAAATCCAATTCTCGCTTGTGACATACTCATGTCAGCGAGCCGTCGTAAACAGCCACGGGAAATAGGATTGCAGGATGTCCAATCCGTTCTTCGAGCACCCCATCCTGAACTCGCCCTACGAGTATCCTCGACGGCATTGGGAGCTGGATTCGTCCGGTCAGCCGACGCAGGACATCAAGGAAACGCGCCGTCGCGCAGATTTCATTACCCCGATTCCGAAACCGAAGAAACGCAAGAAGTCGGGTGCGCAGGAGGAGATGGTCTTCGACGAGGGTCGCGGACTTTCGACGAAAGCGCAGCAATACGATCCGACCTCCATCATCAATGAGGTCCGGCAAAACGTCGATGCCTGGCGAAACCTTCCGAACCCCAGCCAATGGCAGGTCACTCCCGAGACCGCGCACTTATTGCAACACTGGCGGGGATTCAAGTTCGGTGGCGTTCGCCCCTTTTTCTGGCAGGTCGAAGCAGTGGAAACGGCCATCTGGCTGACCGAAGTCGCCCCGAACACCGCATCGGTATTCCGGGTATAGCAGACCATGCAGGAACTCGGAATCGAGGCCGCGCAAGTGATTGCATGGTTTCCGCACGAAATAGAGGCCCATCATGTCCTTGTTCGCGTCACGCCAGAGCACGCAGGCACCTGGGCAGCAGCATTGGTTCATGCAGTGCGACGTTGTTATGTGTCAGACGAAGCGGTGCAGTTGCGGGCACAACAACTCGAAGCAGAAATTCAAGGCACCGTCGAATTCCGCCAAGCGCAGGTCGTAAATTCCAAGCTTCCTGACGCGGGAGCAACGATGGCGGGCGATTTCGGAGAAATTCTCATCTATTTTTATCAGGCTGCTCGAGCCTTGCCTCGCACGGCTTTTGGACCCAAGAGATGGCGTCTAAAGCAGGACCGTACGAAACCTGCTCCGTGCTCGGACGTTGTTCACTTCATCCTGCCAACATGGCCGGCACCGAGCGACCAGGACGAAATCTTGTGCGCTGAAGTGAAGATGAAATCGACCGACGGCGGCTCTTCACCAATCGAAGATACCATAGTGGATTGCGCCAAAGATCGCACAAGCCGCCTATCGCGGACCCTGCAATGGCTTAAGGAACGGGCACTTGCTGAACCGCTGGGCGTAGTGCAACTGGCCCACCTCAATCGGTTCATCAACACGACCGACAACCCCCCCGCTACAAAGCGGTTTCGCGCCGTCGCTGTCATCTCCTCGAACCTTTTGGACGCGGAGCTTCTAAAGGTGCCGGAGCAAGCGTCGCCTGAATATACACTTGTGGTGGTAGCAGTTCCAAATCTTCACGCAGTTTACAACGCCGTGTACAACGCGGTGAAGGCTGAGTCTCTGCCACCAGCGCCGCAGCAATGAGGGAATCCCTTTTGAGTTGGATTGGGGATGCGGATGCGCTTCGGCATTTGGACAGGTTTGCGGTGCGGGAAATACCACTCGCTCTCGGC
Organism: Terrimicrobiaceae bacterium; assembly: GCA_036525175.1. Taxonomy (GTDB): domain Bacteria; phylum Verrucomicrobiota; class Verrucomicrobiia; order Chthoniobacterales; family Terrimicrobiaceae; genus DASTFP01. Next base: position 8,518 of record DATDAX010000242.1, on the reverse strand, counting down.
TACCAGCGGACTCGCAAGGACGATCTTTATATTGCCTTAGTGGGAGAACTCTTTGACTGCATGCGCCTCGGCGATACATCGCCCGCTGATTGGGCTCGCCTACGAAATGCTCTGGCGCAATACGGGGCGCCAGACAGAACGGAGGAGCTTCGTTCAGTCGGTGTATCGCCCAATGAGGCGACACTTTTTTCTGCGGCGGCATTCTACTTCGGAGGATTCCCAGCGTCGGCCTACCTAACCATACGGAGTCGTCCCCGCTCGCTGCTGGGTGACGGCGAAGGGGCTTGCTTCGATCTCTTGGCGAGGCCACGGGAAATTGCTTCTCCTCTACTCCGGGATCTTCGGACGGCGCTCCTCGAAGGCAACATGGACGCCATTGCTGGAATCGGGGCTGGCGTATCCGATTCAGTAAAAGCTGCTTTGCAGATTGGGCCTGACGTTTGGATTCCACTGCGGTTGCTGGAAAGGCTTCTCGAAACATTTCGCGCGACCAACTTACGGGCCATACTCCCCGAAGGCGCATCGCCGTTTTGGACGCCACTGGTCAAGTCCTTGGTAAATCATGGCACTTGGGATTTTTTCCCGTCGCAGATCGCGGCAATCGAGAGGGGACTGTTGCTTCGCCCTGAAACATTCTCTCTTCAGATGCCGACCGGAGCAGGGAAGACCGCGTTGTGTGAGACGCTCCTATTCTACCACCTCAGTGCGCAGCCAGATACTGCGGCTGTTCTCTTGGTTCCGTATCGTTCTTTGGCGTCCGAGTTGCGTGGTACACTTGTGAAGCGCCTCAACGAAATGGGCATTTCCGCGCGCTGCGCATACGGCGGAACTGTTCCGTCCGGTGATGAGGTGCGAGACTTTGACGAAATGAGGGCATTGGTTGCCACGCCGGAAACTCTTTCAGGGATTCTTAGCGCGAACGCGGCGTTCGCGCGGCGTATTTCATTGGTGATTTGTGATGAGGGGCATCTTTTGGATGCGCCTTCGCGCGGCGTAGGTTTGGAGTTGTTGCTTGCTCGAATGAAGGTTCGGGTAACTGGCGTCCAAAGGTACGTTTTTGTTTCAGCAATCGTTCCCAATATTGAGGAGATCAATCTATGGCTTGGGGGCACCGAAGACTCCGTAGTTCGGAGCGATTATCGCCCAGCTATCGCAGAGTTCTCCGTCCTCCGACAAGTGGGCCAGGCAGCGGGCTCTCCGCTGGATTTGGAGATGCATCCGCATGAAGCAGAACCCATTCGCTACAGGATCGAACGATTTCTCCGACGCGAAGATTTCCTGTGGCTGAACTCCTCCACCGGCAGAATAAACACCTTTCAATTCGCCTCGTTCAAAACACGGGCCATTGCAGCCGCAAGAAAGGCACTGCCAATGGGCGCCGTCGTTGTCTTTTCCGCAAACAAGCGAGGGGATCAGGGAGCGATCGGATTGACCGAGGAATTGCTCCTCCAAATTTCAAGAGCGTTGCCTTTGCCAATACCTCTACTGTTTGCTGCCAAGGATGCCGTCGACGCGGTTGCCGAGTATGTTGAGCAAGAGTATGGAGCAGAGTGGGTAGGAACCCGTGCAATTAAGGCAGGTGCGGTATTGCATCATGGAGACATACCGCAGGAGACGAGGGAGGTAGTCGAAAAATTGTTGCAGGAAGGAAGCATAGCATTTGGCATCTGCACGAGCACCCTTGCAGAGGGCGTGAATCTTCCAATAAGAACGCTTGTTCTCTATTCCGTGCAGCGCTTGGGGCAGGAAGGCTCCCGTGAGAATTTATTGACTCGGGATATTAAAAACCTGGTCGGTCGAGCCGGACGACCTGGTTCAACCACAAAGGGACTCGTGATCTGCACAAATGAAGATCAATGGCCATTGATTGAGGCGGTCGCCCAACAAGAAGCAGGGGAGCCCATTGTTGGCGCCCTCCGGAGGTTAATCGAGAGTGTACGCCGCGAGCTTGCTGCAAGCAACATGGTGCTTACGAATGAAATATTGGAAGCGAGCCCGGTTGTTCATAGTTTGATCGACGGGATAGACGCCACGATTGTGGAACTCGCTGCAACGGAAATCGAGGAAGTGGAATTGGTCCGACTCGCAACCGAACTCGCGAACGAGACCTTTGCGTCGCGCCAAACCGACGATGCTTCAAGACAGTTGTTGCGGGAGGTTTTTGGGCTGAGAGCACGACGCGTTTTTGCCGTCCGCACAGCAGGTCGGCTCGATTGGATCAGGGAGACGGGAACTAGGGCACGCATGGTCGATGTGGTCGAAACTGCACTTCTCCCGCTGCGTGCAGCATGGGACGATGTGACGGACCCGATGGATCCGACCTTCGTAAACCCGATTCTGGAATGGGCCTGGAGCCAACTCGAATTGCAGGAGGCGATAAGGAATGCCTATCGGACGGGGCCAGAAGCCGATCTGAGCCCGTTCCGTGATCCGTTTTTCACGACTGTTAGACTATGGCTTGCGGGGACCAACTTCGTCCAGCTTGCCAATGCGGCCGGTCTTTCAGTCGATGAAATGCTCGGAGTTCACACACAAGCGGTTGCATTTGCGCTTCAGACGATCGTCGAGCAAGCCATTGCCCTACTGGAGAAGATTCTCCAATCACGAGGCAATTCCATCGCTCCAGTTGTGCTTCAGTTTCCAGAGCATCTGCGTTTTGGCGTACCGAGTGGCGTGGGACGCGCGCTGGCAAGTGGAGGCGTTCGCCATCGTCGGGCATACGTTAATTTGGGGGGAGCCGCAGGAATGCGCGGCTTCCCAAGCGACGACAGGCGGAACATCTTTGAGGCAGCGCAGCGCTTGCTCGCGCAAGATCAATCGGGATGGCAAGGCAGCCTCGGTGTTCTGGTTTTCAATAATACACGTCGCGACATTTCCGCGGTTACGCGGCGCGACTTCTAGAGCAAGAGGTCTGAGCTCAGAATCTCAGAGTCACCTACTGCCCGGTTCTCCATAACGGCTGGCAGAAGCTTGTTCGCAATCTCACCAGGATCATCGAACATTTTGACTTGTCGTAATGAAGGTTTTCAAAAATCCAAAAAATGGGGTGAAGTCGTCTGGCCATGGAACAGGAATACTGTCTCTCGGTGGATGCGCTCGTCCGGTCGCTCGCGGTAAATCGCGGACGGCCCGTCTGCTTGTTGCTCGGTGCCGGTGCCTCGATTTCTTCGGGCATGCCGTCCGCGGAACGGTGCATCTGGGAGTGGAAGCAGGACATTTTCGTGACTAATAACCCAACTCTCCGGGAGTCAGTCGGAGAGCTGTCGCTGCCCGGAACCAGACAGCGTATCCAGCGCTGGCTGGATCAGCGCGGCAACTATCCCGCGCAGGGACATGCCGACGAGTATTCGTTCTACGCGGAGGAGTGCTATCCGACCGGCCAGGATCGACGCGCATTCTTTCAGTCCTACGTCGCCAAGGCCAAGCCTCATACCGGCTATCGCTTGCTGGCGTTGCTGGCCAAGGCGGGGCTGGTGCGCAGTGTGTGGACGACCAACTTTGACGGCTTGGTGGCGCGAGCCACCGCAGCAGCAGACGTAATTTGCATCGAGATCGGAATCGACACGCCGCACCGTGCCGAACGGCCACAAACCGATGGCGAATTGAGAGCGGTGTCGCTGCACGGCGATTACCGCTACGACAAACTGAAGAACACAGTCGCGGAACTTCAGCAGCAGGAAGCGGCTCTCCGTGCCGAGTTGCTGCACGAGATGCAAGACTATGACCTCGTGGTTCTCGGTTACAGCGGGCGTGATGCTTCGATCATGAATGTGTTGCGAGAGGCGTATGTCGGGACGACTCCAAGCCGCCTATTTTGGTGCGGAATTGGCAGCGAAGCTCCTGCGCCAGTTGAAGAGCTAATCGCCGCCGCTCGTGCGACCGGAAAGGACGCGTTCTACATCGCGACCGATGGCTTTGACGATCTGGTTTCCAGGCTCACCCTGCGCCAATTGGAGGGCGAATTCCTGACCAGTGCGAAGGCATTGCTGGACGCGGCTGCGGTGCCGGCGGGGGTTCCCGCGCCTTTCACGGTGCCCTCGAATCCCGCGACGACGCTGGTCAAAAGCAATGCGTATCTACTGACCTTCCCGTCCCACGCTCTTAAGGTGCCGCTGGAAATTCCGCCCGGCGAGAATCGTCGTCATTGGCTGGACGATAGACTTCCGCCGGAAAAGGGTGCGTTCGTGGCGATGGACGATGGCGCGCTGGCTTTTGCGGACAGCAAAGACATTCAAGACGCGTTCGGGGCGCAACTACGCTCGAGCCCGACCGCAGTGGCCATTTCAGAGGATGATCTGGCGAATGACGGGCGCATCCGCTCCCTGCTACGCCGTGGGCTCGTGCAAAGCGTGGCAAATCGCATCGGTGCGATGACCGATAACAGTCGCCGGCTTTGGGAGGCGGCGCATTACAAGGAGCACCCGCTGAATAACATCAAGTTTCGGGTGCATAGTGCGGTGTCTTTCCGTTTGGAATCGATCGCGGGCAAGCCGCACGTCGCCCTCATGCCAGAGGTCATGGTCACGATGCCGGACGGCACACTAGCCGATCGCGTCTCCAGCAAAGTGATTCGAAATGCAGTCTATGGCTATCAACACAACAACATCTTTGACGGGGATCTGAAATGCTGGATCGATAAGATCGGCAACATGGATGCGCCGGCGAAGGGTGGCGGAGTTTTTCGGATTGGCCGCGTCCCCATCTACGCGGGCCTCTTTCAAAAAGGGCGATCCGCTCTTCCCCAAGCAATGCAGCGGCACGCCCGCCAGCAAGGTTTGGTGGTGGCTGACGCCGACCTGCTTTTCAGCTCCTCGAACGGCAAAGTCGAAGTTCGCGACCAGAATCCGCTCAAGGGGCTGGTCCAAAATCGTCCGTGGGATTACCAACTCACAACGTCGGGATTGTCGGCTTCTGTCGAAGTAGCGGCGATCTGCCCGGCGCAGGATGCGGCGAAGTTGAAACGGTTTCTGAATCAGCTTCAAGAACGTGCCGAGCCAATCAAATCTGAGCGCGACTACCTCCAAAACTTTCCGGGATTCTCTCAGGCCTTCGGGCTACCTCTGACCTGTTCAGACCGCGGACAAAACGGCTGGATCGATCTCGATGACGCGGTAGTTGGAGAAGAGTTGGCAACTGCAAAACAGCTCGCTCATAGAATCTGTAAGGCGCTGGACGCTATCCGTAGCGTGCGGCCCGGAGCGATCGCCACGATCTTTGTGCCTTTTCGCTGGGCTGCATACGAGAGGATCGAAACCGACACCGAGCATTTCGACCTTCACCACTTTCTCAAAGCGTACGCGGCCAGGCACGGCCAAAGCACACAATTCATCCGGGAAAAGACGGTCGTGACGACACAGCACTGCCGAGTTCGGTGGTGGGTGTCACTTGCACTTTACGCCAAGGCTTTGCGCACACCGTGGCGGCTCGATTGTTTGGACGATGAAACCGCATTTGTAGGAATCGGGTATAGCCTCGACTCAGGCGCCGCCAGCGGGAATCATGTGCTGCTCGGTTGCAGCCATCTCTACAACGCGCGAGGCGAAGGATTGCAGTTTCGGCTCGGTCGGATCGAAGACCCAATCATCCGGGGAAGAAACCCATTTATGTCTGTCGATGACGCCCGGAGAACCGGGGAGACGATTCGGCAGTTATTCTTCGATGCCAAAATGCGACTCCCTGCTCGAGTGGTCGTTCACAAGCGAACAGCGTTCACGACCGACGAGCAACGCGGCCTGTTTCAAGGGTTGGAGGGGGTTCCGAATATCGAGTTGATCGAAGTCACCATCGAAGAGTCTTTGCGCTACTTGGCCTCTAAGATGAGCAACGGAAAGCCGGAGATTGATACGTTTCCAATCCCTCGCGGCGCGATCGTAGTTCTTGACAAGACCTCGGCGCTTTTGTGGGTTCACGGCGCTACGCCGAACGCGAGCAATCCGAGTTGGAAGTATTACCAAGGCAAGCGACGGATACCCACTCCCTTGTTGATCCGGCGTTTTCGTGGGCAATCGGATGTAACACAAGTCGCGACTGAAATTCTCGGTCTGTCGAAGATGAATTGGAATACTTTCGACTACTATTCTCGGCTCCCAGCCACCTTGGACTCCGCAAGTGCAATCGCAAAAGTAGGTCCCTACCTCAGCGGTTTCGGCTCTGCACCCTACGACTACCGCTTGCTCATCTGAGCACCGCAAAAGCTATGGAATTTCGCATCGCGGATACCTTCACCGACAGCCTTGGTCGCCTGACGGGTGATGAACAAAAGGCTGTGAAGACCACGGCGTTTGATCTTCAAATCAATCCCGCGAGTCCGGGAATGAGTTTTCATAAACTCGACCAGGCGAAAGACAAGAGCTTCTGGTCTGTGCGAGTGAATTCGGACGTTGTTCACAAGACATCGGGCAGCCTGCTGCTCTGCTACGTGGATCATCATGACAAGGCCTATGCTTGGGCCGAGCGGCGGAAGCTGGAGACGCACCCCAAGACGGGCGCTGCACAGTTCGTGGAAATTCGCGAAACGGTGAAGGAAATCGTCCGACCGGTATATGTGCCGCAAGAGCTGCCCGGTGTAGCCTCTGCCTTGGGAGGGGTGGCTGGTTATATGTTGCCACGACTACTGGCTCGACCCAAGGCGCCGAAGCCGCTGTTGTTTGCCGATCGGTCCGATGACGAACTCCTGAGTTATGGCGTGCCGCCTGAATGGCTCGGCGATGTGCGCCGGGCGGATGAAGACAGCCTGCTCATGCTCGCGGACCACCTGCCGGGCGAGGCTGCGGACGCGTTGCTCGAATTGGCCACGGGAGGAAGACCGTCTGTCCCGCCGACAATGGCACCTGGGTCGAATCCGTTCGATCATCCCGACGCGCAACGCCGCTTCCGTGTGATGGCCAACTTTGAAGAGCTCCAGCGCGCTCTCGATTTCCCGTGGGAGAAATGGACGATCTTTCTGCACCCAGAGCAACGGGAGTTTGTCGAGCGGAATTACAACGGGCCGGCCCGGGTTTCGGGTTCCGCCGGCACGGGCAAGACTATCGTGGCCCTGCATCGCGCCGTGCACATTACCCGCACGCATCCGAATGCGCGCGTGTTGCTAACCACGTTTTCGATCCCTCTCGCCCACGCACTGCAAATCAAACTGCGGCGACTGATCGGCAATGAGCCGCACCTGGCTGAGCGGATCGATGTTCATTCCCTGACAGCGTTCGGTCTCCGCCTATACAAAGCGCACTGCGGTCCGGTGAAACTCGCCACCCGGGATGAACTGCGGGAGATTCTTCGCACGGCTTCCGCAGCAGTCACCAGTCACAAGTTCAGCCTGTACTTTCTGCTCACCGAATGGGAACAAATCGTGGATGCGTGGCAGTTGGACAGTTGGGAGGCCTATCGCGACGTCGCGCGCTTGGGGCGCAAGACGCGCCTGCCCGAGGCACAGCGCGCCATTTTGTGGTCCATATTTGAGCGGACACGCGCAGCGCTTCATGAGCGAAACCTTACGACCGAGGCCGTGATCTTCACCACCCTCGCTTCCGAATCGGCGGGCACCAGAAACCCGCCCTATGATTTCGCCGTCGTGGACGAAGCGCAGGACATTAGCATTTCCTAACTGCGCTTCTTCGCCGCACTCGGCGGCGATCGGCCCAACGCTCTCTTTTTCGCTGGCGATCTCGGCCAGCGAATCTTTCAGCAGCCGTTTTCGTGGAAAACCCTCGGCGTGGATATCCGCGGTCGATCACGAACGTTGCGCATCAACTACCGCACCTCCCACCCAATCCGCCATCAGGCCGACCGCTTGCTCGGCCCGGAGCTCACGGATTTGGATGGCAACACCGAAAACCGGAGCAATACCGTCTCCGTTTTCAACGGTCCGCCGCCCGATGTGCGAGTGCTCAAAAGCGAGGACGACGAAGAGAAATTCGTCAGTGCATGGCTGAATGAACAATCAAAGACGGGAATCCAGCCTCATGAGTTTGGCGTCTTTGTGCGTTCAGCGGGACAGACGAACCGCGCTCAAGCAGCGGTCAAAGCTTCCGGATTGTCCTTCAACGTGCTCGATGAGCAGGTTGAAACGACCGGCGGCCACGTCTCGATCTGCACCATGCATTTGGCCAAAGGACTGGAGTTTCGTGCGGTAGTCGTTATGGCCTGCGATGACGAGGTTGTCCCGCTGCAGGAGCGTATCGAAGCCGTCGGTGACGATGCCGATCTCCAGGAAGTCTACGACACAGAGCGCCACCTTCTATATGTCGCCTGCACGCGTGCCCGGGATCACCTTCTCGTGACAAGCGTCGAGCCGGCCTCGGAATTCCTTGATGATTTACGGTTGTGACGCACCCGTCATGCCAACGGAGGGCAGTTTGTCGCGCTGGGCAAATCCGGGAAAGCGGACGTCGATTCTGTTCTCCCACGCCCATGTGAGCGGCATTCCGCACCGTTGCCCGGCATCCGTCATGCCAACAGCATAGCGATGAGGGCTTGACTGCGGTAAAGACCGATTAGGCGGCGGGCCTACTAGAGGGCAGTC
>DATDAX010000241.1:0-2803 GCA_036525175.1 Terrimicrobiaceae bacterium | reverse complement strand
AGAGACTCCCGATGACCTTGCGCGATCTTGATCGTAGCTACAAGGTTGCCGCCCTGAACGTCCTTTGCGCGGCGTTCCACGACTATCCCGTCATGCGCTACGTGATTGGTGAAGCGGATCCCGAATACGGCGAGAAGCTCCGGGAGCTCCTTGGCTTCTTCGTAGAGGCGCGCCTTACGCGCAACATCCCGTTGATCGGACTGCATGACGCGAACGACCTCCTTGGGGTCGCGGTCGTCAGTCCGCCCAAGGAGATCCCTATACCGCGCGAACTCGCAAACTGCCATGCCCAGGTTCAGCGGCGGCTTGGGCGGGACGCAATGGCGCGGTTCGATCGCTACAACGAGGCATGCGAAGCGACCGACCCGGGACACGTCGCGCACTACCTTGGCATGATCGGCATCCATCCCGAAGCACAGGGACATGGTATGGGGCGTCAATTGATCGATGCCGTGAAAGACAGGGCACGGTTTCATCCCGAGTCCACGGGTATCACGCTCAACACTGAGTGCGAAAGCAACCTGCCCTTCTATGAAAAAGTTGGCTTCCTCAAAGGCTCCGAAGCCGACGCCGGCCCCATCCATACCTGGTCGTTCTACTGGCCGTGCGACTGAGCGCTGTACACCTGAGTTCAGAACTAAATCAGGAAGCTGGGCTATCGCACAATTCTTGAGCCGGGGCCGCTCAGCGTCCAGGCCATCCGTCGGGTAATAGTACTCCTGTTCTGTATCGAATTGGGACTCATCGGATTCGTCCTCGTAATCCGCCTCAAGCATTTCGTCTGACATGGTATGATCCTCCTGATTTGTTCGGTGTAGTTAGCATTAGATTTTGACTCGCCGTTTCTCGCGGAGCGTCGCGATTTCGTGATCGCGATGAACCCCTTCGCATACTGCATGCCAGGCGATTCTAAGAGTGGACGCCGCGAAAAGACCGAAGAGCTCTTCGGAATCGCCACAAAAAGCCGCTACGGCGGCGAAACCTCGTTCGCCTACCCGAAGTAAGGCTAAGGGAAAGACTCGACCACCGCCCCCGACACGCCACTTCTCCGCCGAGTGGTCGAGACGACTCCCCGCGATCCAAGACCTCAGCGCGCTCCGGCGAGATCGCACACCACGCGCTCGAGGCCGGCGACGACGCGCGCCATGTGGTCGTAGTCCAGCTTCTCGTGTGTGTCCTCGGGCGAGTGATAGTACGGGTAACGAAACAACGCTGTGTCGGTTACCATCACCGCGGGGTAACCTGCTTTCCAGAATGACCAGTGGTCGGACCAGCCGATTCCCGTGATGAACTCGGGCAGCGCGGCACCTTCGGACGGGAAGTTGACGTCGCGGCGAAACGTGGCGAGGCACTGCCGCACCAGCGCGCCCGAGCTCACATTACCGACGAAGGCGATGAAGTTTCCCTCCGAAGGATAGAAGAGGCTGAAGGGCGGTGGATACTTCTGGCTGCCTCTCTTATCGCGGTAATAGCCAATCGTTTCGAGACTGAGCATCGCGACAACCCGTTCGCCGCGCTGCCGGCATTCGCGCGCGTACACGACGCTGCCCATCTCCGAAGTGCGGTAGAATGGCGGCTCTTCGTTGACGAAGGCGACGAAGCGGATCGTTCGCTCCGGCCCGGCGCCGGCAAAAGCCCGCGCCAAAGCAAGCACGGCAGCAACGCCGCTGCCGTTGTCGTTCGCTGCCGGACAGCCTGGCACGGAATCGTAGTGGGCTCCGATGACGACAATCTCCTCCGGACGGGTCCGGCCGGGAATCTCGACTTCCAAATTGTGGCAGACCTTGCCACGAACCTCGAAGCCGAGCCGGCGGACATCATAGCCTGCTTCCGCGAAAGAGGCCTCGATCCATGCAGCCGCCTGGGCCAGGCGAGGATACACGAACACGTTGCGGTCTCCGATTTCGTCCGCAATGACGCGGACGTCGCGTTGGAGAGCCTCACGCAACGCGTTCTCCTCCGGACTCAATGGCAACCACGGTCCGCGATAGCTTTCAAGTGGCATCCAAAGCATAAAGCGCCAGCCGCAGAAGCCGAGAGACGTTAACACCAACGCCGGCACGGCCAGGCGTCTCCATGCGGCGTCGGTGATCGGTCGCGTTCGCTTCACGGCATTCAACAGTCTAGCGCAAAGGTGCATGAGGCGCTCGCATGATCGCAGTGGCGTCCACCCGACTTTCGCCGTCATTTCCGCAAGTTTTGCAAAGTCTGCATCGTCGCTCGAGTGCTGAGACGCATTAGAATCCCATAGGTTCAAGTTCCCGAACGATCAATCACGGCCATGTGTGCCAATCATCTGTCAACCGGTGACTGCGCGCTTGAACGACCTCGAGAGAAACCAAGTGCCTTATTGCAGCGCAAGGAACGGCTTGACGCCGCAGGATCAAAAGCGGAATACGAAACCCCACGGCAATTTGCCCCTGACACCGCCAGTCAGCAGCCGTTGCTTATGCGGCTTTTCTATTCACCTGCTCCCCGACACCGGACGACGGCTGCAATGGCACGATTGTTCCGTAGCTTATCGCCTCGTTCTCTTTGAGAGACCATGCGGCGTAGAGCCGCAGGCCGCGGGCGCGGCGATCGGCCGCTTGGATGCGCTTCAACTCGCCGCGCTGATAGTCGCGCAGAGAGCGGCGTAGCCTACGGTTGCGCATTTCGATGCGGCGCGCTAGCCAGCGCGCAATCAGGACTTTCAATTTGCGATACATCATGACTCCTCCCTAATCGTTGAATATGAGAAGCCCTCCTGTATGGCTCTCCGTATCTTGGCGGAGCGTGACCTCTTTTTGTTTCTTGCTGGAGA
>DATDAX010000240.1:0-9178 GCA_036525175.1 Terrimicrobiaceae bacterium | reverse complement strand
GAAACGCCGTTCAAGAGTCCGCCGTGAACCGCAATGAGGTCCGCATTCTCGAAGAACGCTGGCATCCTCCCCACATATTCGAGATATCTCTCGTAGTCGGTCGGCGGCATCAATTTCCTCGTTAGCACACTCTCTGGCTTCGGAAGCTCCCCCGCCTTCCACTTGAGGTGATCGAAGTCATGGTTTCCGAGCAGGCAGACGCAATCGAGCGATTCGACGATCCGAAAGACGCCTGCAGGATCGGGACCTTTATTAAGGAGGTCCCCCAAGAGTATCAGCTTATCGTCGGTGCCCGGTGCAACACGGTCCAACAAAGCTGAGAACTCGCGACTGCACCCGTGGATGTCACCAATGATTATCGTCTCCATACCGCCCGAACTTTTCAGATCCAATGCGTCTGCCGGCAAGCGGCAAATACCAGTCGGGACGAGCGGCCGGCGCCTGGACGCTCCGAGAGCATATGTGTCTGCACGAATTCCAGGCTTATTTGGTGCGCCTCATTTTCCCTGCCTGTCCGCAATGGCGCGGTCGATTGCTTGGAAAAGTTCCTGCTCGACCGCGGGATTCACAGGACCTGCGACCCGCATGACGATACAACCGCGACGGTCAATGACGTAAATATTTGCCAGACCGCGCTCGTAACCGAATCGTCGAACCACGGAACCATCCCAATCAAGCATCACCGAATGTGTAAGACGCTTTCGGAACACCTCGCGGACAAGACCGCGAAAAGATTTCGGGATCATCGAGACATCCGCGACGCCGTCGATATCTATGCGCTCTCCGTAGCGATCATAGAGTCTCTGAATCCACGGCGCGAGTTGGTCTGAGCCCTTTTGATCTGCAACTGTCATCGCCGTGACCTTGGCCTTCGGAAAGCGATACTTGCGAGCAGCCGCATTCTGGTCGGTGAGCTCAAAATCGCCCAATTGCTTTGGCGACGACGCGACGGCAGTGATCCCCAGCCCAAGGAACGCAAAGAAAGCGGAAGGAAACCTCATGATGCAGGAGCCTCGAAGTACTTACGATCCTTCCAAACTGCGGGACGTCGCAATAGGGAACGAAAAAAAGCGAACCATTGAATTCCAAGGAGCGCGCATATGCCGAACGGATGCAGCAACGCGCCTTCAAGGGACTGTCGAAAGCGGCGAACAGCCACCAGGCGCGGAAGAAACGCGGCGCCTGTGCCAACAAACGCGAAAGCCAGGGCGAGCCGGGACGGTGCTGCGCTCCGGCAAATGGAGGCAAGAGCGATGAGTGGGAGCACCTGTCCGCAAAAAAGCACTAGCGTTGCGGGCACGATCAATCGCGGCGATCCAAGAGCTTCATGGGCGTTCCTCGCAAGGCCACGCCATACGTCCCCTCCCGTGGAGAACATGCGGCATACGGCGATGTCTGTCGCATCGAAAAGGTCCGTATGAAAGCCGGCGGCGCGGAAGACGCGTGGCAGCTTCGGACCGTCGTGCAGAGTGCTCCGGATTGCTCCGTGCCCGCCGCAGGCCTCATACGCCTCGCGGAGCGCAACAAACAACTGTCCGCATCCGGCGCCGAACGCTGGCTTGCCATCAGTGCGCATACGCCCGATCGGCAAGAATCCGAGAAGCACAAAATGGATGAGCGGAACAAGCAATCGTTCGGAAAAGCTCCGTGTCTCCTGTTCGGGCACCCCGCTTGCAAGCGCCGCGCCGCTTTGCTCCATAAACGCCGCCATTCGTGCAACCGCGCCGCGCTTCAGCCTCACGTCCGCGTCCAAAAAGATGAGAAGCGGGTGCGAGGCGAGCCGTGAAAGAACATGGCAGGCGTGCTGCTTGCCGCACCATCCTGCAGGCAGGGGCGGGGCGGTCTCGATGCGGGCCCGGTGATCGGCCTTCGCAATCTCGCGAACGATCTCAGCTGTGCGATCCGTCGAATCGTCATCGAGGACAATCACTTCAATATCGGTGTCTGTGCTCTCAAGTATCGAACGCACTGCAGGCGCAATATTAGCTTCCTCGTTGCGCGCCGGTATGAGCACCGAACAACGAACATATGTCAGTGCGCCGGACGGAGTGGGTCTGTACAACGCGAGGTTGCGGGCAAACAATGCCGCCGGCACCACGGCAAATAAGCAACCCAGAATGGCGAGGATCAAATCCGTTTCTCCGGTTGATGCTCCCGCGCAAAAGTTGTTCCGCGCAGGCGCGCAAGCAACATGCGCCATGTATCATAAATCGCGCTAACGCCAGAGGCTCCTTTGTCGAGCACGAGCCAATCAGACGGATCGCGCCGGCACGAGCGGCTGGCAAGTTCGTCTTGTGTGTCCTCAAGCGCTTCGGCGAAGACATGGGTCCATTCCTCAGCGCTGCGCATGGGCTCCCTGCCCGGGACGATCGACTCGCCGAATGAGACCAAAATCTCAGGCTGCGGCTCCATCCAGAATGAATATTCGATCGCCAGCGGCAGGAACTCCACCTCCTTCATTCTTATGGCCAGCGCGCCAATGCCGCCTCTCAGCCGCAGCGGACGCTCCCGCACATCCATAAAACGCCCCTGAGGGGTCAGCCAAACGACATTGCGGCCCGCGCCGAGAATGGCTATCGCGGTGCGCAGGAAGCTCATCGCGCCGCGAATTGACTGTTGCTCTACGCCGAAGATTCCAATGGATCTGAAGATCCCATACCGCTGAAGCGAGGCGGCGTCGATGGGAGCAAACGAGGTCCGGTCCGAGAACCACCTTCGCGACAGGAACAAGCAAACAAGCGGATCCCACCAGGATGCGTGGTTGAGGTAGATCACCAACGGCCGGGAAATGCCGCGTTGCGGCTGGCCGCATTTCAAGATCCGAATCGCGTGGAAACGCCGGCGCATATAACGGCGGCTATACGCGGCAAAAAATTTCACCGCGTTTGGAGAAACTCGCGGCAGCGCGCTCGGATTCATGTTCCGAGCGGTTCTAAGCGTTCGCTGGAAACGTCCTGATCGAGCGCGTCCGCAGCGATCCAGCCTGACATTAGGACCATCGGCATGCCGGGGCCCGGATGCGCGGCACCGCCGGCAAGATAAAGACCCCTCAGATCAGGGCTTCGATTACCGGGCTTGAACGCTCCGAGGAAGTGCCCATGGCTCGCCAGTCCGTAAATCGCACCGTTGAGGACATGATAGCGGCGGTCAATGTCCGCAGGCGTGAGCACCTCTTCGAACGCAATTCGGGATTCGATGTCCCTCATTCCGGCGGTGCGTTTGAGTTTTTCGAGGATCACGCGCCGATACTCGGGAAGCATCCTTCTCCAGTCGTGACCCGGCCGAAGATAGGGCGTGTGCACCAGCACGTAGAGCGCCTCCCCGCCGGGCGGCGCGACGGCAGGATCGGTTGAAGACGGCGCGCATACATAGCAAGTGGGATCAGGCGCCGGTTGACCCTTGCGATAGATTGCGCGGAATTCCACTTCGGGATCATGCGAAAACACAAAATTGTGATGAAGCAAATGATCGTATCGCTTCTTCAAGCCCAGATAGAGCACGACCCCTGAGCATGCCGGCTCGTAGTTCCGCCGCTTGTCGAAGGCCGACGCCGCCGCACCGCCGACCAATTCGCGATAGGTACGGACCGAGTCGCAATTCGAAACGACAGCGTCGAGATCGATCGCCGATCCATTTCCCAGCAGCAAGCCACAGACCTTCCCGCTTGCAGTGACAATTTTCTCCACGAGCACATTGGTCTGGAATTCCACGCCCAGCGATCTCGCCAAATTTACAAGCGCCTCCGGAATGGCGCGGGTGCCACCCATCGGGTACCAGACACCCTCGCGCGTCTGCATGTGCGCGATGCCGCAAAGCACGGCGGGCGAGGCGCTGGGCGCCGATCCCACATACTGCGTGAAATGATCCACCATCTGGGACACGCGCGAATCCGGAATATGCGCGCGCACCACTCCCGCGACCGAGCGGCCGGGCTGCATAGCCAGCACGTCTGCAAGAATTCCAAGCTGGAACGTTCCGCGCGCGTCGAACATGTCGCGAAGGCCGCCCACCGACCTCCAAAAAAAGTAGTTGTCGGAAATGCGATGGAGCCTCTCGGAGAGCGCAATAAATCTCCTGTATCCATCGGCCGACTTCGTTTTTGGCGAGAAAGCAGAGAGTCTCTCGGCCATCGCGGATGTGTCTGCCACCAGATCGAGCGTTGAGCCGTCGTCGAAAAACGAGCGCCACTGAGGATCGAGTTGCACGAGATTGAGCATGCTGGCGGGATCGCGTCCCGCCTCGAAGAAGATCCGATCGAGAACACTCGGCAGTGTGAGGATTGTCGGTCCCATGTCGAAGCGAAAACCCTGACCTTGCAGGACAGCCGCCTTCCCACCCAACCAGTCATTGCGTTCAAACACGATGACCTCGTACCCGCGCGCTGCCAACACGCACGCCGACGCCAGCCCGCCCAGTCCGCCGCCAATAATGCCCACCCGCTTCATGAACCTGCCTTCCTCTCCTTGGTTCTGCCTATCGCGGCGGCGAAAAGAGAGCGGAGAGCCGCGAGGCGCCGGAGTCCGCGGCCATGCGTGACGGCGATGTAAGACGAGAAGAGACGGGCGTCACCGGCAAGAGGCTCATCGTAATGAGGTCGCAACTTTCCGCGGCGTACCGCCACGACGTGCGGATGAGTCATTTCAAGCAAGCCCTCATCTCCGCGTGTTACGCCGAATCCGCTCGCCTTCACGCCCCCAAACGGCATGCGAGGGTCCGCGGTCGGAACGATTAAGTCGTTAATCAGGACGAAGCCGGACGGGATGCTCTGGGCGATAGCACGCGCTCGAGAGATGTCGCGCGAGAAGATTGATACTCCAAGCGCAAATCGTCGCGCGAGAATGCGCTGCACGGCCGTCTCCTCATTGGGAACCTTCTCGACCGGCAATGAGAGATCTTCGCGCGACATCCCGGCGGCAAGAACGGCCGCAAGCGACTCGACAACAATGATCCTGCGCGGTGCCATGCAGGTGGCGCCGCCGTTTAGTCGCATGCCGAACTTCAGCGCTTTCACGACGAGTTCGGCGTCAGCGTCGGCCAGAACGAGCACGACATCCTCGCCGGAAAGCTCCATCACCGCGGGCGTATTGGTCCTGGCAAGCCGGGAGAGAACCTCCCGCCCGCTCTCTGAGGAACCTGTGAAGATCACCTTGTCCACACCGCAAGCGATTGCTCGCTGCGCGGCTGCGACACTGTCGGGCAGAATTGTGAGCAACGTGGGATCAAGGCCAGCCAAACGGGTGAGTCTCGCGAACGCCAAGGCAACATCGGCCGTGCCAGGCGCAGGCTTAAGGAGAACAGAGTTTCCTGCGGTCAATGCATGGAGGGAATGAACGGCCGGAAGAAAGAGCGGATAATTGCCAGGACCGATGACGAGCACGGTCCCAAAAGGCCTGCGCTGCACTTCAAACGAAAGCCCAAGCATCCACAGCGGTCGGTCGATCACTCCGCAGGTGCGCGCCGCAAGAACGCGCGCCGCACGCCGTTCAAGCCACCGGCAGGCGTCGACGAGTGGCAACACCTCGGATACAAGCTTCTCCGCAACCGGCCGGCAGGCCGGTTCCGCGGCAGCCATCGCGAGCGCTTCGGACTGTGCGGCGAGCAGGTGCCGGAAATTGCGCACAAACTTCAAGCGCCTGGACACAGGCAACTCAGCCCATCTCGTCTGAGCCGCGCGCTCATTGGCAGCAGGAGGCACCGCCGTCTCAAAGTTCTGTTCTGGACAGGTGTTCATCAGGCGACCTCGAGCTTCATGGGAATGTGTTGCTCCGCGGGGAACGTCGCCGGCGCCAGCCCCAGGTCGGCCAGAAGCAGGCGCGTGCTTATCCGCGCAGACTCAAAGATCACGGGAAGACCGCTCCCCGGATGCGTGCCGCCCCCAACGAGATAGATGCCATCAAGATCCTCAAATCGATTGCGGGGCCGCAGATGCAGCATCTGATCGAGGGTGTGCGACAGGTTGAAGGTAGCTCCGCGGTGGATCTCATACTGCCGATCCCAATCGACGGGTGTGATCAGCCGTTCGAAACGAATGCGTCGCTCGACATCAGTGAATCCCGCCTTCGCAATCTGCCTGAGCATCAGCGCACGGAAACGCTCACGTTCGCGCGACCAATCCACGTTGGGATGCTGGTGTGTAACCGGAGCAAGCACATAAAGCGTGCTCATCCCGCGCGGAGCAAGCGTGGGGTCCGTAACGCTGGCATTCTGAACGTAAAAGGAGGGATCATCCGAAAGAACATGCCGGTTTTCGATCTCGTCGAGGTTGCGCGCGTAGTCGGCCGAGATGTGAATGTTGTGATGCGGAAGATCGAAGCGCCCCTCAACACCGAGATACATCATGAAAGTCGAACACGAGAACTTCTTGCGAGCGATCTTGCGATCCGTCCAGCGGCGACGCAGTCGGTCCGGCACCAATCGTGACATCGCACGGGCAAAATCAGCGTTCATCACAATGGCACTCGCCATCTGCACCCCCGCCGCCGTTCGTACGCCAACAGCGCGCCGACCCTGGAAGAGTATCTCCTCCACCGGTTCATCGACGCGGATCTCAACGCCAAGCCGCTGCGCGACCCTCCCCATCGCAGCCGTCACCGCTGAGCAGCCGCCCACCGGATGGAACACGCCAAATTCATATTCGATGAATGAAAGGATCGAAAACAGGCTCGGACACCGGAATGGCGACATGCCGAGGTATTTCGACTGAAATGAGAACGCCAGGCGGATGCGCGGATCGCGGAAAAAGCGCTTGAGATACGTATCCACAGATTGATGAGGCCGCAGCAGCGGGAGCATCCTGAGAAGCCGCATATTGATAAGATCGCGCCAACCCAGAAAGGGATTCTCCAAACAGGGCTCCATTCGCTGGAGCTTGACCCGATTCTCGTCAAGAAAACGGCGAAACCCTGCCGCGTCGCCCCCCGCGATCGCCGCAATCTGCCGTTCCATCCGCGAAATATCCGAGGTCGCGTCCAATGCACCGCCCCCGCCAAAAATGATCCGATACTGCGGATCAAGCCGCACAAGCTCGACCTCGCGACGCAAACTCTCCCCGGCCGCGGCGAAAATCTCCTCCAAAACACGCGGAAACAGAAAAAACGTCGGGCCAAGGTCGAACTTAAACCCTTCAGATTCAATCGCCGACGTGCGCCCGCCTACCACCCCGCGCCGCTCAATCACACTGACTTTCAACCCGGCACTCGCCAAGAGAATCGCCGAAGCCAACCCTCCAGGACCCGCCCCGATGATAACTACTGAATCTCTCATATGATCAATTATGGCGTCTAATTACTGTCTAGATATTTTGGGGCCGAATCCGCCTTTGTCAAGTTTCTGTCTAAATCTCTGTTGCCTACTCTTGTTATTTGTCTATCTTTCGTCTAAGCGCACTGCCATGAACTACCCGATCCAAGTCGTCGTCCGTGAAACAGGACTCACGGCGCATGTGCTTCGGGTTTGGGAGAGGCGGTATGGAGCGGTGGTGCCTAAGAGGACAGCCAGTCGGCGGCGCGTGTATAGCGACGAGGATCTGAAGCGGCTGAAGTTGCTCAGGCAGCTCACGCTTGCGGGGCATCCCATTGGGAGTGTGGCGAATCTTCCCCAGGAGCAACTGAAGTCGCTCATCGATGCCCGGGAGGATCGCGCAGCCCTGGAGCAGCCGGCGGCCGCGCAGGACACGCCAATCATACGGGACTGCATCCAAGCCGTGAAAGCCTTCGACTTTGAGACACTCAATTCGCTGCTTGAGCGCGTTTCTGTGGTATCGGGCTACAACGCCTTGTTACGGCATGTGATCGCACCGCTTGCGCATCGTCTGGGCGTCCTGTGGGAGGAAGGTGTTCTCAAGATGTCGCATGAACATTTCGCCACCGCGGCGATTCGCGCCTTCCTTTTGAATCCCACCCGGCACTATGCCGGTGAGAACTCTCATGCGACACTCGTAGCTGCGACGCCGCAGGGCCAGCTTCACGAGCTCGGCGCGGTGATGGCGACGGCGCTTGCGGCGGAGCAGGGATGGCGGGCGGTTTATCTCGGGCCGAGTCTGCCGGCGGCAGAGATCGCTGGGGCCGCCTTGCAGAATCATGCGCGGGTGGTCGCCTTGAGCATCGTATATCCCGCGGACGATCCTAATGTAGAACGCGAGCTCTACGATTTGCGGCGGTTTCTCCCTGCAGACGTGGCGCTCCTAGTAGGCGGCCGCGCCGCAGAGCATTATCGAGACGCCCTCGAAGCCAATGGCGCGATATTTGTCAACGATCTCGCCCGACTGCAGGTCGAGCTGGCCAAGATCCGCACGACTCGCCGCAAGAAACTTTGAACGGCATACTTTCCATGTTTTGCGGTCCGCGAGGTCTGCAGGCAGGGTCTCCCGCTCCGGCGCTCACAGCTGTCGATCAGAACGATATGGTCGTGGACCTCGCTGAGGCCTATGCGAGAAGTGTGGTCTTGATTTATTTCTATTTCCGCCCGGGAACACCCATCTGCACGATGCATGCCTGCCGGTTGCGTGACAGTTTTCCAGAGCTTGGCCGTCGCAATATTGAGGTATTTGGCATCAGCCCGGACCACCCTGCGCGACTGAAGCAGTTTGAAACGAGACACGGCCTCCCATTCCGGTTGCTCTCCGACAGCGACGGCAGGATTGCTCGGGCGTTTGGCGTGAGTTCTCGCTTCGGCCTTCCCGCGCGGCGGGCATTCCTAGTCCGGGATGGCATCGTCTTTTGGGGAGGCCCTGCCTCGTCGGTGGCGAGGCAAGCGCGAAAGCTGATCCACCCCGGCAGACCCAAGCCCTAGACGGTGAGCAAGCGATATCGCGTCATAGGGAGCACGAACTTTGACATCGTTGTCAAAATAGACAAAGACGTCTCGTCCTTCTGGTCGCGGGCTCGGTCGCGACGAGACCAACGTCGCTCCGGCCGGAGTGCGCCCCGCTTGCCAGGCGCGAATCTTCCCTGCCCACGCGTCGAGCGCGGACGCTGAATACCCGCTGACATAAAGCTGGGCGTCTCCGTGCAAACGCACATAAACAAAATCGCTGGTTGTGTCTTCGATGAACGGCCACTTGCCCGCCGTGTCCGCGACCACCAAGGCGATGTCACGCTCGCGCAACAGCCTCACGAAATCCTTATCCTTGAACGAGGGGTGTCGCACTTCGACCGCGTGCCGGATAGGACGCGTGCCG